>NZ_AP025506.1:3332873-3635862 GCF_024347595.1 Vibrio pomeroyi | reverse complement strand
GGTGCCCCCACTCTATTTAAGTAATATGAAATGACTGCTAATTTTACCTGTTGATAAGTCAGATCACCAGCAATTGATCACAGATCCAGTGAATAAGATCCAAGTTATTCACAATAAATTTGTAATTAATCGGTGGATCCACACATCTTGCCCCTAATTTACTCACATAACGATCCACTTATGCCCGGATCCTTGCTAGTTATCCCCAAATCAGGAATGCGATCTGGTTATGGTTAATAACATCTGGTTATTTATTCTATTGTGCATTTTCCCAGTAACATCCAATCCTATAAATATAAGGAGTTACCAAATGAATAACTGGATTAAGGCTGCAATTGCGGCTATCGCACTCTCTGCTGCTACTGTTCAAGCCGCGACTGAAGTTAAAGTCGGCATGTCTGGTCGCTACTTCCCGTTTACTTTCGTTAAACAAGACCAACTACAAGGTTTTGAAGTGGATTTATGGGATGAGATCGGTAAGCGTAACGACTACAAGGTTGAGTACGTAACGGCAAACTTTTCTGGTCTGTTCGGTCTTCTTGAAACGGGTCGAATCGATACCATTTCAAACCAAATTACTATGACGGATGCACGTAAAGCGAAATACCTATTCGCAGACCCATACGTAGTAGACGGCGCACAGATTACCGTTCGTAAAGGTAATGACAGCATCAAAGGCATCGAAGACCTAGATGGCAAGACAGTTGCGGTAAACCTAGGCTCAAACTTTGAACAGCTGCTTCGCAGCTACGACAAAGACGGCAAGATCAATGTGAAGACCTACGATACAGGTATTGAACATGATGTAGCACTAGGCCGTGCAGATGCATTCGTAATGGATCGCCTATCAGCACTAGAGCTTATCAAGAAGACTGGTCTACCATTACAACTAGCAGGCCAGCCATTCGAAACAATTGAAAACGCTTGGCCTTTCGTTGACAACGACAACGGTAAAAAACTGCAAGCAGAAGTAAATGAAGCATTAGCAGCAATGCGCGCAGATGGTACGCTAGAAAGTATCTCTCAGAAATGGTTTGGTGCGGACATTACTCAGAAGTAATTACTCACTTTCCCCATTGAAGGCCCACTGCTTTACACAGCGGTGGGCTTTTTGCTTTTGTGTCACCGATTAAAAAGCCTGATATAACCGTACTTCGAAAGATAACAACACTTCCAATAAAAATACGAGATAGATTATGGGATTTGACTTTAATTACATGCTAGAGCTGTTGCCGATACTGCTGAAGTATCTGGGCACCACCATGGAGATGGCGATCTGGGGCTTGTTCTTTGCTCTGATCTTGTCTCTGATACTGGCGAACATTCGTGTATTCAAAATCCCAGTACTCGACCAGCTAAGTCAATTGTATATTAGCTTCTTCCGAGGCACGCCACTGCTGGTACAGCTATTCCTCCTTTATTACGGTTTACCACAAGTATTCCCGTGGATGGTGGGCTTAGACGCCTTCAGCGCTGCTGTGATTGGTTTAACCTTGCACTTTGCCGCGTACATGGCTGAAAGTATTCGTGCGGCGATTATTGGTATTGATCGCAGCCAGATGGAAGCCAGCCTTTCAGTAGGTATGACGACCAGCCAAGCAATGCGCCGAGTGATCTTGCCGCAAGCAACTCGCGTGGCACTGCCATCACTGATGAACTACTTCATCGATATGATTAAATCGACTTCGCTTGCATTCACCTTAGGCGTAGCCGAAATCATGGCTAAGGCCCAGATGGAAGCCTCTTCAAGTTTCCGCTTCTTCGAGGCTTTCTTAGCGGTCGCGCTGATTTACTGGGGCGTGGTGGTTATCCTCACTCGTATTCAAATTTGGGCCGAAGTGAAACTGAATAAGGCGTACGTACGATGATCAAATTACAAAATATCCACAAGCAGTTTGGTGACACCGAAGTTTTGAAAGGGATCGACCTAGAAATCAAGCAAGGTGAGATAATTGTCATCATAGGTTCAAGTGGTACTGGTAAATCTACCTTACTGCGTTGTGTGAACTTTCTAGAGCAAGCCGATCAAGGCACCATTTCGATTGATGATATTAATGTCGATGCTCAGAAACACACCAAAGCAGAGGTGCTTGCACTGCGTCGTAAGACCGGTTTTGTGTTCCAGAACTATGCCCTATTCGCTCACCAAACCGCGAGACAGAATATTGCCGAAGGTTTAATTACCGTTCGTGGCTGGAAGAAGCAGCAAGCTCATGAAAAAGCACAACAAATACTCGATGATATTGGTTTAGGTGACAAAGCCGATAGCTACCCAGCAGCACTCTCAGGTGGTCAACAGCAACGCGTTGGAATTGGCCGTGCAATGGCACTACAACCTGAACTTTTGTTGTTTGATGAGCCGACATCAGCGCTTGATCCTGAGTGGGTTGGCGAAGTGCTTAACTTAATGAAAAAGTTAGCAAATCAGCATCAAACCATGCTGGTGGTTACCCATGAAATGCAATTCGCTAGAGAAGTCGCAGACCGAGTGATCTTCATGGCTGACGGTCATATTGTCGAGCAGGGATCTCCACAGGATATTTTTGGTAATCCACAGGATCCTAAATTAAAAAAATTCTTAAATAAGGTTGGGATCGACTAAGGATCCTTGTGATTTTAGTTAATCTACGTATAATCCCCCGACCGGAATTTTAGTTAACCCAATCATTGACACTTTTTGTGACAGTGATTACAATTCCGCCTCTTTGTTGAGAGGCGTCGGTTTTCCTTTCTTATATAAAGAAGAGAAAAAATGCCCACGCCGGGTTTAACAAAAACCTAAAACTACTGATCAGTAAGGTAATTACAAATGAAACGCACTTTTCAACCTACAGTTCTAAAGCGTAAGCGTACTCACGGTTTCCGTGCTCGCATGGCTACTAAGAACGGTCGCGCAACAATCAATGCACGTCGTGCAAAAGGCCGTAAGCGTCTTTCTAAGTAATCTTTGATTATTTTGAATAAGCTAGCCTTCGGTCGGGAGTTACGCTTGTTAACTCCCGAACATTATCAAAATGTCTTCAAGCAAGCTCATCGAGCTGGCTCTCCTCATTTCACCATCATTGCTCGAAATAACTCTCTTTCAAATCCTCGCCTTGGATTAGCCGTTCCGAAAAAGCAGATTAAAACCGCAGTTGGTCGTAACCGATTCAAGCGTCTTACTCGTGAAAGCTTTCGTAACACTCAACACAAACTTCCTAACAAAGATTTTGTTGTAATCGCTAAGAAGAGCGCGCAAGATTTAAGCAATGAAGAAATGTTCAAGCTACTCGACAAATTATGGCTTCGCCTGTCTCGCCCTTCGCGTGGATAGCGCTAATACCCATCTATTTTTATAGATGGTTTATTAGTCCACTCATCGGCCCACGCTGCCGATTTACTCCAACCTGCTCTTTATATGCGATAGAAGCGTTGAAAGCTCACGGTTTTGTAAAAGGGTGTTGGTTATCAGGCAAACGTCTATTAAAATGCCATCCTTTGAACGAAGGGGGCTTTGACCCCGTTCCACCAGTCCAAAAACAAGACAGAGATAAATAACGATGGATTCTCAACGTAATATCCTGTTAATCGCATTGGCATTGGTTTCTTTCCTACTTTTCCAACAATGGAACGTAGCTAAGAACCCAGCACCACAAGCGGTTGAGCAGGCACAATCTGGCAGCACCCTACCAGCGCCATCTTATGCAGATGATCTAGACCCAGCTCCTGGTCAAGTTGCTTCTGCAAAAACTATCACAGTAACAACTGATGTACTGACTCTGTCAATTGATACGGTTGGTGGTGATGTCGTTAAAGCAAACCTAAATGATTACTCTGCTGAGTTCGATTCAGAAGATACTTTTGTTCTTCTTAAAAACGAACCAGGTCACCAATTTATCGCTCAAAGCGGTCTAGTTGGTCCTCAAGGTATCGATTTAAGCAGCACTAACCGCCCTAGCTACACGGTTTCAGCAGACAGCTTCAAGCTAGCTGAAGGTCAAGATGAACTACGCATCCCAATGACTTACCAAGCGAACGGCCTTGATTACACAAAAACATTCGTACTTAAGCGCGGCAGCTACGCGATTGACGTTGAATACGATGTAATCAACAACTCTGGTAACAACGCGACATTCGGCATGTACGCTCACCTACGTCAAAACGTTATGGATGACGGCGGTAGCCTAACAATGCCAACTTACCGTGGTGGTGCTTACTCTACGGAAGATACGCGTTACAAAAAATACAGCTTCGACGACATGCAAGATCGTAACCTGTCTCTTAACCTAGCAAACGGTCAAGGTTGGGCAGCGATGATTCAGCACTACTTTGCAAGTGCTTGGATCCCACGCGACGAAGCGGGCAGCAACCTTTACACTCGTGTAATCGGTAACCTTGGCGACATCGGTGTTCGTATGCCGAACAAAACCATCGCTAACGGTGACGAAGCGAGCTTCAAAGCAACGCTTTGGGTTGGTCCAAAACTTCAAGACCAAATGGCTGAGACTGCACCTAACCTAGATCTAGTAGTTGACTACGGTTGGTTATGGTTCATTGCTAAACCTCTTCATACTCTGCTTTCGTTCATTCAAGGCATCGTTGTGAACTGGGGTCTAGCGATCATCTGTCTAACGTTTATCGTTCGTGGCGCTATGTACCCACTAACGAAAGCTCAGTACACGTCTATGGCGAAAATGCGTATGCTTCAGCCTAAGCTGACTGCAATGCGTGAGCGTATTGGCGATGACCGTCAACGCATGAGCCAAGAAATGATGGAGCTTTACAAGAAAGAGAAAGTAAACCCACTAGGTGGTTGTTTACCTATCCTTCTGCAAATGCCTATCTTCATTTCGCTATACTGGGCACTAATGGAGTCTGTTGAACTGCGTCACTCACCGTTCTTCGGTTGGATTACTGACCTTTCAGCACAAGACCCATACTACATCTTGCCACTTCTGATGGGTGCTTCAATGTTCCTAATCCAGAAGATGAGCCCGACAACTGTAACGGATCCAATGCAGCAGAAGATCATGACCTTTATGCCGGTTATGTTCACATTCTTCTTCCTGTTCTTCCCTTCAGGTCTGGTTCTATACTGGCTAGTATCGAACATCGTAACTCTGATTCAGCAAACGCTTATCTACCGCGCGCTGGAAAAGAAAGGCTTACATTCTAAGTAAGTTCGATAATAGAAAGAGATAAAGAAAGGCGACCAAAAGGTCGCCTTTTTGTTTTTAGCTGATTACAATTCAGCTAATTGATTAATCGTGAACGCCCCTTTTTGGCTTTCACATGCTAGCAGGCACACCTATGACTACAGATACGATTGTTGCTCAAGCGACCGCGCCCGGCCGTGGTGGCGTCGGTATTATCCGCGTTTCCGGCCCATTGGCGACTCAGGTTGCCCTAGAAGTAACAGGAAAAACACTTAAGCCTCGCTACGCTGAGTACCTGCCTTTTAAATCGGCCGATGGCATCGAGCTCGACCAAGGTATCGCGCTTTACTTCCCTAACCCACATTCGTTCACTGGCGAAGACGTGTTAGAGCTGCAAGGCCACGGCGGCCCAGTGGTTATGGACATGCTCATCAAGCGCATCCTAACCATCTCAGGCGTACGTGCTGCGCGTCCAGGCGAGTTCTCAGAGCGTGCCTTCTTGAACGACAAAATGGATTTAACCCAAGCTGAAGCGATTGCTGACTTGATTGATGCAAGTTCAGAAGAAGCGGCAAAATCAGCGCTTCAGTCACTACAAGGTGAGTTCTCTAAGCGCATTAACACGTTGGTCGATTCACTGATTCACCTACGAATCTATGTTGAAGCGGCTATCGACTTCCCAGAAGAAGAAATTGATTTCCTAGCTGACGGTAAAGTAAGTGCTGACTTACAGGCTATCATCGACAACCTGGAAGCCGTGCGCCAAGAAGCCAACCAAGGTGCCATCATGCGCGAAGGTATGAAGGTGGTAATTGCTGGTCGCCCAAATGCGGGGAAATCGAGCCTATTGAATGCACTGTCTGGCAAAGAGTCAGCGATTGTGACCGACATTGCCGGTACTACACGTGATGTACTGCGTGAGCACATCCATATTGACGGTATGCCACTGCACATTATCGATACCGCAGGCCTACGTGATGCGTCTGACGAAGTCGAAAAAATCGGTATTGAACGCGCTTGGGAAGAAATTGCTCAGGCTGACCGAGTTTTATTTATGGTGGATGGCACGACAACAGACGCAACTGACCCGAAAGATATCTGGCCAGATTTCGTTGATCGTTTACCAAATAACATCGGTATGACGGTAATTCGTAATAAAGCGGATCAAACCAGTGAAGAGCTGGGCATTTGCCATGTGAACGATCCAACCCTAATCCGCCTATCTGCGAAAACAGGCCAAGGTGTTGATGCTCTGCGCAGCCACCTTAAGGATTGCATGGGCTTTGCTGGTGGTCATGAAGGTGGATTTATGGCGCGTCGTCGCCACTTAGACGCCCTAGAACGCGCCTCTGAGCACCTGGATATTGGCCAACAACAACTTGAAGGCTATATGGCTGGAGAGATCTTAGCGGAAGAGCTTCGTATCACTCAACAGCACCTTAATGAGATCACGGGTGAGTTCAGCTCAGACGATCTTTTAGGTCGTATCTTCTCTTCTTTCTGTATCGGTAAATAACCTTTAAAGGCCAGCTAATGCTGGCCTTTTTCTTTAGTAAGGACAGTTTAATGATCCACATTATTACAGGCAGCACCCTAGGCGGCGCCGAATACGTTGGCGATCACCTTAATGATCTTCTTGAAGAACAAGGTCATGAGATCACCCTACATAATCAGCCTGAGTACGATAATATTCCACAACAGGGCTTTTGGTTATTGGTGACTTCAACTCATGGTGCGGGTGAGTTTCCAGACAATATTAAGCCTTTTATCGACGCATTAACCCAACAGTCTCCAGACTTAAACCAAGTTCGCTTTGCTGTCGTGGCGCTTGGCGATTCAAGCTACGATACCTTCTGTTTGGCCGGGAAATCCGTCCACAGCCAACTGGAAAACCTCGGTGCAAAACCGATTTCAGCTTGTTTTACCATCGATGTATTAGAAACTCCGGTACCTGAAGATGCTGCAGAAGAATGGTTTAACGATCATAGCGACCAGTTTTAACCTCTCTTTTCTTCCCAGAAGCGGCTTATGCCGCTTTTTTTGGCTCCGAATATCGTGATTGTGAATAACTTTTTTTCAAAAATATCGAATATAAGCGATTTATTTTCGATTTTCGTTGTGGATAAGATCATACATATACGGTGATTAACCTATAGTTATCCAAATAACAAGTTTTAAGCCAATTTCCCCCTGTGAATAAGTAGCCATTTTGATCCCAGCTAATCCTCATCCTGATCAAAGTTAGATCACATCATTTGATCCAAAAAAGATCCATGATCTCGTTGATCATTTTCGACTTATCCACAGACCACCTCGATCCTAATAATAGATCTAATAAAAGATCTCCTTAAAGATCTTATCTATATTAATTAAAAACAGCTTTCTCGAAAAATTCCAAAAACGTTTTCTCAGGCTATGAAAACAGGTAGAATATCGCTCCTTTTTATCAGTCTAGAAAACGTTTGAATACCTGAGGTCGGTTCATGCTTTATCACGAAAAATTTGACGTCATCGTTGTTGGTGGTGGCCATGCAGGAACGGAAGCCGCACTCGCATCTGCACGTACTGGTCAAAGTACGTTATTACTTACTCATAATATCGATACATTAGGACAAATGTCTTGTAACCCAGCCATTGGCGGGATCGGTAAGGGCCACTTGGTAAAAGAGGTCGATGCAATGGGTGGATTAATGGCGCAAGCTATTGATCATGCAGGTATTCAGTTCAGAACATTGAACGCATCAAAAGGCCCTGCGGTTCGTGCAACTCGTGCACAAGCTGACCGCGCGCTTTACAAAGCGTTTGTTCGTAACGTTCTTGAAAACACACCAAACCTGACTTTATTCCAACAGTCGGTTGATGATTTGATCGTTGAACAAGATCAAGTGGTGGGTGTGGTGACACAGATGGGCCTTAAGTTCCGCGCAGATGCTGTGGTATTGACTGTAGGCACATTCCTAGGCGGAAAGATCCATATTGGTATGGAGAGCTCTTCTGGTGGTCGTGCGGGTGATCCACCATCGATCGCACTGGCTGACCGTCTTCGTGATCTTCCATTCCGAGTTGATCGCCTGAAAACAGGTACACCGCCACGTATCGATGCACGTAGCGTTGATTTTTCTGAGCTTGAAGTTCAGCACGGTGATAACCCAACCCCTGTTTTCTCGTTCATGGGTAACCGAGCGCAACAGCCTCGTCAAATCCCGTGTTACATCACGCATACCAACGAGAATACACACGACGTTATTCGTGCCAATCTTGATCGCAGCCCAATGTACGCGGGTGTGATTGAAGGTATTGGCCCTCGTTACTGTCCTTCGATTGAAGACAAAGTGATGCGTTTTGCTGACAAGAACAGCCACCAAATCTTTATTGAGCCTGAAGGTCTAACGACACATGAGCTATACCCGAACGGTATCTCAACCAGTCTGCCGTTTGATGTACAGGTTCAAATCGTTCGCTCTATGAAGGGCTTTGAAAATGCTCATATCGTTCGCCCAGGCTATGCGATTGAGTACGATTTCTTTGACCCTCGCGATCTTAAGCTGACTTACGAAACCAAGTTTATCAAGGGTCTGTTCTTTGCTGGCCAGATCAACGGTACAACGGGTTACGAAGAAGCGGCAGCACAAGGCTTAATGGCCGGTCTGAATGCGAGTTTGTTTACACAAGGCAAAGAAGGCTGGAGCCCACGTCGTGACCAAGCTTACATGGGCGTTCTTATTGATGACCTATCAACGATGGGCACTAAAGAACCTTACCGTATGTTTACGTCTCGTGCGGAATACCGTTTGTTGCTTCGCGAAGATAACGCTGATATCCGATTGACTGAGAAGTCTCGTGAACTTGGCCTTGTTGACGATGCGCGTTGGGCACGTTTCAACGAAAAAATGGACAACATGGAGAAGGAGCGTCAACGTCTGAAAGAAACTTGGATTAATCCAAAGTCTGAAGACATCGGTGCATTAAACCAGATCCTAAAAACACCAATGTCTCGCGAAGCGAGTGGTGAAGATCTTCTTCGTCGTCCTGAAATGACTTATTCACAGCTCACGGCATTGGATCGTTTTGGCCCAGCATTGGAAGATCAACAAGCGTCTGAGCAAGTTGAGATCCAAGTGAAGTACGAAGGCTACATTCAGCGCCAACAAGATGAAATCGAAAAATCACTGCGTCATGAAAACACCAAACTGCCTGCTGATATCGATTACAGCAAGGTGAAGGGGCTTTCTAACGAAGTGGTTCTAAAACTGACAACCACTAAGCCAGACTCTATTGGTATTGCTTCTCGTATTTCAGGTATCACACCTGCAGCAATCTCAATTTTGTTGGTTTACCTGAAAAAGCATGGCCTATTAAAAAAAGGTGAGGAAGCATAATGAGCGCATTACGCGAGAAACTGGATCACCTGATTGGCCAGACTGAATTAGAAGTATCTGAAAAACAACGTGGCCAATTGGTAGGCTACGTTGAGTTGCTCAATAAGTGGAACAAAGCGTACAACCTAACGTCGGTTCGTGATCCACTAGAAATGATGGTGAAACATATCTTAGATAGCATCATTGTTAGCACTCACTTACAAGGTAAGCGCTTTATTGACGTTGGCACTGGCCCTGGTCTTCCTGGGATTCCGCTCTCAATCATGAATCCTGACTGCGAGTTTTACTTGCTAGATAGCCTGGGTAAGCGTATTCGTTTTATCAAACAGGTGATTCATGAGCTGGGTATCGACAACGTTGTGCCGGTTCAAAGTCGTGTTGAAGAGTTTCAACCTGAAGAAAAGTTTGATGCAGTGCTCAGTCGTGCATTTGCATCAATGACAGACATGGTAGAGTGGTGTCACCATTTACCTAAAGAGCAATCCGGTGTATTTTTGGCTCTTAAGGGACAACATCCTAGAGACGAAATCGACCTGTTACCTGAATGGTGTTCAGTGACAGACATTAAAGCTTTGCAAGTACCAGAGCTTGATGGAGAGCGTCATCTAGTAACTTTATCGCGTCAGGGATAATCAGCGAGGCCATAGTGGGTAGAATCGTAGCAATTGCCAACCAGAAGGGCGGCGTAGGAAAAACAACAACTTGCATTAATTTAGCAGCATCAATGGCGGCGACAAAACGCAAGATATTGGTTGTTGACCTCGATCCCCAAGGTAATGCCACTATGGCGAGCGGTGTCGACAAATATCAAGTTGAAGCAACTGCTTACGATTTGTTGGTTGAAGACACCCCATTTGATGAGGTAGTTTGTCGAAGTACGTCTGGCAATTACGACCTCATCGCCGCTAACGGTGATGTTACTGCGGCAGAAATCAAGCTGATGGAAGTCTTTGCTCGCGAAGTTCGCCTTAAGAATGCACTGGCATCCATTCGCGATAATTATGATTTCATCTTTATTGATTGCCCACCTTCTCTAAATCTTCTTACAATTAACGCGATGGCTGCGGCCGACTCCGTGTTAGTTCCAATGCAATGTGAATACTTTGCTCTGGAAGGTTTGACTGCGTTGATGGATACCATCAGTAAGCTCGCTGCGGTTGTTAACGAGAACCTGAAGATCGAAGGTCTTCTGCGTACTATGTATGATCCTCGAAACCGCTTATCGAACGAAGTATCTGATCAACTCAAAAAACACTTCGGTAGCAAAGTCTACCGAACTGTGATCCCTAGAAATGTGCGTCTGGCAGAAGCGCCAAGTCATGGCAAGCCAGCAATGTACTACGACAAATATTCCGCAGGTGCTAAAGCATATCTTGCTCTGGCAGGCGAAATGTTGCGTCGTGAAGAAGTCCCAGTATAGGTCTAACCAAAGGAATTCGCTCAATGTCTAAGCGTGGTTTAGGAAAGGGGCTAGATGCATTGCTTGCAACTAGCTCGTTGGCTCGTGAAAAACAGCAAGTTGCTTCTCATAGTCAGGCGTTGTCTGCTGATGGAGAGCTAACAGAATTGGCTGTTGGTTGCTTGAAGCCAGGTGTTTATCAACCGCGTAAGGATATTGCGCCTGAAGCGCTAGAAGAACTAGCAGCGTCAATCCAGTCTCAAGGCATTATTCAGCCAATCGTAGTACGTCCTTTAGCGCACGACCAGTTTGAGATCATCGCTGGTGAACGTCGTTGGAGAGCAGCTCGTCAAGCAGGCCTAAAACAAGTGCCATGTCTGATCAAGCGAGTGGAAGACAAAGCCGCGATTGCGATGGCATTGATCGAGAATATTCAGCGTGAAGACCTGAATGTTATCGAAGAATCACAAGCACTAGAGCGTCTACAGAACGAATTTGAACTGACGCATCAACAAGTCGCTGATGTGATCGGTAAATCGAGAGCAACGGTCAGTAACTTATTACGTCTAAATCAGCTCGAAAATGAAGTAAAAGGTTTAGTTTCCAATAAACAACTGGAAATGGGGCATGCTCGAGCACTGCTTGCGCTAGAGGGTGATACCCAGGTTGAAGCAGCAAACACAGCGGCAACCAAAAAAATGACCGTGCGTCAAACAGAGCAACTTGTCAAAAAGTGCTTAAAACCAGACGTTGAACCTGAATCGAAGCCTGAAGATACAGAAGCTATCGAACTTTCACGAAGACTCACGGAAAAATTGCAAGCAAACGTTTCAGTTACTCGTTCTGTTAGCGGTAAGTCAAAAGTGACAATTACTCTTGATGAGCCTCACAAATTAGAGCAACTTATTGCTAAACTAGAGTACTAAATGAGATAATTGATTTAGGTCAATTATGTAATAAACAAGTAATTTCGTACAAAAGTTGTAGGTTTGTATACAAAAATGTAAATGATTGCTGCATTGTTATTGCAATCAATTTGGCTGAACGTATAATTTTCGCCAATTTCTCAGCACGCTTTTAAGCGAGTAGTAAAGAAGGCTTAAAAGAGGAACGAATACATGGTAGCGGCGTTAGCAAGACCAGGACGAGTGCTTGCAAAGCAAATGTTATTGATCGAGCTTAGCGCGGTTATATTAGTGGCGATAGGGTTGGGTTTAGCTGTTAATCCTGATTGGGGTTTTGCTGCATTAATCGGTGGCGGTATTTTTGTCATCGCGAATGTAGTTTTTTGTGTGTGTGCTTTCCTATTTTGTGGAGCTCGCGCAACTAAGTTAGTTGCGGCGTCGTTCTATGCAGGCGAAGCGCTAAAAATCCTTATCACAGTTCTACTATTCTCTATTGTCTACATGTATATGCAGGTGGAATTAGTTCCCCTCAAACTGACCTATTTACTGGTTCTAGGTATTAATATCTTTGCGCCAGTGCTTTTCATTAACAATAAAAAATAGGATGAGTTATGGCTGCGCCAACAGCATCCGGATACATTGAGCACCACTTACAAAACCTTTCTTTAGCTAAGTTTGGTCTTGTAGAGGAGACAAGTTTCTGGAACGTACATATAGACAGTCTGTTTTTTTCGGTGTTGACAGGGATGTTATTCCTTTGGGTTTTTCGCTCAGTCGCTAAGAAAGCAACAGTAGGTGTACCTGGTAAGCTTCAGTGTTTTGTTGAAATGGTAGTGGAATTCGTTGGCGACAACGTTAAAGAAACTTTCCATGGCCGCAACCCTCTGATTGCCCCACTAGCACTGACTATATTCTGCTGGATTATCTTAATGAACTTGATGGACTTAGTGCCTATCGATTTCTTACCATATCCCGCAGAGCATTGGCTAGGTATCCCTTACTTGAAAGTGGTTCCTACAGCTGATGTAAATATAACCATGGCAATGGCTTTGGGTGTTTTTGCTCTGATGATCTACTACAGCATCAAAGTAAAAGGCCTAGGCGGATTTGCTAAAGAATTGGCACTGCATCCATTTAATCACCCAATCATGATTCCATTTAACTTGGTACTTGAGGTAATTTCGTTATTAGCGAAGCCACTATCTCTAGGTATGCGTTTATTTGGTAATATGTTTGCGGGTGAGGTGGTGTTTATTCTTATCGCGGCAATGCTACCGTGGTACTTACAATGGGTAGGTGCACTACCTTGGGCTATCTTCCATATCTTGGTTATTTTGATTCAAGCGTTTGTTTTCATGATGTTGACAATCGTTTACTTATCAATGGCTCATGAAGATAGTGATCACTAAAAAAATTTTTAAGCTTTATTCTAACTATTAATGTTAATCGGAGAACGTAAATGGAAACTGTACTAAGTTTTTCAGCAATCGCTGTTGCTATTATTGTTGGTCTTTGTGCCGTAGGTACTGCAATTGGTTTTGCTATTCTTGGTGGTAAATTCCTAGAAGGCGCTGCGCGTCAACCTGAAATGGCTCCAATGCTACAAGTTAAGATGTTCATCATCGCTGGTCTACTGGATGCTGTTCCAATGATCGGTATCGTAATCGCACTACTATTCACGTTTGCTAACCCATTTGTTGGTCAACTAGCAGGCTAATTAACTCTCAATAGTTAATTAAATTTTTGTAGTTGATTCTTAACGAGGGGTAGCTGTTGTGAATATGAACGCAACTCTGTTAGGTCAAGCAATTGCTTTTTCACTTTTTGTTTGGTTCTGCATGAAATATGTATGGCCACCAATTATGCAAGCAATTGAAGAGCGTCAGAAGAAAATTGCTGACGGTCTAGTAGCCGCTGAACGCGCTGCTAAAGACTTGAACCTGGCACAAGCCAACGCTTCTGAGCAAATGAAAGAAGCAAAGCGCACTGCAACTGAGGTTATTGAACAGGCAAACAAACGTAAAGCTCAAATTATTGATGAAGCTCGCGAAGAGGCTCAGGCAGAACGCCAGAAGATCTTAGCGCAAGCTGAAGCAGAAATTGAAGCTGAGCGCACACGTGCCCGTGATGACCTGCGCAAACAAGTCGCAACTCTGGCTATAGCTGGTGCTGAGAAAATCCTTGAACGTACTATCGATAAAGATGTACACGATGATCTTCTTAACAACATTACTGCAAAACTTTAAAGCAAGGGGCTGTATATGTCTGATTTGACTACAATCGCACGCCCCTATGCTAAAGCAGCGTTTGACTTTGCGGTAGATAAAGGTGAGCTCGACCAATGGGGTCAGATGCTTACTTTTGCTGCCGAAGTGGCACAAAATGATGATGTTCATAATTTATTAAGCGGTTCTATGACTGCTGAAAAATTAGCTGAAGTATTCATTGTAATTTGTGGCGAACAATTTGATGAATTCGGTCAGAACTTAATTAAAGTGATGGCAGAGAATGGCCGATTAATGGCTTTTCCTGATGTTTGCAAAGAGTTCTTTATACTCAAAAAAGAGTATGAGAAAGAGATCGACGTTGAAGTGACTTCAGCGGTTGAACTTTCTGAAGAACAACGCGCAGATATCAGCAGCAAATTGGAACAGCGCCTAGCGCGCAAAGTTCAGCTGAATTGCAGTATAGATGAGACTCTACTTAGTGGAGTTATTATTCGAGCCGGAGACCTAGTCATCGATAACTCAGCGCGCAGTCGTTTAGACCGCCTGAGCGATGCATTGCAGTCTTAATGGGGATTGGAGCATGCAACTTAATTCCACTGAAATTAGCGATCTAATTAAACAACGTATTGAATCTTTCGACGTTGTTAGTGAAGCTCGCAATGAAGGTACTATCGTTTCGGTAAGCGATGGCATCCTTAGCATTCACGGCCTAGCGGACGTGATGCAAGGTGAAATGATTGAACTACCGGGTGGCCGTTACGCGCTAGCACTTAACTTGAACCGTGATTCGGTTGGTGCTGTTGTAATGGGCCCATATGCTGACCTACAGGAAGGCATGAAAGTTACAGGTACTGGTCGTATTCTAGAAGTACCAGTAGGTCCAGAAATGCTTGGTCGTGTTGTAAACACGCTAGGTGAGCCAATTGATGGTAAAGGTCCTATCGAAGCGAAACTAACTTCGCCTGTAGAAATTATCGCACCAGGTGTAATCGACCGTAAATCGGTAGATCAACCTGTTCAAACTGGTTACAAGTCAGTTGACTCAATGATCCCTATCGGTCGTGGTCAACGTGAACTAGTAATCGGTGACCGTCAGACTGGTAAAACAGCAATGGCGATCGATGCGATTATTAACCAAAAAGATTCTGGTATTTTCTCTATCTACGTAGCTATCGGCCAAAAAGCGTCGACTATTGCTAACGTAGTTCGCAAACTAGAAGAGCACGGCGCACTAGCAAACACTGTTGTTGTTGTTGCATCGGCTTCTGAATCTGCAGCGCTACAATACCTAGCGCCATACGCAGGTTGTGCGATGGGTGAATACTTCCGTGATCGCGGTGAAGATGCACTGATTGTTTATGATGATCTATCTAAGCAAGCTGTAGCTTACCGTCAAATCTCGCTACTACTTAAGCGTCCACCAGGTCGTGAAGCGTTCCCAGGTGATGTTTTCTACCTTCACTCTCGTCTACTAGAGCGTGCTGCTCGTGTAAGCGAAGTATACGTAGAGAAGTTCACTAACGGCGAAGTGAAAGGCAAGACTGGTTCTTTAACTGCTCTTCCTATCATCGAAACGCAAGCTGGTGACGTATCTGCATTCGTACCAACGAACGTAATCTCGATTACTGATGGTCAGATCTTCCTACAAACTGAGCTATTCAACGCGGGCGTACGTCCAGCTGTTGACCCAGGTATCTCAGTTTCTCGTGTAGGTGGTTCGGCGCAGACTAAAATCATCAAGAAGCTATCTGGCGGTATCCGTACTGCACTAGCTCAATACCGTGAACTTGCAGCATTTGCACAGTTCTCATCGGATCTTGATGAAGCGACTAAGAAGCAGCTAGACCACGGTCAAAAAGTTACAGAACTGATGAAGCAGAAGCAATACGCTCCTATGTCTGTATTTGACCAAGCTCTAGTAATCTTCGCTGCAGAGCGTGGATACCTTCAAGACGTTGAACTTTCTAAAGTTCTAGACTTTGAAGCTGCTTTACTGTCGTTTGCTCGTGGTCAATATGCCGATCTAGCAACACAGATCGACACAACGGGTGCTTTCAATAAAGAAATCGAAGCTGAGCTGAAGAAGCTTGTTGACGATTTCAAGGCAACCCAGACCTGGTAATTGGTGGGTGGTCTTAGGGCCACCTCATACCATTAACGGAGAGTAACGATGGCCGGCGCAAAAGAGATACGTAATAAAATCGGTAGTGTTAAAAGCACACAGAAGATTACGAAAGCAATGGAAATGGTAGCAGCTTCAAAAATGCGTCGTTCTCAAGACGCAATGGAAGCTACTCGTCCATATGCAGAAACAATGCGTAAAGTGATCGGTCATTTGGCTAATGGTAGCCTCGAGTATAAGCATCCTTATCTTGAGGAACGTGAAGCCAAACGTGTTGGTTACATCATCGTTTCTACAGACCGTGGCCTTTGTGGTGGTTTGAACATTAACTTGTTCAAGAAAGCCATGAACGACATGAAAGATTGGTCTGAGAAAGGTGCTGATGTAGAGCTTGCAATTGTAGGTTCTAAAGCAACAGCATTTTTCAACAACAGCGGCGCGAAAGTAGCAGCTCAAGTTTCTGGTCTGGGCGATCGCCCAAGCCTTGAAGATTTGATTGGCTCTGTAAGCGTTATGCTGAAGAAATATGATGAAGGCGAATTAGATCGCCTGTTCGTAGTGTTCAACAAGTTTGAAAACACTATGGTACAAGAACCAACGATCGATCAATTACTTCCTTTGCCTAAATCAGACAGCGAAGACATGAAACGCGATCATGCTTGGGACTACATTTATGAGCCTGAGCCAAAACCACTACTAGATGCACTACTGGTTCGCTACGTCGAATCTCAAGTATATCAAGGTGTGGTCGAGAACCTTGCTTGTGAGCAAGCGGCTCGAATGATTGCTATGAAATCAGCAACAGATAACGCTGGTGACATTATTGATGACTTAGAACTTGTGTACAACAAAGCGCGTCAAGCGGCGATTACACAAGAACTTTCTGAGATCGTTTCAGGCGCAGCTGCGGTTTAAGCTTAGGTAAAACTAAATAGTTAGAGGATTAACGATGGCTACAGGTAAGATCGTACAGATCATCGGTGCGGTAGTCGACGTAGAGTTCCCACAGGGTGAAGTACCTCGTGTATACGACGCTCTGAATGTTAATGAAGTACAAGAACGTCTAGTTCTTGAAGTTCAGCAACAACTTGGCGGTGGCGTAGTTCGCGCAATCGTAATGGGTAGCTCTGATGGTTTACGTCGTGGTTTGACAGTTGAAAATACTGGCGCTCCAATCTCAGTACCAGTAGGTACTAAGACATTGGGTCGTATCATGAACGTCCTAGGTGACGCGATTGATGAGTGTGGTGAAATCGGTGCTGAAGAGCATTACGCAATTCACCGTGAAGCTCCAAGCTACGAAGAGCAGTCTAACGAGACAGCTCTTCTAGAAACTGGTGTTAAAGTAATCGACTTGATTTGTCCATTCGCTAAGGGTGGTAAAATCGGTCTATTCGGTGGTGCTGGTGTAGGTAAGACCGTTAACATGATGGAACTTATCAACAACATCGCACTTCAACACTCAGGCCTATCTGTATTCGCAGGTGTAGGTGAGCGTACTCGTGAAGGTAACGATTTCTACTTTGAGATGCAGGAAGCTGGCGTTGTAAACGTTGAAAAACCTGAAGAATCAAAAGTAGCGATGGTTTACGGTCAGATGAACGAGCCACCAGGTAACCGTCTACGTGTTGCACTGACTGGTCTAACAATGGCAGAGCGTTTCCGTGACGAAGGTCGTGACGTTCTACTGTTCGTTGATAACATCTACCGTTACACACTAGCAGGTACTGAAGTATCAGCACTTCTAGGTCGTATGCCTTCTGCGGTAGGTTACCAACCTACGCTAGCTGAAGAAATGGGTGTTCTACAAGAGCGTATCACGTCAACTAAATCTGGTTCTATCACGTCTGTACAGGCGGTATACGTACCAGCGGATGACTTGACTGACCCGTCTCCAGCAACAACGTTCGCTCACTTGGATGCAACGGTTGTACTTAACCGTAACATCGCATCTATGGGTCTATACCCAGCGATCGACCCGCTAGATTCTACTTCACGTCAACTGGATCCATTGGTAGTTGGACAAGAGCACTACGACATCGCTCGTGGCGTTCAGTCTACTCTTCAGCGCTATAAAGAGCTGAAAGATATCATTGCTATCCTAGGTATGGACGAGCTATCTGAAGAAGATAAGCAAGTTGTATCTCGTGCTCGTAAGATTGAGAAGTTCCTAACTCAGCCTTACCACGTAGCGGAAGTATTTACAGGTGACCCAGGCGTTTACGTACCTCTTAAAGAGACTCTACGTGGCTTCCAAGGTCTTCTATCTGGTGAATACGATGACATTCCAGAGCAAGCGTTCATGTACTGTGGTGCAATTGACGAAGCTATTGAGAATGCTAAGAAGCTATAAGGCTAACTAGGAGGCGATATGGCAGCAATAACCTTTCACCTAGACGTTGTAAGTGCAGAGAAACAACTTTTCTCTGGTCTTGTTGAGACGTTTCAGGTGACCGGTAGTGAGGGTGAACTTGGTATTTTCCATGGTCACACTCCACTGCTGACCGCTATCAAGCCTGGTATGGTGCGTATTGTTAAGCAGCACGGCCACGAAGAAATCATTTATGTTTCTGGTGGTATGGTAGAAGTTCAACCTGGTACAGCGACTGTACTGGCTGATACAGCTATCCGTGGTGAAGAACTAGACGCAGCAAAGGCGGAAGAAGCTAAGCGCAAGGCTGTGGAGAATATCCAAAATCAGCATGGCGACATAGACTTCGCACAAGCGGCCGGTGAACTGGCTAAAGCCATTGCTCAGTTACGAGTTATCGAACTGACAAAACAGCGTCGTTAATCTTTTATAAGATGATCGATTCTGAGATAAAGGCGACCTACGGGTCGCCTTTTTGCATTTTTAATATTCTCAGAAATGTATTTTCCACATATCAATACTAGCTAAGTGGTCATTGAGATTTAATTTTTTTACTAAAAACGGTTACAATATCTACTTAACAAAAATAACGTTGGATAGGTTTACAATGAAGTTTAGCGCGGTAATTCTCGCGGCGGGCAAAGGCACTCGCATGTATTCAAACACACCAAAGGTTCTGCACACGCTAGCGGGCAAACCTATGGTGAAACATGTTATCGATACATGTAATGGTCTTGGCGCTCAAAACATCCACTTGGTTTACGGTCATGGTGGTGATCAGATGAAGGCAACCTTAGCTGAAGAATCTGTAAATTGGGCTCTGCAAGCTGAGCAGCTAGGTACTGGCCACGCGGTTGATCAGGCATCTGCGCACTTCGCTGATGATGAAAAGGTACTGGTACTGTACGGTGATGTGCCTCTTATCTCGCCAGAAACCATTGAAAACCTATTAGACGCTCAACCAAACGGTGGCATTGCGCTGCTAACGGTCGTGTTAGATAACCCAATGGGTTACGGTCGTATCATTCGTCGCAATGGCCCTGTAGTGGCTATCGTTGAGCAAAAAGATGCAACCGATGAGCAGAAGCTTATCAGAGAGATCAACACTGGCGTTATGGTAGCGACAGGTGGCGATCTTAAGCGTTGGTTATCTGGCCTAAGCAATGACAACGCACAAGGTGAATACTACCTGACTGACGTTATTGCGGCCGCTCATGACGAAGGTCGTGCAGTAGAAGCGGTACACCCAGTAAGCCCGATTGAAGTTGAAGGCGTTAACGACCGCTCTCAACTGGCTCGTTTAGAGCGTGCCTACCAAGCAGAGCAAGCAGACAAGCTATTGAAGCAGGGCGTTATGCTACGCGACCCAAGCCGCTTTGACCTACGTGGTGAGCTTCAATGTGGTATGGATGTTGAGATTGATACCAACGTTATCATCGAAGGCAGCGTAAGCATTGGTGATAACGTGGTTATCGGCACAGGCTGTGTATTGAAAGACTGTGAGATTGATGACAACACGATTGTTCGTCCATACAGCGTCATTGAAGGTGCTACAGTGGGTGAAGACTGTACTGTTGGTCCTTTCACTCGTCTACGCCCGGGTGCAGATATGCGTAATAATTCGCATGTGGGTAACTTTGTAGAAGTGAAGAATACTCGCCTTGGTGAGGGTTCTAAAGCTAACCACCTAACATATTTGGGTGATGCTGAAATTGGTCAGCGCGTAAACGTAGGTGCTGGTGCGATTACTTGTAACTACGATGGTGCAAACAAATTTAAGACCATCATTGGCGACGACGTATTTGTTGGTTCAGATAGCCAATTAATCGCTCCTGTTACCATTGGCAACGGTGCAACTGTTGGTGCAGGCTCTACGGTAACACGCGATGTTTCTGAGAATGAACTGGTTATCAGTCGTGCGAAAGAGCGCAAGATTGCAGATTGGCAACGCCCAAAGAAGAAGTAACCTTCTAACATCTAAAGTTTGATTCTTGTGAAAGCCAGCAACTTACGTTGCTGGCTTTTTTGTCATCATTTACTGACAAAAAAATAATCTATTTCCTAATTGTATTTTGTAGGAAGATTGTTACTATTCGGGCAGTGGTTCTGTAAAATGGAAGTGAACATACCGTGAGACTCGTCGATAAAAAATGGCAGACCCTGCCAATCGTTATTTTATCTTTTTCAATGCTGGTGGGCCTGTATGGCTTCTACATCACCTTGGAAAAGTTAGTGGTAGAGAACGAACGCAACCATTTAGTGTCTTTGATGTCTGATGTCGTTTATGAAATACGTGAAGACAGCAGTTTGTTTACGGCCGGAGTGGATGTTGATGATTACATTGGCAACCTGACGCAAGCCAACACACGGTTAAGAATTCAGGTCATTAACCTCGACGGTGTCGTGATTGGTGATACCGATTTGTCTGACCATGCACTAGCGGGTGTTGAAAACCACAGTGATCGCCCCGAGTTTCAGCAAGCCCTGAAAAGTGGGCTTGGCAGTGATGTACGCTTTAGTACCGTTACCTCTGTCGATCGCATCTATTACTCCCACAAAGAAACTATCAACGATAATAGCTTCGTTATTGTTATTTCCTCGCCGATGCACCAACTTAAACAGATGAACTTCCAATTGATGGGCATTCTGATCGGGATGGTCGTATTGAGTTTGAGCTTCCTAATCGGTACTTCTTATGTGAGTAACCGCCAGATCGTTCATAAAGTTGAAGAAGAGCAGAAGAAACAAGACGAACGTATTCGCCAAAGAACCCATGAAATTGAACTGATGCACCGCTTAGCGAACATGCTTGCGGCGTGTAATAACATGGTCGAGGCGCAGCAGATCGTTTCTGATATCTTGCCGCGAATCCTTGGTAACGTGAACGGCAGTGTATCTCTGATGCGCGCATCACGTAACCAGCTGATCACTCAGTTAGATTGGGGTGATACTTGGCCGGGAAGTGCGAGCTTCGCGCCGGAAGAGTGTTGGTCTCTACGCAAGGGGCGTGCCCATCAATCGAATGATGATTTCCACTCTTTAACCTGTGGTCACATGCATGAAATGGAAAACAACCAAACCCTTTGTATCCCATTGACCGCTCACGGTAATACTATAGGCATCATGCACCTGTACTTCGGTGTCGGTGATATCAAGATTGATCCTATTACCGAACAGTTGGCTTTCAGTGTTTCAGAGCATCTAGGCTTGGCATTGGCTAACTTGAGCCTACAAGAGAAGCTTCGCTCACAGGCGTTAAGCGATCCACTAACAGGGCTGTTCAACCGTCGCTTCTTCGAGCAGAAATTGGAAGAGCATTCGATGAATTCGGCCACCAGCGAACAACCATTATCGCTATTGATGCTCGATTTGGATCATTTCAAACGCTTCAATGACAACTTTGGTCATGATGCGGGTGATTTCGTATTGAAAGAGATCAGTGCGCTACTTAAACAGAGCGTGAGTGAAGATGAGATCGCATGTCGATTGGGTGGGGAAGAGCTAGCAGTACTGCTTCCGCATTACACCATGCAGCAAGCGACTGAGTTTGGACAAACCTTGTGTGATGCTGTGCGCTCTATGCACCTTGAACACAAAGGCCTATCGCTAGGTCAGCTTGGAGTTTCAATTGGTGTAGCAACTTATCCTAAGCCAGCTTCTGATACCGAATCTCTGGTTAAGATGGCTGACAACGCACTCTACATGGCCAAAGACATGGGTCGTAGCCGAGTGGTTAACTATGATGAATACAGCCGCCATAAAGCACCTGCGTTAGAAGTGGTCGATGGGGAAGTCGCTTCTAAATAAGTAGAAGTGAAATTTAGATATAAAAAAAGAGCGAGTAATCTCGCTCTTTTTTGTTTCCGTAAATTAGGTACTAGTCTTGTTTCTCGTCGGCTACTACTCGAGAGTTATCTGGTGTTGCGAAATGCTCAGACAGCTCTTTGTTTGAAATAATGTAGCCAACCCACAATGCGCCCAAACAAATCACAACCGCGATGCCTGTTGCGCTTAGTGCTTGGCTCGCCATTGCAGCTACCAATGCACTTGATAAGCCACTGATGCTGATTTGCAGGCTGTTCTGTAGACCAGCAGCTGTTGCTGGGCTTTGCTTCGCACTTGATAGGGCACGGTTTACGACGATTGGGTAAAGCGCGCCATTTGCGACTGCAATCAAGCAGAAAGGTGCAAGTAGAGGCCAGATTGATGTCAGTTCCCACTGTGATGCAATGAAGATAAGCATCGCAGCTACGCTGAACAAACCGATAAGATTTCTTAGTACAACGCTATCGCCATACTTCTTCACTGCTTGCTTACCGAAGTAACCACCAGCCATGAATGCGATCGTTTGTGGGATAAAACTTAAGCCGATGTCTTTTGCTTCATAACCTAGCTGAGCCATGATCTCTGGCATACCCGTTAGGTAAGCGAAGAATGCTGCTGAAGCTGATGCAAACATCAATACATTGCCCATGTAAGGCTTTGATTTAAGAAGTGTCTTGATATCTGTTTTGATAGATGTTTGTTTTACTTCTGGCGCTTCTTTCGGTTGAGCCATCGTTGTTGCTACCAGCAGTGCACCCATCAACGTTAACGTGATGAAGATACTGTGCCAGCCGAAGTTGTCTGCCAGTAGTACACCAAGTTGAGGTGCTAATGCTGGAGATAGCGCTACCAAAGGCATGATGGTTGCAAAAATTTGTTGGCTGCTGCTTTGAGAGTAACGCTTAATCACCATAGCTTGCCAAATTACCGCAGGTGCACATACACCGATCGCTTGAATAAAGCGCAGTGTCAGTAAGTGCCAGACTTCGGTGCTGAATGCCAAGCCGAATGAAGCTGCAGTAAAGATAACAAGACCAACGGCTAGTGTATTTCGGTGACCGTATTTGTCACTCGCCAAACCCCAAAGAAGCTGACCCATAGCCATACCACCAAGGAATACCGTTAGAGATAGGGCTATCTGCTCTGGACCGGTTGCGAAATCGATCTCCATCGCCTTAAATGCAGGAAGGTACATATCGGTCGCAATAAAACCAAGCATTGAAAGTACTGCAAGGTAGACCAATTGAAATTTAGAAATATTCATAAGATGCCATTAAGCTAAAAGTAGTGATGTATTTATCATCAAAAAAATTGTCTGATAGACAGAAGCTAAAGCCCCTGTTTATTTATGCTGACATTCTATTTTTCAGACCTGATAAAATAAAACGCTAAAATATGTGGTTATCAATCAAAAAATTTGAAGGCTTATGTTCTCAAAATCCTCTTTAGAAATGCTCGATACGGTTGCTCGCTTAGGTAGCTTTACTGCGGCTGCAGAGCAATTGCACAAAGTGCCCTCGGCGATCAGCTATGGTGTTAGGCAGGTCGAGCAAGAATTGGATGTTTTACTTTTCAGACGTTTACCGAGAAAGGTAGAGCTAACGCCCGCGGGTGAACTGTTCATTGAAGAGGCGCGTGCGCTGCTCAGGCAGATGGAAGAGGTCAGTGCCCAGACGCGACGGGCTGCTCGTGGCTGGAAGCAAACCTTGCGCCTGACGCTCGATAATGTGGTTAAGCTCGATAAGATGAAGCCGATGATTGAAGAGTTCTACCAAACCTTTGAGTTTGCAGAGCTCCAGATCAACATGGAGGTGTTCAACGGCTCATGGGAAGCGATTGCACAGGGCAGGGCGGACATTGTGATTGGTGCTACTTCTGCGATTCCGGTCGGTGGAGACTTTGAGGTGAAAGACATGGGGCGCTTAGATTGGGCGTTTGTCATGTCGCCAAGTCACCCGTGTGTGCGAGAGCAAAACCTCAATGAAGAGTTCGTGAGTCAGTTCCCGGCCATTTGTTTGGATGATACCTCTAGCGTGTTACCTAAGCGCCACACTGGGCACTATGGCAATCAAAGACGCCTATTGTTGCCTAACTGGTACAGCGCGATAGAGTGCCTCAAGAACGGCGTTGGAGTAGGCTACATGCCAAGGCATATCGCTGCGCCTATTATTGAACAAGGCTTGCTGGTGGAGAAAATCTTGCCAGAACCGAGCCCGCAGAGTCATTGCTGTTTGGTTTGGCGAAAAGATGACAATCATAAGTTGATCGAATGGATGGTGAAGTACCTAGGATCAAGTGAGCAGCTTCACCAAGATTGGTTGGATCATCGCAAGGCGATCTAATGATCCATTTGAAAGGGATCTTTTGGGTGCTTGGTTTGAATGGGCATCAATAAAAAGAGCGAGTAAAAACTCGCTCTTTTGGGTTCGATAGTTTAATTCTTAAGACAAGAAGAACTTGTAAGAAGGGTTATCGGTTTCATCTTTACACTGATAACCAAGCTCTCGTAAATGTGTTGAGAACTGAGCTAAGTCATCATCACCAAGCTCGAAGCCACACAATACTCGACCATAATCGGCACCGTGGTTACGATAGTTGAACAGGCTGATGTTCCAGTGAGTCCCTAAGGTATCAAGGAACTTAATCAAGGCTCCTGGGTATTCAGGAAACTCGAAGCTGTATAGGCGTTCTTTCAATGGTTTTGATGGTTTGCCGCCAATCATATAACGAATGTGCAGTTTTGCCATCTCATCATCAGAAAGATCGACGACTGGATAGCCGCCCTCACGCAGGTCATTGATGATGTGCTCAAGCTCTTCCTGACCACCTTGCAGACGTACACCAACGAAGATATTCGCTAGACTTTCGTCGTTGTGGCGGTAGTTAAACTCCGTCACCGCTCGGCCGCCAATAATATTGCAGAACTCTAGGAATGCACCTTGTCGCTCAGGGATAGTGACCGCAAGCAAACCTTCGCGTTTCTCACCCAACTCACAACGTTCAGACACATAGCGCAGACCGTGGAAGTTGGTGTTAGCACCAGACAGTACCGTCGCCAGTTGCTTGCCTTGCAGTTGGTTCTGCTCAGCAAACTTTTTCAAGCCAGCCAGAGCAAGTGCTCCCGAAGGTTCAGCAATCGCTCGCGTGTCTTCAAAGATGTCTTTCACCGCTGAGCAGATCTCATCGCTAGACACGGCTATGTGACCATCGATGTATTGCTGACATAGGCGGAATGTCTCTTCACCAATACGTTTAACCGCAACGCCATCAGCAAACATACTGACTTGATCAAGAACCACTGGCTCACCAGCATCCAGTGCTGCTTTCAAGCAAGACGAGTCTTCTGGCTCAACCGCGATAACTTTGATTTCTGGCATCAGCTGTTTAACCAGTACAGCAACACCGGCAGCTAAGCCACCACCACCAACAGGCACAAAGATATAATCCATGTGACCATTCTGCTGAAGCATTTCCATACCCATGGTGCCTTGTCCAGCGATCACCAATGGGTGATCGAATGGAGGCACAAAGGTGTAGCCGTGTTCAGCTGAAAGACGTTCTGCTTCAGCTTTAGCTTCATCAAAGTTGCTGCCGTGCAGAACCACGTTACCGCCAAAGCCACGTACCGCATCAACCTTGATGTCTGGTGTGGTTTTTGGCATCACAATTGTGGTTTGAATACCAAGTTTAGAACCGGACAGCGCCATACCTTGAGCATGGTTACCCGCCGATGCAGCAATCACACCGGCAGCTTTCTGTTGCTCTGAAAGGCTTGATACCATGTTGTAGGCACCACGTAGCTTGAACGAGTGGACCGGTTGGCGGTCTTCTCGCTTTAGCTGAACCTGATTACCAATACGAGCACTTAAGCGAGGCATCTCTTGCAGAGGAGTCACGATTGCCGCTTCGTAAACTGGTGCTCTCAGGATCTGGCGCAGGTAATCTGCGCCAGTTTGTTTTACGGGACTGACCGTGTCATCACTCATAGATTAGCCCTCAAGTTTAGACTTATCACGCACGGCGCCTTTGTCGGCACTGGTTGCCATGCTTGCGTAAGCTTTCAGTGCGAACGACACTTCACGCTGACGGTTTTCTGGTTTCCAGCCTAGTGCATCTTGCTTAACACGACGCGCTTCAAGTTCAGCTTCAGGCACATCAAGTGTGATAGAACGGCTAGGGATGTCGATAGTGATGATGTCGCCAGTGTTTACTAGACCAATCACACCGCCACTTGCTGCTTCTGGAGAAGCGTGACCGATAGACAGACCCGAAGTACCACCAGAGAAACGACCATCTGTTAGTAGTGCACAAGACTTGCCTAGACCCATTGATTTTAGGTAAGTGGTTGGGTAAAGCATCTCTTGCATGCCCGGACCACCTTTAGGACCTTCGTAACGAATCACAACCACTTCGCCCGCTTTTACTTGGCCGCCTAAGATGCCATCAACAGCACTATCTTGGCTTTCAAATACGATAGCTGGGCCTTGGAATTTCAGGTTCTCTTCATCAACACCAGCCGTCTTAACGATACAGCCATCAACCGCGATGTTGCCCGAAAGAACTGCTAGACCGCCTTCTTGGCTGAATGCGTTCTCTTTGGTACGGATACAACCTTCTTTGCGGTCGTCATCAAGACGATCCCAACGGCAGTCTTGCGAGAATGCTTTGGTAGTACGGATACCAGCAGGACCAGCACGGAAGAACTTAAGTACTGCTTCGTCTTCTGTCTGCATGATGTCGTATTGAGCTAGCTGCTCTTGCATGCTTAGACCAAGCACTGTGCGAGTCTGGTTGTTCAGTAGGCCAGCACGGTCTAATTCACCTAGGATAGCCATTACACCACCAGCGCGGTGAACATCTTCCATGTGGTATTTCGGCGTTGAAGGAGCAACTTTACATAGGTGTGGAACGCGGCGAGACATCTCGTCGATATCACCCATATCAAAATCAATCTCACCTTCTTGAGCTGAAGCTAATAGGTGAAGAACGGTGTTACTAGAACCACCCATCGCGATATCCAGTGCCATCGCGTTTTCAAATGCTGCGCGGTTTGCGATGTTACGAGGCAGTGCTGATTCGTCATCTTGCTCGTAGTAACGCTTGGTTAGGTCAACGATGCGCTTACCAGCATTGATGAACAGCTCTTCACGGTCAGCGTGCGTTGCTAGCATAGAGCCGTTACCAGGCTGAGACAGACCAAGTGCTTCAGTTAGACAGTTCATTGAGTTCGCTGTGAACATGCCTGAACAAGAACCACATGTTGGACATGCAGAACGTTCTACTTGCTCACTTTGCTCATCTGAAATCGTTGGATCGGCACCTTGAATCATTGCATCAACAAGGTCTAGTTTGATGATCTGATCGGAAAGCTTAGTTTTACCCGCCTCCATTGGGCCGCCAGATACAAAGATCACTGGGATGTTAAGGCGCATTGCTGCCATCATCATTCCTGGAGTGATTTTGTCACAGTTAGAGATACACACCATCGCATCCGCACAGTGCGCATTCACCATGTACTCTACTGAGTCTGCGATAAGCTCACGTGATGGCAGTGAGTACAGCATGCCGCCGTGACCCATTGCGATACCATCATCTACAGCGATGGTGTTGAATTCTTTAGCGATACCGCCCGCTTTCTCGATTTCACCCGCAACCAGTTGACCCATATCTTTAAGGTGAACGTGGCCTGGTACGAATTGAGTGAAAGAGTTTACAACCGCGATGATTGGCTTACCGAAGTCATCATCTTTAACGCCAGTTGCACGCCATAAAGCGCGCGCACCAGCCATGTTGCGTCCGTGGGTAGTTGTTGCTGAACGATAGATTGGCATTGCTTAAATCCTTATAAATACTTGGCTGTTGCTTACTTAGTTGATTGTGTTTGGTTTACTGAAGTGTGGTTTTCTGGATAAACGTAATCTAACCAGCCCCATTTATCTTCAGTGGTGCCATTGAATAAACCAAAGTAAGCCGCTTGAACTTTTTCAGTGATAGGGCCGCGTTTGCCTTCACCTACTGTAATTTTGTCTACGCTGCGAACCGGAACGATTTCCGCTGCTGTGCCTGTCATGAAGACTTCATCAGCAAGGTATAGCGCTTCACGAGCAATGTTCTCTTCACGGATCTCATAACCCATGTCTTTTGCTAGTGTCATGATCGAATCACGAGTGATGCCCGGCAGAATCGCACTGGTCGCTGGTGGTGTCGATAGCACGCCATTGCGCACGACAAAGATGTTTTCACCTGCACCTTCAGAAAGGTAGCCATCAACACTTAGTGCGATACCTTCATCGTAACCATGACGACGCGCTTCACCACCAACTAGCAGTGAAGATAGGTAGTTACCACCCGCTTTAGCAGCGGTTGGGATGGTGTTTGGTGCTGCACGGTTCCAGCTTGAGATCATTGCGTCTACGCCGTTCTCTAGTGCTTCTTCACCTAGGTAAGAGCCCCAAGGGAAAGCAGCGATGATCAGTTCCATCTCTGTGTTTTCTGGCGGACATACGCCCAAACCTACGTTACCAACAAAACCTAGAGGGCGGATGTACGCTGACTCTAGCTTATTTTGACGTAGCGTTTCGCGAGTCGCTTCCATAATTTCTTCCTCTGTGTAAGGAATCGGGAAGCGGTAGATTTTTGCTGAATCTTTTAGGCGCTTAGCGTGCTCAGGGTGACGGAAAATTACCGGACCTTTTGGTGTGTTGTAGCAACGAACACCTTCAAACACAGAAGTACCGTAGTGCATTGCGTGAGTCAGGACGTGAACGTTCGCCTCTGCCCAAGGAACCATTTCACCGTTAAACCAAATATAGTCTGCCGTTTTAGCTGTCATGTTTGCGGTTCCTTATGCGTTTATCTTTTGTTGTAAGTTGTTGTTTGGCAATTCATTACGACTGATAGAGATAACGTCAACGGTACGCACATCCCACAGCTTTTCGATTTGATTGACCAAGAAAGAGATCGGACGATCACTGTCTACAATGATCTCAACACTCGCCACTTTGCTTTCGTGGTTTTGAGTGCCCGCGACTTGCTTAACAATAAAGCCACGGTGGCGGATAACACGAAGAACACGCTCTAGTAGTACAGGCTTATCATCGGCTTTGATGTCTAATAGGTATCTTTTCATGTTATGTGTTCTCCAACATCTCACTGTTTGAAGCACCTGGCGGTACTAGTGGCCATACGTTCTCTTCTTCATCGATAAGAACATGAAGTAGGTAAGCGGTTTTGCTCTCTAGCATCTCTTTCAGTGCTGGCTCTACTTCTTCTTTGCGCGTGATGGTTTTACCCGGGATATCGAAGGCTTTCGCTAGCATCACGAAGTCTGGGTTGTCATCTAGGATAGTTTCACTATGGCGGCCATCGAAGAACAACGATTGCCATTGGCGAACCATACCCAAGCGAGAGTTGTTTAGAAGCACCATCTTCACTGGGATTTGGCGGCGTTTCAGCGTACCAAGTTCTTGCACGTTCATCATGAATGAGCCATCACCAGAGATAAGAATCGATTGGTCATCAGGACGTCCAACCGATGCACCCATAGCGGCTGGTAAGCCAAAGCCCATGGTGCCTAATCCGGCAGAGGTGATGAAGTTTTGTGGGTCGCGAGGCTGAATGTGTTGAGCTGCCCACATTTGGTGTTGGCCAACATCGGTCGAAACAATAGAGCTTGCAGGCATCATGTCTGACAGTTGCTTCAACAGTAGTGGAGCAAAGATTAGATCGCCAGGGTGGTCGTAGCGCCATTTGAATGAACTACGAAGGCCTTCAGAGTGGTGAACCCACGATGAGATGTCTTGGCTAAGTTCCAGCTGAGGCATGATCTTGTTGATGTCACCACGAATTGGCGCATTAGCAAGACGCAGTTTACTGAACTCAGCGGCATCGATATCGATATGGATAACCTTTGCGTGTGGTGCAAAGGTATCAAGCTTGCCAGTTACTCGGTCGTCGAAACGAGCGCCAACAACAATCAGCAGGTCACTCTCTTGAACCACTAGGTTAGCGGCTTTGGTGCCGTGCATACCTAGCATGCCAAGGTAATGTGGGTCGTCACGTTCGATAGTACCCAAGCCTTTCAGTGTACTTACCGCAGGCATAGGGTTAAGACGTAAGAACTCACGAACAGCATCAGTCGCTTTAGCAAGTTGAACACCACCGCCTACGTATAAAACAGGGCGGGTTGCTTGAGACAAAAAGTACTGTGCCTGTTCAATGGCATCGGTTGTCGCAACAGGAATCGCTGGTGGAGTGAATTCTGGGAGAGTTTTAACAGGAGCTTCTGCTAGTTGAACATCTTTAGCAATATCGACGATAACTGGACCTGGGCGGCCTGACTTCGCGACTACAAAGGCTTCAGCTAAGGTTGGAGCCAATTCTTCAATGTCGGTCACTAGGTAACTGTGCTTGGTACATGACAGAGACATACCAATTACATCCATCTCTTGGAATGCGTCGGTTCCAATGTGGGAACTTGCAACCTGACCTGTGATAGCAACCAATGGGATTGAATCCATAAAGGCATCGGCTAGTCCAGTAACTAGGTTAGTTGCACCTGGCCCTGAGGTTGCCATACAAACAGCGACATCTTGTGTTGCACGAGCCATACCGATCGCGGCCATTGCAGCGCCTTGCTCATGACGACATAGGATATGCTCAACCCCGCCATCATAGAGTGCATCGTAGATTGGCATGATGGCACCACCTGGGTAACCAAATACGGTCTCAATTCCTTGTTGCTTGAGTGCGGATACGACTAGTTCTGCGCCTTTCATCGGAATTCTCCCGTATTACCTGTGTTTTGGTAACTATTTCCTTTGTCTCTGCACATCGTGTGCTCCCATTCTTCCTGTAAATCGGCAAAGCCGAAAATGCTCAAAAATATAAAAATCGATTATTCAAATTAGAAAAAACCCCCGGACTTGTCAGTGCGGGGGTTTTTTCTAATTCGTGGTTACTTTTTCCCCACTCGCCCCCGCGCAGTCTCAATAATGACCACGATAATCAGGTTAATCAGTGCGTAAATGCGAGCGTTAAAGTTCATATAATTCGAGTTTTCTCGTTTATTGTGTTCAGTAAATGTCTACATCTCTAGTGTTATCACACAAATCTGTTGCCTGACAAGGAAAATGTCATTCTTTTTTCACATTAAAACACCATTCCACCAAGCTATATAACAACCTTATCGCTTTGGTGAGCAATGAATATCCAGAGCGAATACTTTTAAATCAAAGACAAAGGAAAGTTATGGGACTCGCGATAATTCATAGCCGAGCAAGTGTGGGTGTAGAGGCGCCAGAAGTGACCGTAGAGGTCCATATAAGCAACGGAATGCCCGGTTTTACGCTGGTGGGTTTGCCTGAAACGACGGTCAAGGAATCCAAAGACAGAGTAAGAAGTGCCATCATCAACTCTCGCTTTGAATTTCCCTCGAAAAGAATCACGGTCAACCTTGCACCTGCTGATTTACCCAAAGAGGGCGGCCGTTTTGACCTGCCAATCGCACTAGGGATCTTGGTGGCATCCGATCAGCTACCCACATCTAAAATAGCTCAACATGAATTCATCGGCGAATTGGCATTGTCAGGAGAGTTGCGTTCAGTGAAAGGAGTACTACCCGCAACACTCGCTGCTGATAACGTCGAACGTTGCTTGGTTGTGCCACATCACAATGGCGATCAGGCAGCCTTAGTCGGTAAGGGAGCGCATAAGTCTGCACAAACCCTGTTAGAAGTTTGCGCAGACATGTGTGGTCAGGCTCAGCTTGGTTTGTATCGGACAGAGCAACATCAAGTTGATGTGTCTGAGCATCGTGACCTACAAGATATTATTGGTCAGCAGCAAGGCAAGCGAGCGTTGGAAATAGCCGCGGCTGGCAACCATAACTTATTGTTCCTTGGTCCTCCCGGAACGGGCAAGACCATGCTCGCTTCTCGACTACGTGACTTATTACCTGAAATGAGTGATGACGAGGCGATGGAAACCGCTTCGGTGGCTTCGTTAACACAGCAAGAGATCAATCAATACAACTGGAAGCAGAGGCCATTTCGTTCGCCTCACCATTCGAGTTCAATGGCGGCACTGGTCGGTGGTGGCTCAGTTCCTCGCCCCGGCGAGATCTCTCTGGCGCATAACGGATTACTATTTCTGGATGAAATGCCTGAGTTTGAGCGCAAGGTGCTTGATTCATTGCGAGAGCCGCTAGAGTCGGGCGAGATTATTATTTCACGAGTGGCAGGTAAGACTCGTTTCCCTGCGCGCTTTCAGTTGGTCGGTGCCTTGAATCCAAGTCCGACTGGTTATTACGAAGGCAATCAAGCACGAGCCAATCCGCAGATAATTTTGCGCTATCTCAACCGATTGTCTGGGCCGTTGCTTGATAGGTTTGATATGTCATTAGAGATCCCACTACTTCCCAAAGGGATGTTGGCTGAAGGTGGCGATCGTGGTGAAACCACTCAAGTGGTAAAGCAAAGGGTCAAACAAGCGCGTCAGTTAATGTTGTCTAGGAACCATAAATCGAATGCGTTACTAGGAAGTCGAGAAATTGAAAAATATTGCCCACTTCGACGTGAAGATGCGGAGTTTCTTGAAACCGCGCTGCATCGGTTGGGTTTATCGATTCGTGCTTATCATCGAATCATCAAGGTCGCACGCACTATCGCGGATCTGGATGGTAATGAACAGATTGAGAAGAAGCATTTATCGGAAGCGCTGGGCTATCGAGCTATGGATCGCTTGCTGAAACAGCTCACGGCTCAGGCGGTGTAGTGAGCAAGCGGAAAAAAGCCTGTAATGATGCAGGCTTTCGTTATTCAGGTTGGTTGCATGAGTAAGCAGTGATTAGAACTTGTAGTTCAAGCCAACTGAAGCGATGTATTGTGATTCATCGTAGAAGGTAATGTTTGATTCGCTAGTTCCGTAACCGGCAAGAGCAACAAACGACCAGTTTTCCCATTCCATGAATTGGTCATATTCATACGCGGCGAATAGATTGATGTTGTCGTCGCTGCGCTTCTTTTGAAAAGTCATGCTGCTCGCATCGTAAGAGCGTTGGTTGTAACCCGCAGTTAGTGCGTACTGGTGACGACCCATACCGCCGAACAAGCTGACTTCACCACCGAATTGTTCGAACGATGCAGCATCGCCTTTAGCGTCTGTTGATTGATAGATCAAAGACGGAACCAGCATCATGGTGCGGCTAATCGGTTGGCGGTACTGACCTTTCAGGTAGAAGGTATCCGCATCACGCTTTAGTGCGTCCTCAACCAGATCATTTTCTACATCTCTGGTCGCGAAAGCCATATCAACAGAAAACGCCGAGCCAGCAATGCTATCTAGTTTTAGACGGAATGCATTACCGGTTTCGTCTGTTTCACTTCGAGCAACACCTTCAGCGTAAGGGTTTGCCCAAGTCTCACCAGACATAATGGTTGGCAGAATTGAAGCATCGATCACCATGCCAGATTCAAGTTGGTATTTGTAACCCACTTCAAGTACCACAGTACCCGTTGCAACGTCATCACGTGCTGTACCTGTGTAAACCTGATGGTTCAATTTCTCGCCGAAGGTGTACGCAACGCTACCTAAAGGAGCAATCAGAAATGAGCTTTCCGAAGAAGCCTTCTGATCATTAGATGAAATAGTGCTGTCAGCATCGGTATTAAAGTTTGAGGTTGAAGAAGTAAAACCGGTGTTGATAGAGATTTCACCACTGAAACCTGCTTCATCAGCAAGCTTGGCAAAAGCAGGTGCTGCGGCAACGCTCAGTGCTAATAACGTAAATTTGATTTTCATTCAGAGGCTCCTTGCCCCGGTGAGTGGTAGCAATAAATAGCTGTTAATAAAAAGTTATAGAAAACAACATAATCTAAAGGTTCACTTTATCGCGCACCTTATAAAGGTTTATTAGATAAATGGGAAGTAGAACCGTATTGCGAGCTGAAAATTATGTATTTACTGAAGATGATTAAAAAACGTCAGGCATAAAAAAGGAAGCCGAAGCTTCCTTATTATGGTTTTTTGATTGTTTTTACTTCTTCAGTAGGAAGTTAACCAACTCAAAGTACTCGTCTAGGCTGTTGATGCCTTGTGCTTCTACTAGGTAGCGGTTGTTTACTACTACAGCCGGTACGCCTGAAAGGCCGCTGTCTTTGAATGCTTTGTCGAAACGACGAACCATTGAATCTACCGCGAAGCCATTGTATGCCGCATCAAACTTCTTAGCATCAACACCTTCGTCTAGGAAGATTTGACGTAGTTCTGCTTCATCACGTGGTGGCTTGTTCATGTTGTGAATGCGGTTAAACATCACTGGCACCATCTTGTCTTCAACCTTCAGTGCAATCATGGTCGCGTAAGCCTTGCTCATTGGCAGGCCCATGTTGCCACCCATGAATGAAACGTGGTTCTTCTGTAACTTAGCGTCAGCAGGTAGCTGTTGTTTTAGCTGCTGGATGATAGGTTCAAAGCTATTACAGTGAGGGCAGTAGAAAGAGAAGAACTCTGTCACTACTGGCTTCTTTGATGCTTCTAGATTGAGAACTTTGTAGTGCTCACCTTCGTTAAATTTCGCAGCGTGAGCTGAAAGGCTCAACATGATCAATGAGAAAAATGCGAATAGCTTTTTCATTTATCCAATCTCCATTATGTTTGAATTTTTATCTAGTTGTATGTTGCGATTGCGGTTACCACTGAGGCATTAACGAAAGTGGTGGCTCTTGCAGGGTAGCAATTTGCTCTTTACAAGCAAGTACTTGTTGCTCCCAATATTTCGGATCATTAAACCACGGAAAGGCCAAAGGAAACGCCGGATCGTGCCATCGCTTCGCTAACCATGCCATGTAATGCACCATACGTAGACCGCGTAGTGGTTCGATTAGTTTCAGTTGCGAGGTATTAAAATCGCAAAACTCTTGATAACTCTCTAGCAGAATATCGAGTTGCATCAGTTTATCTTGGCGTTCACCGTTGAGCAGCATCCATAGATCTTGTATCGCAGGGCCATTACGTGCGTCATCAAGATCAACGAACATTGGCCCGTCACGCCATAGAATATTGCCTGGGTGGCAATCACCATGCAGGCGGATATTTTCAATATTACTCGGCCATTGGCTCTCTAACTCTTTAATCAGAAGGTCGACGTCATTGAAGAACGCGTTCTCTAGGTGAGTCGGGATAAACTGAGAGTTTTCTAATATCTTACGTGGTTGATACAGATACTCATCTAGGCTGATGGTTGGGCGATGTTGGAAGGTTCTTCCTGTGCTCGCTTTGTGAATTCGGCCTAGGAAGCGTCCTACACCTTCTAGTTGGTCTAGGTTATCCACTTCATATTGGCGACCGCCAACGCTTTCGAACAACGCAAACAGGTAGCCTTGATATTCATGTAGGGTTTCACCGTTGACGCGCATTGGCGGAGCGACGGGCATTTCCTGCTCGATCAACTCAAGTGCGAAGTCGTGCTCTTCTTGGATCTGCTCTTTGTTCCAACGCTGCGGGCGATAAAACTTAACGACGTAGCGTTTTCGGTCTTCATCGGTGAATTGATAGACCCGGTTTTCGTAACTGTTGAGAGCGAGAAGCCCGGATTCAGCACGAACCCCAATACTCTCCAGTGCGTACCACATGAAGTCAGGGGTTAGGTTATCAAAGTTAAAGGCTTGCATCGTCATATAATAAAAAAGGCTCATTACTGAGCCTTTTTCCATTTATTGGGTGTTGTACCAATCGTGAGTGATTAGTATCAGAGTTTCTTGATAAAGCGGCTTTCTACTTCCATCGTAAACTCTTCATTATCCGAGAGTATAAACTGAATTGTCGAAACAGGTGAGCTCAGTTTTTCAGGGTCAGCACCCAAACTGATAGGTAGGTTCAAAACCTCGCCCGGATCGACAGTGATAGTTTGCTTACCGTACCAGATAGAACCCGGTAGCCCGCTTACATCGAGTTTGTATTCTTGTTCTTGTTGCGTTTTGTTGATCACTTTGAGGGTATAGGTATTTTCAACCAGTCCTTGGTTGTTGACTCTGAACAGCTGGTTTCTGTCGCGCAGTACGCTCAGACCCGCAGGATCAACACTCGCGATTTGCACGAAGAACAGACCTAGCATAAGAACTAAAATCGCCCCATAGCCTAGCAATTTAGGACGCATCACCTTGGTTGAATGTCCTTCAAGCCTGTGTTCAGTTGTGTAGTTGATCAGGCCTTTCTCATACCCCATTCGCTCCATAGTGTTGTCACAAGCATCAATACACGCACCACAGTTGATACATTCATATTGCAGGCCGTCACGGATATCAATCCCCGTCGGACACACTTGAACACACAGGTTGCAGTCAATGCAGTCACCTAGGCCAAGCTCTTTTGGATCGGCTTTACGAGAACGAGGACCGCGGCTCTCACCACGCTCAGTGTCGTAACCGACGATGAAGGTGTCTTTATCAAACATCGCGGATTGGAAGCGAGCGTAAGGACACATGTGCAGACACACAATCGAGCGCATCCAACCTGCATTCGCGTAGGTACAGCCTGCAAAGAACAATACCCAGAACACAGGCCAGAACGATGAGTTAAAGGTAAAGAAGCCAACTACTAACTCTTTGATTGGGATGAAGTAGCCAACAAAAGTTAAGCCGGTCGCAATGGCAATCGCCCACCATGCAATGTGTTTGAGGGTTTTTCTGACCATTAGATTGGTGGTCAGTTTTCCGGAATCTTGTTTTCTTCGCTTGTTAGCCGCGCCTTCAAGTTTCTCTTCAAACCAGATATACATGAAGGTCCACACGGTTTGAGGACAAAGGTAACCACACCAGACACGACCTAAAAAGGTGGTGATAAAAAACAGGCCGAACGCTGCAATCATGAAGAGGATCGCGAGCAGGGTCAGATCTTGTGGGTATAAGGTTGTGCCAAAGAAGTTGAACTGTTGGCTGCCGATATCGAGCAAGATCGCTTGTCGCTCACCAAATGGGATCCACGGAATAAGTGCAAAAAGTAAAAGTAAGAACCAACCACCGTAACGGCGTAATTGTTGGAATTTACCTTTGCTTTCTCGAACGTAGATTCGGTTACTTGGGTTAAATCGATCTCCATTACCTTTATGTGTTTTCGGGTTAAAGGTTTTAGGAGTCACATCTTTGATATCGATTTTATCCTGACTCATGGACTATCCTTTTTGTGGCTGGTTTGCTCGGTTAAATCGAGCAAGACGACATTACTTTAAAGTGTGGTTTAGAGAACCTGTAGAAATTGAGCTTGATGCGTCAGTTGATACCGCACTTACTCTTATTATTTTAGAAGATTCTTATGGGTGGCGATTATAGCGACAATCTTGTTCTCATTTCTTTAACGCTATCAACCTTTAACAACAAAAGTCATAACAGTTGTGACGAAAAAATAGCGAACAGAAACAAAAAAGCGACCGAGTGGTCGCTTTTTAAAATTGAGCATTTTATCTATACGGCAATTACGCTGTTGAGCATTGAGGTAATTATAGGATGCCGCGCGCTTTTAGAATTGCGGTTTTGAAATCATCTTCTTGGTCTTTTTTAAGACCCGGGATCATTTCATCTTTCTCGCTGTTGCGCATTTTTAGGTGATAGATAAGAACATCGTCAGTCAGTTCTTCAAGTTTACCTTCGTAGCCGGCTTCTTTTGATAGCTTGATGATGAACTCTAGCAAGTTAAGCTCTTGATCTTTCTGCCACTCAGGCTCCATCAGTTCCAGCAGTTCTTCTATGCGGTGACACTTCATACTTTATTCTCCACAAATTTTATAATGATTTGTGGCTAAGGTATCAAATCGGGTGGGGAATACCAATGTGTAAACTCATTTCGAGCAGGGAAATAAGCAAGAAAAAAGCGCAGTAAAAACTGCGCTTTTTGTTAAGCGGCTTTAATGACTTTTGTTGTAGTCGGTGCTAATAAAGCAGTCTTCTCAACTAAAGTCATTGTTGGAGCCAATTTCTTTGCCGTTGGAGCAGCAACAAAGCCACTACGACGACGCATCGCACTACGGTTGGTGTGCGAGAACCTGACAGCTGTTGGGCGCATTCATTTACCTAACGGTCAGGCATATCCATTGCCAATCTAATGGCCTGATTTACCATGAGGTCCGCCTCAATTTCTTGAAGAGTCGCTCGTCTGGCTTTCGCCAATCCGAATAATAAATCAGGATAATGATATGCATGCATATCAAGGCTTAGATTATCACTATCTAACTTATCGATCGACGCCTGAGTGATAAATAGACGATATTAGAGCTAAAATAGTGTGAGCAGTATATTTGAGTTTGAACCTCTTTCAGGCTTAAGATGATGCTTTAAAGGAGGTGCATATGTCGTTCTTAAAGAAAACGTTAGCAAGTTTTGGTATTGGGTCTGCCAAGGTGGATTCTGTATTGCAACAGGAAGTGCTTTATCCAGGGCAAAAGGCGAGCATTATTGTGCATGTGTATGGTGGCGCTCAACCACAGGAGATCGACAACATCGATCTCAATCTGTGCTGTCGTTATGTCAAAGAAGTCACCAGGAATTCGCAGAGACAAGAGGGCGGTCAAAAGCGTCGAATGCACCAGACATATTCGTTGGCCAAATGGAGCCTGCCGTATGCTTTTGTTATTCAGCCGGGTGAAACCCGTGATTTCGAGTGTGAGTTTGATGTTCCGTTGAATACCCCGGTGACGATCGGCGATTCAAAAGTATGGCTTGAAACCGGATTAGACATTGCGATGGCGATTGACCCATCGGATAAGGATATTTTAACGGTTCGCCCTGATGCACTTCTTGATGGTATTTTTAATGAACTAGAAGCTCAAGGTCTACGCATTCGCCAAGTTGAGTGTGAAGCGGTAGAGGGCTTTGAACTGCCATTTGTTCAAGAGTTTGAGTTTGTTCCTACCACTGGCCCATATCATGGTCGCTGGCGTGAATTGGAAGTGGTGGCTCATCGTGATGAAACCGAGCTTAAGTTGTGGTTTGAGATAGACCGTAATCGCGATGGTGCAAAAGGCATGTTGGCGAGCTTATTAGGCATTGGCCAGCTGCAGCGTCAATTGAGTGTACCATTGGATACGTCACCACAAGATGCAGGCAAGATGGTGCTTGATTATCTAGACAACGCTTCTTAGTTAGCTCTTTGGTTCTTTAGCTTTAGAGAACTTAGCTTCATCACACTGTTTAGGCGTTATTAATGCCATAAAAGATGTCATAAAAATTTAAGCTTACACGTGTAAGCTTAATGTGCAATACTAGGCAAATCGAACATTTACTCTAGTAGGATAATCATGTCTGCATCATCGGCGAGCGAATACAGTGACATCGAAGAACGCGCCAATGCGATAACCCATGGCTTGGGTGTTGTGCTTGGCGTGGTTGGTTTAATCCTGCTACTGATTCGTGCGTTTGACCATCAAGCCGACATGCTGACTATTGCGAGCATGGCGGTGTATGGCAGCAGTATTATCCTACTTTTCCTTGCTTCCACGCTTTATCACTCGATCACCACAGAAAAGACTAAACGCCTACTGAAAACCCTCGATCACTGTGCGATCTACTTACTGATCGCGGGCAGTTACACGCCATTTTTATTGGTAAGTTTAAGAACACCATTAGCGATGGGCTTGATGGCGGTGATTTGGGGAATCGCGTTGGTGGGCATCATTATGAAGATTGCCTTCGTCTACCGATTTAAGCGGTTGTCACTGGTGACTTACTTGGCGATGGGTTGGTTGTCATTGATTGTGGTGTATCAACTGGCAATGAATATCGAGATGGGTGGTTTAGTGCTACTAGCACTCGGTGGTGTGATTTACTCGCTGGGTGTGATTTTCTATGTGGCAAAACGCATCCCTTACAATCATGCCATCTGGCACTTGTTTGTGTTGGCGGGCTGCGCTTGCCATTTCTTCGCTATCTATCTGTATGTGACTCCGGTTTAACGAGTCAGCACTTCAACGATTTCAGCTTTGATTTGGTACTCAGGGTACTGTTCAACTGCTAGCTTGATAGAAGTACCTTCGGCATCTGTTTTTGGTCGAAGGTAGGTATCTGCCATACGCTTAATTGATTTCCAAACGGCTACGGTTTTCTCTTCTAACAATTCACCGCTCGCTGAATACAGACCGAGTTTTACCGACACTAAGATCACGGCTTGTGTGCTTTGGTTGGTAATCGCGGTTGGGATAATCAGCTCACCATCTTCATAGTGACTCGCGCCTAGCACTACATCAACCCCTGATTGCGATAGCTGTAAGCTTGGCTTTTTGCTATCAACGACAATCGTTGTACCACGCACGTTGGTCGCAACTGGAACTGCCACAACAGGCGCTGCTGCGACAGGTACGGCGATCTCTGATGTTGTCGCTACTTCCTCCGCTTGCTTCTCTGCCACGTACTGCCAAGTAAAGTCATCTTTCAGCAGTATCTGTTTTCCATCTTGAAGAGTTACCATTTGGTCGGCGAAGGCTGAACTGCTTAGCAGTGCGCTTGCGATAAGTAGGTATGATTTCATCTCTGTTTCCTTAAATATTCGTGCAATTAGCGTCGCCAGAAGGCTGGGAAGAATAGAACGATCAGCGTCAGTATCTCAAGCCTTCCCATCAACATACCAAGGCTTAATAACCACTTAGCGGCGTCTGGTAGGGGAGCAAAGTTACCTGTCGGGCCAATCACGCTGCCCATACCCGGGCCAACATTAGCTACCGCGGTAATAGCGCCTGAGATACTGGTGATTGGGTCTAAACCCATCGCACTCAAACCACCAGCGATTAAGATGATCGTAATAAAGAACATCAAACCAAACGCTACCAACGAACGCACGATGTCGTCGCTTACAGGGCGTTGATTATAGCGTTGAACAAATACGCCTGATGGGTGAATCAGCTTCATCATCTGTTTGTGAAGCATAGTCATCGCTATCTGGAAGCGGAAGATTTTGATACCACCAGAAGTTGAACCAGAACAAGCACCAGCCATCATCAGGAAGGCAAACAAAGTGGTTGGTAGAGCGCCCCACGCTGTGAAGTCTTCCAAGCCAAAGCCTGTGGTTGTTACAACCGACACGATGTTGAACATCGAGACACGTAGTGCATCCAATACTGTGTAGCCATCTCTAACCACCAGCCACGTGGAGATCACAGCACTGGTGACTAAGAATAGGTAAGCGAAGCCTCTCACTTGGGCATCTTTGTAGAGGATAGAGAGCTTTCTACCGCGCAGTGCACTGACAAAGAGTAGGAATGGTAGGCCACCTAAGAACATGAACACGGTGCCCACCCAATGAGCGCTGTTCGAGAAGTGGTTCATTGAGCCATCTGAGGTTGAGTAACCGCCTGTAGAAAGCGTAGTGAATGAGTGGTTAATGGCGTCAAACACGCTCATTCCTGCAAACAGGTAGCTCACCAAGCACAAGCCAGTTAATACCAGATAAACCGCTACAATGTTCTTGGCGACGGTTTTTGCTCTTGGGCTGCTTTTATCTGACCAATCGGATGATTCCGTTTGGAAGAGGCGCATACCACCGACGTTGAGCATTGGCAGTACCGCTACCGCCATTACGATGAAGCCGATGCCACCTAACCATTGCAAGATTGAACGCCACAGCAGAATGCTTGGTGCCATGCTGTCTAAGCCGCTTAATACGGTCGAGCCTGTCGTGGTGATACCAGACATGGTTTCAAAGTAGGCGTCCGTGAAGCTGATATGGTTGATGAACACAAATGGCAGTGCGGCGAAGGCACTGGCTATTGTCCACACTAGGGAGGTAATCAGGAACATGTCCCGCACCCCAAGTCGGAACTTAGCTGAACGGCCTAAACTCAAGCAGATGAACGCGACGATGTGCGTGATCACTACCGATTGACCAAACTCGAGGAAGCCACCGGTGCCAGTAAAGAAGGCTACCAATGTGGGGATGTACATGAAAAGGGCGAGTTTTGATAACACTAACCCTATCACTAATAATATCGGACGAAAGTTGACCATAGCTTAATAGACCATCGCTTTGTGTCGGAGCTTCGTTCTCACATTAGAAGGTTGCGAGAAGAAGCTTACGAGAACAAGGCTATAAGAAGAACGGGCTCGGTTGGAATAGAGACTCAACATCAGGTACGTATTTCTTGTCCACTAGGAACATCACTACGTGGTCATCCTGTTCGATTACGGTTCTATCGTGCGCGATAAGTACCTCTTCCCCGCGAACAATCGCACCAATAGTGGTGCCCGGTGGTAGTTTGATGTCGCCAATTGCTCGGCCCACGACCTTCGATGTGGTTTCGTCACCGTGAGCAATGGCTTCGATAGCCTCTGCAGCGCCGCGACGTAGAGATGATACGTTAACAATATCTGCACGACGAACGTGAGTAAGCAGCGCAGAAATGGTCGCTTGCTGTGGAGAGATCGCAATATCAATCACACCACCCTGCACAAGGTCGACGTAAGCACCACGTTGAATTAGTACCATTACCTTCTTGGCGCCCATGCGCTTAGCCAGCATCGCAGACATGATGTTGGTTTCATCTTCATTGGTTAGGGCGATGAACACATCAACTTGATCGATGTTCTCTTCGGTTAGCAGCTCTTGGTCTGCCGCATCACCACAGAATACGATGGTGTTTTCTAATTCTTCCGACAGCTTCTCTGCTCGTGTGTAGCTGCGCTCGATAAGCTTGATGCTGTAGCTCTGCTCAAGGCGTTTCGCCAAGCTTGCACCAATGTTACCACCACCGACAATCATGATGCGGCGGTATGGTTTCTCTAGGCGTTGCAGTTCACTCATTACTGAGCGGATGTGGTTACTTGCCGCTACAAAGAACACTTCATCATCAGCTTCAATGATGGTGGTGCCTTGCGGGCGAATAGGGCGACCTTGACGGAAGATAGCTGCAACACGAGTATCGATGTGTGGCATGTGCTCACGCAAAGCAGACAGTGCATTACCAACCAGTGGACCACCGTAGTAGGCTTTTACTGCCACCAGGCTCACTTTCTGTTCTGCAAAGCTCACTACTTGTAGTGCACCTGGATATTGGATCAAACGTTCGATGTAGCTGGTCACCAGCTCTTCCGGTGCGATCAAGTGATCAACCGGGATAGCACCTGATTTGAACAGTGCTTCTTTCTCTTCTAAATATTGTGGAGAACGAATACGGGCAATTCGGTTTGGCGTGTTGAAAAGAGAGAAGGCAACCTGACATGCGGCCATGTTGGTTTCATCCATGTTGGTTACGGCAACCAACATGTCGGCATCTTGTGCACCCGCTTCACGTAGTGTGTTCGGGTGGCTGGCATAGCCGTTTACAACCCTAAGGTCATATTTGTCTTGAAGTTCACGCAGTCGGTCGGCATTACGGTCGACGATCGTGATGTCATTGTTTTCACCTACTAGGTTTTCAGCAAGGGTACCGCCTACTTGTCCAGCACCTAGGATAATGATCTTCATAGCCTTTCTCTTATTTTTGCCTTTGTAATTCTAGTGATTTCATTTTGCTTCGATAATGCACTAGAAAGAAACAGCGGCTAAGAAATAAATTCTTAGCCGCTGTTAGTTGTTATGCCTGTTTTACTAGAACTGCGTAGTAGAAGCCATCCATATCTTCTTCACCAGGTAGTATTTGACGACCCGGATTTTCGATATCAGACCCAACTAGCGTTGCATTTTTGGTACGTTCTAGGAAAGCTTTCACTTGCAGAACGTTCTCTTGCGGTGTGATAGAACATGTCGCGTAAACCATGGTGCCGCCTTCTTTCAACTGACGCCACATTGCATCCATGATCTCACTTTGTAGCTCAGCGAGTGCATCAATATCAGATGCACGGCGTAGCCACTTGATGTCAGGGTGACGGCGGATTACACCTGTCGCTGAACAAGGCGCATCAAGTAGGATACGGTCGAACTTATCGCCCATCCACCACTCTTCAGGGTAGCGAGCGTCGCCACAAATTACGTCGGCACGCAGTTGTAGGCGTTCAAGGTTATCGTAAACACGGTCTAGGCGTTTAATATCACAGTCAATAGCAACCACTTCAGTGTCATTGGTGTGCTCAAGAATGTGTGCGGTTTTACCGCCTGGCGCTGCACAACAATCTAGGATTAGTTCACCATCTTTTGGTGTTAGGTAATCTACAGAAAGCTGAGCCGCTGCATCTTGTACTGATACCCAACCTCTGTCGAAGCCCGGTAGTAAAGTCACATCGCAAGGTGCCGCTAATTTTATGGCATCCGCCGCTTCTGGGTGCAGTGTGTATTCAATGTTTTCGTTTTTAAGCAGTTCAACATACTCGTCACGCGTGTGGTGTTGGCGGTTTACGCGCAACCACATTGGTGCCTTGCTGTTGTTTGCTTCAACCAGTTGCTCCCATTGATCTGGGTAGCTCTCTTGAAGCATTTTTAGAATCCAGCTTGGGTGGCCATATTTGCCCGCATTGTGGCTAACCGCTTTTTCATCCAGCTCTTCTTGGTCACGTAGATAGCTACGCAATACCGCGTTGATCAAACCACTTAGGCTTGGTCCACGCAGTGTTTTGGTGCCCTCAACGGTTTCCGCAACGGCAGCGTGCGAAGGAATGCGCATGAAGCTCAGTTGGTAAATGCCTACCAAAATAAGGTGGTGGAATACACGCTTTTTACCTTTAAGCGGGTTTTCCATCAGTTCGTTAGCGATTGACTCTAAACGAGGCAGGTAACGAAGTGCGCCGTAGCAAATCTCTTGCAATAGAGCGTGGTCTCGCGGGCGGATCGTTTTTTGAGCCGCAGGGAGAGCGTGTGAAAGAGAGTGGCCTTTATCGACAACTTGGAATAGGACATTTGCAGCAGCAGCGCGAACATTCATGAGGGGTACCGAATATTTATTTGAATACATGAGGGCATCTCTGCCCTCGTAAAGGTTTTCTAAGCTGCGCTTATGGCAGCTTTAAAAGCGGTTAAGAAAGTTGAGTTCCAACTTCAAACCAGCTTGCACGAGAGTTCAAGATATCCTGAACTGACATGGCTTTTTTACCTGGTACTTGCAGCTGTTCAAGAACAAGTACACCTTGTCCTGTCGCTACATAGATACCCGTTTTATCCGCTTGCAGAATGGTACCTGCAGGCTTATTAGTGGTTTGCTCTGCCACACGGCTTTGCCATACTTTGATGCTGTTTTCCGCAGCTTCAAAGTGGCTCATTGGCCATGGGTTGAAAGCACGAACGCAGCGCTCAATATGAGCCGCGTCATCACTCCAGTTGATACGCGCTTCTTCTTTACTTAGCTTCTTCGCGTAGTTAGCAAGTTCGTCGTCTTGCTTTTCAGCCACCGCTTTACCAGAAGCGATGTCAGACAAACACTCAACAAGCGCATCAGGGCCAAGGCCAGCTAGCTTTTCATACATTGAAGCACTGGTATCTGTCGCTTCAATTGGTAGCGTTGCGATGCTTAGCATGTCACCAGTATCAAGGCCTATATCCATCTGCATGATCGTTACGCCTGTCTCTTTATCACCTGCCCAAATAGAGCGTTGGATAGGAGCAGCACCACGCCAGCGCGGCAAGATAGAACCATGCACATTGATACAACCTAAGCGAGGTGTATCTAAAACCACTTGTGGAAGCAATAAGCCGTACGCTACAACAACCATGATGTCAGCATTCAAATCCGCTAGCTCTTGCTTAGCTTCATCTGACTTGAAGTTTTCTGGTTGGTAAACCGGAATGTTGTTTTCAAGTGCGATGTTTTTTACTGGGCTCGCAGTCAGTTTTTTACCGCGGCCTGCTGGACGATCTGGCTGTGTGTAAACAGCAATAACTTCATGCTCCGAAGACAACAACGCCGCCAAGTGACGGGCGGCGAAATCCGGAGTACCTGCGAAGACAATTCTTAAAGACTGACTCAAGGTAGGCTTCCTTCTAATTTAGTAATTGCAGCGGTGATTAACCCTGTTTCTCGTTGAAACGTTTAATTTTCGCTAGCTTATCTTGGATACGTTTACGCTTTAGTGGCGATAGGTAATCAACAAACAACTTGCCTTCTAGGTGGTCAAGTTCGTGCTGAACACAGATAGCCAGAAGGTCATCAGCATCGAATGTGAATTCGTTGCCGTCACGGTCTAATGCTTTAACCGTTACTTCTGCAGCGCGAGGTACTAGAGCTCGAGCGCCTGGTACAGATAGACAGCCTTCTTCGATACCATCTTCGCCGCGCTTTTCGGTGATTTCAGGGTTGATCAGAACCATAGGCTCATCACGCGTCTCTGAAATATCGATAACAACGATGCGTTGGTGGAAATCTACTTGCGTTGCCGCAAGGCCGATACCTTCTTCGTCGTACATGGTTTCAATCATGTCATCAACGAACTTTTGAATCTCTGGGGTAACTTCTTTTACCGGTTTCGCCACGGTACGTAGACGATCATCTGGTAATGTTAATACTTGTAATACAGACATATACACTCGAAATATTGAACTGTGCCGAAACAGCTTAAACCTTGTTGGCTCAATTCTAGACATTTTAGAGGTCAAATGACAGCATCCTGAAGGTAATTCTCCAATCAGATGTCATATATTCAGACCAAGGAACCTAGGTCATGCGTCATTTATTCCCTGCTTTATCTCTTATTTTTGCCTCGATTTCGTTCGCCGCTACGGCTGAAAATAGTGAGCAACCTTTAACCATTAAAAAGGGCGCACCCGAGGCGTATGTCGTGGTTAAGGGCGATACTTTGTGGGATATCTCTGCGATGTATCTCGATAGCCCATGGCTGTGGCCAAGGTTATGGCAGGTGAATCCAGAGATAGAAAACCCTCATCTTATTTATCCCGGAGATAAACTGTCTTTGGTTTGGATTAATGGCGAGCCTGTATTAAGCCTCAAACCCGTTATCAAACTTAGCCCTAAGATTCGTGTCTCTGAGAAAAAAGCAGTACCTACCGTCAACGAGGGGCTGGTTTTACCGTATTTACAGTCTGATCGCTTGGTAGAGCAGCAAGATATCGAATCGGCACAGCGAGTACTAGGAACCAGTGATGGCAAACGTTTCTTATCGGGTGCAGACCGGTTATTCATATCAGGTACCCAACAGCATCAAAAGTGGGGCATCTACCGCGCCGTTGAAACCTACCAACGGCAGCAACCCCAAGCGAATATTACCTCGTTGCGTTTGGTTGCCACTGCGCGCTTAAAAGAGGTGGATGCTGAGTTCAGCAGCTTGCAGATAGAGACTCAGCTGCAAGAAGTACTGCTCAACGACCTTGTGCTACCTGAACTTGGTGTTGATCAGGTGAAGCTCTCTACTACGTTTTATCCTGCACCTAGTGCGGCGGGTCAATTTGCTAATATCTTGGGCTCATTAGATGGCAGCCAATACAGCGCGAAGAATCAGGTGGTAGTGATCAACAAAGGTTCACAGGATAACCTTCGCCAAGGTTCTATGTTTACCCTCAGCGAAAGCGGTGCTGTGGTGTTTGGTAAGCAGGGTGAGTACAGCTATAAAGAGTCGGCGGCAAGCGATAAAGTTCAGTTACCAAGCACCTCGCTGGGTAGCTTGATGGTTATTCGCCCTTATGAGTATTTTAGCCTCGCGTTGATTACTCAGAGCTCTAAGCCTGTTAGCAATGACATTCTGGCGGTATCGCCTTTGGATCTTGATTTGACGGAAGAGGTTAAGGGCACCGAGTGAATGAGCAACAACTGAGTGCTTGGCTAACTCTAAGTTTTGTTCCGCAATTGGGTGGCAAACGTCTCTCTCGCCTGCTGAGTATCGATTCCCCTTCGAACATAGTTGGCTACTCAAGTCAGCAGCTGCAAGCTATCGGTTTGTCAGCCAAGCAAATTTCTTATCTTAGAGAGCAAGCCCCACGAGAAGTGGAGGCTTGCTTAGCATGGCAAGCAAAACAGCCTAACCATCACATCATTACCCCGAATTGCTCACATTATCCCAAACTGCTCAATGAGATAGCTTCTGCGCCCAGTGTTCTTTTCGTTAAAGGACACGTTGAGAAGCTGATTGAACCTCAAATCGCGATGGTCGGCAGTCGCAATGCCAGTCTCGAAGGGCTGCAGACTGCGAAGTCCTTCGCCAAAGAGTTCGTCCAAAATGGCTTGATTGTCACCAGTGGTTTAGCTTTAGGCATCGATGGTTACGCTCATGATGGTGCCCTGGATAGGGGAGGAGAAACTTTTGCAGTGTTAGGTTCTGGTTTGGACTCCATTTATCCTGCGCGGCACAGAAACTTAGCCGATAGGATCTGTGAAAATGGCGCACTTATTTCAGAGTTTCGCCCATGTGCGAAACCACGACCTGAACATTTCCCTCGTCGTAACCGTATTATAAGTGGCTTGTCGTTAGGCACTTTAGTGGTGGAAGCGGCTGAGAAGAGTGGTTCTTTGATTACGGCTCGCTATGCGATGGAGCAAGGGAGAGAGGTGTTTGCGCTGCCCGGTTCAATTCATAGCCCAACCAGTCGCGGAGGTAACAGTCTCATTAAAGTTGGAGCATGTTTAGTGCAAAATGCTCAAGATGTTCTGATTGAAATAAAGAGTCTGTTAAACTGGTCTATAGATCAGCAGCCGAGCTTATTCGAACCTACGCAGAATGAGGGTGAAAATGAACAATTGCCATTTCCACAGCTGTTAGCTAACGTAGGATTAGAGGCGACACCCGTTGATATTTTGGCACAGAGAACCCATATACCTGTGCATGAAGTCATGATGCAGCTTTTAGAGCTTGAGCTCTCAGGGCATGTTGTTGCAGTTTCCGGTGGCTATATTCGAAAGGGGAGAGGCTAAGCTATGATGATGGACATACTGATGTACTTGTTTGAAACCTACATCCATAGCGATTCTGAATTGCAGGTGGATCAAGACGAACTTGAAGATGAGCTTCTTCGAGCAGGGTTTCACCAAGACGATATTTATAAGGCCCTCCATTGGTTAGAAGATCTTGCGGCACTGCAAGATACTGACAACCAAGCGGCGATTACTATGTGTTCCAACACCTCGATGCGTGTCTACACCAGTCGAGAGGTATCTCGTATTAATATGGAGTGTCGAGGTTTCTTACTTTTCCTAGAGCAGATCAACGTGCTCACGACAGAGATTCGTGAAATGGTGATTGATCGTGTGATGGGACTTGAGACAAACGAATTTGAATTGGATGATCTGAAATGGATTATCTTAATGGTGCTATTCAATGTACCGGGTAATGAAAGTGCTTACACGCAAATGGAAGAGCTGTTGTACACCAAAGAGCAAGGTATCTTGCATTAATACAGGCTTGTCATGAGTAGTAAGATTGATAATCAGCTTTTTTCAGCACATGAACATGCGCTAGAGCATGAACCATGTCCACAGTGTGGTGGGGAGCTTCAGCTTCGCCATGGTAAGCACGGCCCATTTTTAGGCTGTAAGCAGTATCCGAGCTGTGATTATATCAAACCTCTCCATCAAAATGATGGTCATGTGGTGAAAGAGCTGGGTGTACCGTGTCCTAAATGCCAAAACGAATTGGTACTAAGACAAGGTCGTTTTGGGATGTTTATTGGTTGTAGCAACTATCCAGAGTGTAATCACATCGAATCTTTGGACCAACCAAAAGAACAACCTGAAGAGCAGCCGCTGATTGCATGCCCTGAGTGTGGTAGAGGCCACTTGGTTGAGCGTAAATCTCGCTATGGCAAGACCTTCTACGCGTGTGATAACTACCCCAAGTGTAAGTTTGCCATTAATCAGCCTCCTGTTATTGGCTGCTGTGAAGAGTGCCAGTTTCCGCTGTTGATGGAGAAGAAAACAGCCAGTGGTACCAAGAAGCAATGTGCAGATCGCAAGTGTCATCACATTCAATCTCAGTAGTCATGCTAATCACAGTAAGTGAGTGACCAGAAATAAAAAACGGCGCTCAATGAGCGCCGTTTCTATATCCAATGAACTTTTTATATCCATAAACCAATGTAGGCTTACTTCATCTGCTCAGCAAACTCATGCACAGCCGGGTAGGCTTGCTTATCAAGAATATCAGCCAATGAGCACAACGCTCTTTGCAGTTCTGCGTTGTAGTCAGCGCTCACGTTAATATGGCCCATCTTACGACCTGCACGCTTCTCTTTGCCATACCAATGAACGTGACAGCCACCTTGAGCCAGAATAGCTTCAGGTAGGGTATCTTCACCAAGAATGTTGATCATTGCGGTTGGGCGAATCAGCTTAGTGCTGCCTAGTGGCATCCCACACACAGCACGCAGGTGGTTCTCAAACTGACAAGTTTCAGCGCCCTGTTGCGTCCAGTGGCCAGAGTTATGAACACGTGGTGCAATCTCGTTAACCAGCAGTGAACCTTGAACATCAAAGAACTCAAGTGCTAGCACGCCAACGTAATCTAAGCGTTCTGCAATTGCGGTGAACATGGTTTTCGCTTGCTCTTGCAGTTCAATGTCATCAATCGCTGTCGATAAGCTCAACACGCCGTCGGTGTGAACATTCTCAGCCAATGGGTACACTTGAATCTCGCCATTGGTACCGCGAGCACCAACCAGTGATACTTCACGGTCAAACGGGACAAACTCTTCAGCCACAATGGCTTGATTGTCTGTCGCTGCAATGCATTCGGCCATTTCAGCCCAAGTCGCGTCAACATTGTCTAGTGTCTTTAAGCGCCACTGGCCTTTGCCATCGTAGCCGCCAAGTGTGCTCTTCAGTACCATTGGTAAGCCAACGTGAGCGATCGCAGCGTCAAAGTCTTTGCGAGAGTTAATCACATAGTACTTAGCGTTTTTTACGTTCGCTTCGTCTAACAGCGCTTTTTCAAGACGACGGTCACCGCCAGCTTTGATTGCTTCAGTAGTCGGTAAGAACTTACCGCTGCGCTCACATACTTCAAGTACATCGTGAGGGATGTGTTCGAACTCAGCTGTAATGACGTCCGCGCGCTCTATCGCATTTTCTAAGCCGTTGCCTAGAATCGCTTGCGTTAATGGGTGAACAATATTTTTGCTGCCAACATCAAAAGCAGAAATTTCAATATTCAGCGGTGCCCCAGCTAGGGACATCATGCGAGCAAGTTGGCCCGCGCCTAACACAAGAACATGCATGGGAATTAGTCCTCTGCAGGGTTTGGATTAGCAAGTACCGTTTCTGTTTGCTCAGAGCGGAACGCTTCTACTTTTGCCATCACGTCTTCATTGTGTGTACCAATGATTTGTGCCGCTAGGATGCCAGCGTTCGCTGCACCCGCTTCACCGATAGCTAGAGTACCTACCGCGATGCCTTTTGGCATTTGCACGATAGAAAGTAGAGAGTCCATGCCTTTCAGTGCTTTAGATTGAACTGGAACACCAAGAACAGGTACGCTTGTGAAAGCAGCCGCCATGCCTGGTAGGTGAGCAGCACCGCCAGCGCCAGCGATAATCACTTTAATACCGCGCTCTTTCGCACTGGTTGCGTAGTCTGCTAGCAACTGAGGTGTGCGGTGAGCAGAAACCACTTTTGTTTCGTACGCCACGCCAAACTGATCCAACATTTCTGCAGCTAGCTTCATTGTTGGCCAATCAGATTTAGAACCCATGATAATACCGACAGTCATCTCAAACTCCTTCAGGTACGATTTAATTAGTGATTAGATATTTTGCGCGCATTATACGGGTAAAATTGCTTAAGGAAAACGTTTGCGTCAGTCTAAGTTGTTAATTGATAAATTTTATAAACAAATAGCTTTAGTCACAGTGAGTGATAATTTGTACACTTAGTGAGTTAGATAACTGAATTAATGAGGCACCCGTGGATAACTTTCAACATACATTGCAGGCATTACAACAAGGTGAAGTCATTGCTTACCCGACCGAAGGCGTTTTTGGGGTCGGTTGTGATCCAGATAATCCACAAGCCATCCAGAAATTACTCGAGTTAAAACAGCGCCCGGTTGAAAAGGGCTTGATCTTAATAGCTGCAAGCTACGAGCAACTGTTACCTTATATAGATGAAAGCCAATTGACGGAAGAGCAGCTGACGACAGTAAAAGCCACATGGCCAGGCCCGGTAACTTGGATTATGCCAACCAGTGCTAAGGTGACAGGCTGGGTGAGTGGTCAGTTTGATTCGATCGCGGTACGCGTGACTGATCACCCTTTGGTTCAAAGAATGTGTAATGAATTCGGTAAGCCGTTAACCTCTACCAGTGCTAACTTAACGGGTGAGCCGCCTTGTATGACGACCGAAGAAGTCCAACAGCAACTGGGTCAGCATTTGGTCGCGATTCTTGAAGGTCAAACGGGTGGTCGCGAGAAGCCTAGCGAAATTAGAGATGCAAAAACGTCGAAAATATTAAGACAGGGTTAAACCCTGCAAAGGAAAGTAAAATGTCAGCAATTGATAAAGAAGCAGTAAAGCAGTTTTTACTGAGCCTACAAGATTCGATTTGCCAACAGCTTGAGCAAGCTGATGGTAACGCGTTGTTTGAAGAAGACGCATGGGAGCGCGAACCTAGCGAACGCCTCGGTGGCGGTGGTCGTACTCGTGTGATGACCAACGGTGCGGTCTTTGAGCAAGGTGGTGTGAACTTTTCTCATGTTGCAGGTAAGGCAATGCCGGCTTCAGCAACCGCTCACCGCCCTGAATTAGCCGGACGTAAGTTTGAAGCTATGGGTGTATCGTTAGTTATCCACCCTAAAAACCCTTATATCCCAACCTCACACGCCAACGTACGATTCTTTATTGCCGAAAAGGAAGGGGAAGACCCTATCTGGTGGTTCGGTGGTGGTTTTGATTTAACGCCATTCTATCCAGTAGATGAAGATTGCCAGTCTTGGCATCAAACCGCTAAAGATCTGTGCGCACCATTTGGTGATAACGTGTATCAAGAACACAAAGAGTGGTGTGATAAATACTTCTACTTGCCTCACCGTGATGAAACGCGCGGTGTTGGTGGTCTGTTCTTTGATGACTTAAATGAGTGGGGTTTCGATAAGAGCTTTGCTTACATGCAGGCGGTCGGTGAAGGTTTTGCTGCGGCGTACTTACCTATTGTCGAGCGTCGCAAAGAGACACCTTATGGCGAACGTGAGCGTGACTTCCAACTATACCGTCGTGGCCGCTATGTTGAATTTAACCTAGTGTATGACCGTGGCACCCTATTTGGTCTACAAAGTGGTGGTCGTACAGAGTCTATCTTGATGTCTATGCCGCCATTGGCTCGTTGGGAATACCGTTACGAACCACAAGCCGGGTCACCAGAAGCTCTGCTTTATAGTGACTACCTAAAACCGCGAGTTTGGTAGTTCTTCCTTCCTTATAGGGATAGTGATAGGGTCATCTATATAGATGACCCTTTTTATTATTTCTGTTAGGTAAGGATATGACACAGCAAGTAGATCGTTATGCCGTTTTCGGTAACCCTATTGGGCAAAGCAAATCGCCATTCATTCACACATTATTTGCTCGCCAAACCAATCAACAACTTATCTATACAGCATTGCAGCCAGAACATGGCCAATTCGTTATCGCGGCTAAAGCTTTTTTTAGCGAAGGTGGTAGAGGGTGTAATGTCACTGCGCCATTTAAAGAAGACGCTTATCAGTTTGCTAATCGCCTAACGGAAAGGGCTCAATTAGCTGGTGCAGTTAATACATTGAAGAAGTTAGATGACGGAGAGATCATCGGTGATAACACTGATGGTGAGGGTCTCGTTCAAGATTTGCTTCAGCATCAAGTGGTATTAGAGGGTGCTCGAGTTCTCCTGCTAGGTGCTGGTGGAGCTGCAAGAGGTGTAATTCAGCCTCTTCTTGATCAAAAACCACAACAATTGGTGGTGGCGAACCGAACCAGTTCAAAGGCCGAACTTCTAGCTGAGATGTTTTCTTCACATGGCAATATCAAAGGAATGGGACTAAATGATGTTAATGAAGGCTTTGATGTCATCATTAACTCCACGTCATCAGGTCTAAGTGGCCAGCTTCCTGAAGTTTCCGATGTCATCTTTAATACAAACAGCGCCGTCTATGACATGGTCTACGGATCTGGAACGACGGTATTTAATCAGTGGGCATTAGATAATGGTGTTCATGCTGCTTATGATGGTTTAGGTATGCTGGTGGGTCAGGCTGCAGAGAGCTTCATGCTATGGCGTGGTCTTCGTCCGGGAACCAAACAGATCTTAAGAGAATTACGAAGAAATCTAGAGATGTAACAAGGTAATTATAAAAATGAATCAATCAATCTTATTTCCTGATATCCAAGATTGGGATGAAGAGAGTCAGTCTATCGTTTTTCCAGCACAGCAGTCTGGTGCACTGATCGAATGTGTTGTGTTTATTGAAGAGTTGTCTCGATTGGCTGGTAAAGATATAGAAGAAGGCAAACAAGCGTTGGCTGTATTTTCAGAGCTTCGTTTTGATATTGAAGAATTAGCAGAAGAGCTAATAGAAGAAGAGGAGTATGACTCCTCTAATCGAATTCAGATCAAAGCGCTTTAAACTGGTAGCACAAAGTCTAGGTAGTCATTTTTATTCTGAACATAGTTGTCAGCCGACTTCTGCAAGAAAGCACGTTCTTTATCATTTAATGGGCGTGCTTGCTTAACTGGGCTTCCTACATATAGGTAACCACTCTCAAGTACCTTATTAGGTGGAACTAAACTTCCCGCACCAATCATCACTTCTTGTTCGATAACCACACCATCTAGCACAATAGCTCCCATACCGACGAGTACGCGATCCTCAATAGTGCATCCATGCAGCATGACTTTATGACCGATAGTGACATCATTACCTATTAATAGAGGATAACCCTCAGGGTTTTCTGCATTCTTGTGGGTAACATGAAGAACACTGCCGTCTTGGATATTGGTTCTATCGCCTATATGTATGTGGTTCACATCCCCTCGAGCTGCAACCAAAGGCCATACACTAGAGTCATCCCCGATTTTGATATCACCAACCAGTACTGAACTTGTATCTATATAGACACCTTGCCCGATTTGAGGTGATATACCTTTATAACTGCGTATTGAACTCATAAATCCTCCTTTATATAGGCACCTTAAGCCCTTAATTAAGAGGAATACTAGTGAAAACGGCGTGTTTTGAACAAAAAACGCTCGAACAATCAAAAAAGTAAGAAAAACTTAAAAAAGGGCTTGCCAGTGTGATCGAAATCTCTATAATGCCACCTCGCTGACACGGGATGGCTTCTTAGGAAACCAAAACGAATCAGCAGGTCAAATTAGCCAAGCTAAGCGCTTGAAAAAAGTTTTGAAAATAGTGGTTGACACTAAAACTTAAATCGCTAAAATGGCCGTCCGATTTGAGCGAAGCTCAAAAAGGAAAAGCTCTTTAACAATTTAAACCTATCAATCTGTGTGGGCACTCGTTGATGAATATCAAAACGTTTTATCGTTAGATAAAACAGATTCTTCGGAATCAAAATGATTTCAATGAACTGAGTGACCAATACGAATAATTACTTTCTTTACTGAGAGGGGTTATTTGGCACAGTCAATTCATTACCATTCTGTTGGAATGGTAATAGCTTTAGAATTACATGTTTACTTCGGTAAATATTAGTTTTGAAGTCAGTATTCGTTGAGTCACAAAATCTTAAATTGAAGAGTTTGATCATGGCTCAGATTGAACGCTGGCGGCAGGCCTAACACATGCAAGTCGAGCGGAAACGACACTAACAATCCTTCGGGTGCGTTAATGGGCGTCGAGCGGCGGACGGGTGAGTAATGCCTAGGAAATTGCCTTGATGTGGGGGATAACCATTGGAAACGATGGCTAATACCGCATAATGCCTACGGGCCAAAGAGGGGGACCTTCGGGCCTCTCGCGTCAAGATATGCCTAGGTGGGATTAGCTAGTTGGTGAGGTAATGGCTCACCAAGGCGACGATCCCTAGCTGGTCTGAGAGGATGATCAGCCACACTGGAACTGAGACACGGTCCAGACTCCTACGGGAGGCAGCAGTGGGGAATATTGCACAATGGGCGAAAGCCTGATGCAGCCATGCCGCGTGTATGAAGAAGGCCTTCGGGTTGTAAAGTACTTTCAGTTGTGAGGAAGGGGGTAGCGTTAATAGCGCTATCTCTTGACGTTAGCAACAGAAGAAGCACCGGCTAACTCCGTGCCAGCAGCCGCGGTAATACGGAGGGTGCGAGCGTTAATCGGAATTACTGGGCGTAAAGCGCATGCAGGTGGTTCATTAAGTCAGATGTGAAAGCCCGGGGCTCAACCTCGGAACTGCATTTGAAACTGGTGAACTAGAGTACTGTAGAGGGGGGTAGAATTTCAGGTGTAGCGGTGAAATGCGTAGAGATCTGAAGGAATACCAGTGGCGAAGGCGGCCCCCTGGACAGATACTGACACTCAGATGCGAAAGCGTGGGGAGCAAACAGGATTAGATACCCTGGTAGTCCACGCCGTAAACGATGTCTACTTGGAGGTTGTGGCCTTGAGCCGTGGCTTTCGGAGCTAACGCGTTAAGTAGACCGCCTGGGGAGTACGGTCGCAAGATTAAAACTCAAATGAATTGACGGGGGCCCGCACAAGCGGTGGAGCATGTGGTTTAATTCGATGCAACGCGAAGAACCTTACCTACTCTTGACATCCAGAGAAGCCAGCGGAGACGCAGGTGTGCCTTCGGGAGCTCTGAGACAGGTGCTGCATGGCTGTCGTCAGCTCGTGTTGTGAAATGTTGGGTTAAGTCCCGCAACGAGCGCAACCCTTATCCTTGTTTGCCAGCGAGTAATGTCGGGAACTCCAGGGAGACTGCCGGTGATAAACCGGAGGAAGGTGGGGACGACGTCAAGTCATCATGGCCCTTACGAGTAGGGCTACACACGTGCTACAATGGCGCATACAGAGGGCAGCAAGCCAGCGATGGTAAGCGAATCCCAAAAAGTGCGTCGTAGTCCGGATTGGAGTCTGCAACTCGACTCCATGAAGTCGGAATCGCTAGTAATCGTAGATCAGAATGCTACGGTGAATACGTTCCCGGGCCTTGTACACACCGCCCGTCACACCATGGGAGTGGGCTGCAAAAGAAGTGGGTAGTTTAACCTTTCGGGGAGGACGCTCACCACTTTGTGGTTCATGACTGGGGTGAAGTCGTAACAAGGTAGCCCTAGGGGAACCTGGGGCTGGATCACCTCCTTATACGAAGATACTCACGATAAGTGTCCACACAGATTGATTAGGTTTAGAAAGTAAAAGAGACGAAGAACTCCCAAGTTCTTCAATCCAGTGTCCCGTTCGTCTAGAGGCCTAGGACACCGCCCTTTCACGGCGGTAACAGGGGTTCGACTCCCCTACGGGATACCATTGGGTCGTTAGCTCAGTTGGTAGAGCAGTTGACTTTTAATCAATTGGTCGCAGGTTCGAATCCTGCACGACCCACCATTTCCTCCCAAGGAAATAAAAATATGGGGCTATAGCTCAGCTGGGAGAGCGCCTGCCTTGCACGCAGGAGGTCTGCGGTTCGATCCCGCATAGCTCCACCATTCCTTCCATAAGGAATTAAAACTTTTATGGGCGATTAGCTCAGTTGGGAGAGCACCTGCCTTACAAGCAGGGGGTCACTGGTTCGAGCCCGGTATCGCCCACCATCTTTAAGCATTCTCCTCGGAGAGTTTTTAAAAATGGGTTAAAAGTTTAATACTTTGAAACTCTTGCTCTTTAACAATTTGGAAAGCTGACTGATTGATTTACTTACGAGTAATTCAATCAAATTTAAAAGTTCTCAATGTTTATCTTTTAGATAAACACAACAAACACATTCAAGTGTCTTGTATTCGATTCAAATTCGTTTGAATCACATTGAGTCCGGCAAACAGTCATTGAGAATTAACCCTTCTTAATGACAACCAAAAACCTTGGTTAGTTGCCATACACTAAGACCCTTTCGGGTTGTATGGTTAAGTGACTAAGCGTACACGGTGGATGCCTTGGCAGTCAGAGGCGATGAAAGGCGTAATAACTTGCGATAAGCCCAGATTAGGTAGTAATAACCTTTGAGTCTGGGATTCCTGAATGGGGAAACCCACTTACATAAGTAAGTATCCTGTTGTGAATACATAGCAACAGGAGGCAAACCGGGGGAACTGAAACATCTAAGTACCCCGAGGAAGAGAAATCAACCGAGATTCCGAAAGTAGCGGCGAGCGAAATTGGATTAGCCCTTAAGCTTTTAATGAGACAGATGAAGGCTCTGGAAAGTGCCGCAATAGAGGGTGATAGCCCCGTAATCGACATCTCATCATCAGTGAAAACGAGTAGGGCGGGACACGTGATATCCTGTCTGAATATGGGGGGACCATCCTCCAAGGCTAAATACTACTGACTGACCGATAGTGAACCAGTACCGTGAGGGAAAGGCGAAAAGAACCCCTGTGAGGGGAGTGAAATAGAACCTGAAACCGTGTACGTACAAGCAGTAGGAGCACCTTCGTGGTGTGACTGCGTACCTTTTGTATAATGGGTCAGCGACTTAATTTTAGTAGCAAGGTTAACCGTTTAGGGGAGCCGTAGGGAAACCGAGTCTTAACTGGGCGTACAGTTGCTAGGATTAGACCCGAAACCAGGTGATCTAGCCATGGGCAGGTTGAAGGTTGAGTAACATCAACTGGAGGACCGAACCGACTAATGTTGAAAAATTAGCGGATGACTTGTGGCTAGGGGTGAAAGGCCAATCAAACCTGGAGATAGCTGGTTCTCCCCGAAAGCTATTTAGGTAGCGCCTCGGACGAATACTACTGGGGGTAGAGCACTGTTAAGGCTAGGGGGTCATCCCGACTTACCAACCCTTTGCAAACTCCGAATACCAGTAAGTACTATCCGGGAGACACACGGCGGGTGCTAACGTCCGTCGTGGAGAGGGAAACAACCCAGACCGCCAGCTAAGGTCCCAAAGTATAGCTAAGTGGGAAACGATGTGGGAAGGCTCAGACAGCCAGGATGTTGGCTTAGAAGCAGCCATCATTTAAAGAAAGCGTAATAGCTCACTGGTCGAGTCGGCCTGCGCGGAAGATGTAACGGGGCTAAGCTATACACCGAAGCTGCGGCTACGTACCTTAGGGTATGTGGGGTAGGGGAGCGTTCTGTAAGCCGTTGAAGGTGGTCTGTAAGGGCTGCTGGAGGTATCAGAAGTGCGAATGCTGACATGAGTAACGATAAAGGGAGTGAAAAACTCCCTCGCCGGAAGACCAAGGGTTCCTGTCCAACGTTAATCGGGGCAGGGTAAGTCGACTCCTAAGGCGAGGCCGAAAGGCGTAGTCGATGGGAAACGGGTTAATATTCCCGTACTTCTTACAATTGCGATGGGGGGACGGAGAAGGCTAGGTGGGCCTGGCGACGGTTGTCCAGGTTCAAGTACGTAGGCGGAAAGTTTAGGTAAATCCGGACTTTCTTAACGCTGAGATACGATGTCGAGCTACTACGGTAGTGAAGTCATTGATGCCATGCTTCCAGGAAAAGCCTCTAAGCTTCAGATTGTAAGGAATCGTACCCCAAACCGACACAGGTGGTCGGGTAGAGAATACCAAGGCGCTTGAGAGAACTCGGGTGAAGGAACTAGGCAAAATGGTACCGTAACTTCGGGAGAAGGTACGCTCTTATCAGTGAAGTCCCTTGCGGATGGAGCAGACGAGAGTCGCAGATACCAGGTGGCTGCAACTGTTTATTAAAAACACAGCACTGTGCAAAATCGTAAGATGACGTATACGGTGTGACGCCTGCCCGGTGCCGGAAGGTTAATTGATGGGGTTAGACTTCGGTCGAAGCTCTTGATCGAAGCCCCGGTAAACGGCGGCCGTAACTATAACGGTCCTAAGGTAGCGAAATTCCTTGTCGGGTAAGTTCCGACCTGCACGAATGGCGTAATGATGGCCACGCTGTCTCCACCCGAGACTCAGTGAAATTGAAATCGCTGTGAAGATGCAGTGTACCCGCGGCTAGACGGAAAGACCCCGTGAACCTTTACTACAGCTTGGCACTGAACATTGAACCTACATGTGTAGGATAGGTGGGAGACTTTGAAACCGCGTCGCTAGATGTGGTGGAGTCGTCCTTGAAATACCACCCTTGTAGTTTTGATGTTCTAACGTTGGTCCCTGAATCGGGATTACGGACAGTGCCTGGTGGGTAGTTTGACTGGGGCGGTCTCCTCCCAAAGAGTAACGGAGGAGCACGAAGGTGGGCTAAACACGGTTGGACATCGTGTGGTTAGTGCAATGGCATAAGCCCGCTTGACTGCGAGAATGACAATTCGAGCAGGTGCGAAAGCAGGTCATAGTGATCCGGTGGTTCTGAATGGAAGGGCCATCGCTCAACGGATAAAAGGTACTCCGGGGATAACAGGCTGATACCGCCCAAGAGTTCATATCGACGGCGGTGTTTGGCACCTCGATGTCGGCTCATCACATCCTGGGGCTGAAGTCGGTCCCAAGGGTATGGCTGTTCGCCATTTAAAGTGGTACGCGAGCTGGGTTTAGAACGTCGTGAGACAGTTCGGTCCCTATCTGCCGTGGGCGTTGGAAAATTGAAGGGGGCTGCTCCTAGTACGAGAGGACCGGAGTGGACGAACCTCTGGTGTTCGGGTTGTCATGCCAATGGCATTGCCCGGTAGCTAAGTTCGGAATCGATAACCGCTGAAAGCATCTAAGCGGGAAGCGAGCCCTGAGATGAGTTTTCCCTGACGCTATAAGCGTCCTTAAGGGTTGTTCAAGACTAGAACGTTGATAGGCAGGGTGTGTAAGTGCTGCGAGGCATTGAGCTAACCTGTACTAATTGCCCGTGAGGCTTAACCATACAACACCCAAGGGGTTTTGTGGACTCAAAGACAGACCTTGAATGAGTTTGAAGAGTTACTTTTAAATACAGTTTTCCGAATTTTAAAATTTGCTTGGCGACCATAGCATTGTGGACCCACCTGATTCCATGCCGAACTCAGAAGTGAAACACAATAGCGCCGATGGTAGTGTGGGGCTTCCCCATGTGAGAGTAGGACATCGCCAGGCTTTAAATTATGAACGACTTGTCAGCGACGACAAGTAGTCCACTGCGGAGTGGTAGTTCAGTTGGTTAGAATACCGGCCTGTCACGCCGGGGGTCGCGGGTTCGAGTCCCGTCCACTCCGCCACTTATTCGATAACCTCGCCTAGTGCGAGGTTTTTTCGAATCTGAAGTAAGATAAAGTTTTAGGGGTGTAGCTCCAATTGGCAGAGCAGCGGATTCCAAATCCGCGTGTTGGGAGTTCGAATCTCTCCACCCCTGCCATATTTAAGGCTCTAGCAGAAATGCTAGAGCCTTTTTGCATTTTGAATCTAATACATTTTCATAGCAGCGGATTCCCCGACTTACCAAAATAGCGCGTGTTGGGAGTTCGAATCTCTCCACCCCTGCCATATTTAAGGCTCTAGCAGAAATGCTAGAGCCTTTTTGCTTTTTGAATCTAATACATTTTCAGATCAGCGGATTCCCCGACTTACCAAAACAGCGCGTGTTGGGAGTCTAAACTTCCATATCTGCCATATTTAAGGTTCTAGCAGAAATGTTAGAGCCTTTTTGCATTTTGAATCTAAAATATTGTCAGAGCAGCGGATTCCCCGACTTACCAAAATAGCGCGTGTCAGGAGTCTAAACTTCCACTCCTACCATATATAAAGCCTCGGCAGAAATACTGGTTTTTTACGTCTGTTGGTTCTACTTTTTAGTCGATAATCCCTATCTTCAACAGAACCTAGCCTTAACAGTGTAAGTACTTACTTATCCCCGCGTCTTTTATAAACAATCGACAGCACAAACTGCACTTCTTTATGAGAATTATTCTCAATATTTTGTTACATTTTGGTCGTCATTACTAAAAGGCAACAAATATGGATATTTCCCGTCGTAAGTTTATTCAATCATCTCTCGCTATATCTGCACTAACCGTCCTACCTGCTTGCTCAATGAAGCGGTCTGTTGATGAGCAAGGAAAGTTCGTTTATGACTTAACTGCTGAGCCTTCAACCGCTGAGTTGGTGAAGGGATTTAGTACTAATGTTTTAGTCTTTAATGGACAGATTCCAGCGCCGATTATTCGCTGTCGACAAGGCGAAAAGGTAACGATTCGATTTACAAACAAGCTATCAGAACCGACCACAATTCATTGGCATGGCCTGAGAATTCCGATCGAAATGGACGGGGTACCTTTCTTAAGTCAGCCTCCTATTATGCCCGGTGAAACGTTTGTCTATGAGTTTACGCCACCAGATGCGGGCACATTCTGGTATCACCCGCACATGAACAGTGTTAAGCAACTTGGTATGGGCTTGGTCGGGCTTATTATTGTCGAAGAGAGTGCGCCAGTTCAGTTCGATGAAGAGCATGCTCTGATGCTGAAACATTGGCATATCGACAAACAAGGTCAGTGGAAAGACTTGATGATCCCTCGCCTCAGCGCTCGTATGGGTACGCCAGGAGAGTGGAGTAGCGTCAATGGAGTACATGAACCTATCTATCAATTGAAGCAGCACGCAACGACTAGGCTGCGTATTGCGAATGTTGATAACACGATTACCTATCCGATAGCTATTGAAGGTGCTGAAGCATGGGTCATTGCCATTGATGGTAACCCTGTAAAGACACCTTATAAGCTGACTCAACACAAAATTGGCCCAGGTATGCGTGTCGATCTCGGGTTGATTGCTCCCAAGGCGGGGGAGCGAGTGAATGTTTTGCAAATGAAGGGACGCTTTCCTTTTTCCTTATGTGAGTTTAAGGTTGTAGATTCCACGCTAATAGAAGGCCAAACACTTCCTTCATTGCCTCTCAATCCTGTGCCTAACTTAGATCTCGTTAACGCAGAAGAAATTGATTTTGTGTTTGAGTGGGAAGGAGCGGTATCACCGGTATCTAAAGATGGGAAGTCGATGCCTAAGTTTTGGCTTACGAATAAACGCGCGTGGGAGGGAATGAGCAAAGACAATATTCCAGATCCGTTGGCGACTTTGGAGTTAGGCAAAACTTATATATTCGATCTAAAGAATGTCACTCAATACCATCATCCAATTCATATTCATGGTCATACATTCACAGTACTGGAACTTGATGGTAAAAAAATAGAAGAACCTTTCCATACCGACACTGTGTTACTTGGGAAAAATGGTCGAGCGAAAGCTGCGTTTGTTGCAGACAACCCAGGGCGTTGGATGTACCACTGTCATGTAATTGAGCACATGAAAACGGGGTTGATGGGATATATTGAAGTTAAGTGACACCTGTAACGTTTAATATTTGCGCATGCATTCTTAGTTTCTACCCTCGCTTTTATCGGTGGTAAAGCTAGAATATAGGGACTGTTATTTGGGAGGATTCATGGGTCAGCTATCTATTTTAGGTTTTATTGCCATTGGTGGTGCATTTGGTGCTTGTTCGCGCTATTTGATTTCAGAGTTATGTGTCGTGATGTTAGGGCGTGGTTTTCCTTACGGTACGCTAACTGTTAACGTGATCGGCTCCTTCATTATGGGTTTGCTCATCGCCGCATTTGAAAATGAGATGGTTGCGACTGAACCATGGAGACAGATCATCGGCCTTGGTTTCCTTGGAGCCCTGACGACGTTTTCTACATTTTCGATGGATAACGTACTTCTTATGCAGCAGGGCGCTTTCTTTAAGATGGGGCTCAATGTGCTGCTCAACGTGGTTCTCAGTATCTCGGCAGCATGGATCGGCTTCCAACTTTTGATAAAGTCTTAAAACTTTCTTACGATTTGTTAACAACTCGGCTTGGTTTATCCAAGCCGTTTTTATATACTCGATCGAACTTGTCGGAGTGCCATATGGCTGAGACCGTTAACTCGGGATCCGTTGAACCTGATCAGGCTAATACCTGCGAAGGGAACAAGAGTAGATATCTAACTAGAATCCTTCTAGAGATCTATCTCCAGATCACAACTGTATTTCTTACCGTGATCCCTCTTGTCGCATCTAATCCGTCAAGCATTTTTATCCCTATAAATAATGGCTAAAAGCCAAGGAAAAATGCTATGTCGAGTCGTAAACAAGCAAGACTGGAAGCGAAGAATTTCATCGATTCTTTATCCGTACAACCTTATCCAAATTCAAAAAAAGCTTACATCCAAGGTTCTCGAGAGGATATTCAAGTTCCTGTACGAGAAATTTCACTCGCAGATAGCCTTGTTGGTGGTACCAAAAAAGAGCCTGTATTCGAACCTAATGAGCCTATTCATGTCTACGACACCTCCGGTGTTTATACCGATCCTACGCATGAAATAGACCTTTATAGCGGCCTTCCTAAGTTGCGAGAGCAATGGATTGAAGAGCGTGGTGATACGGAATTGCTTGATGATGTAAGCTCTGTTTACACCAAAGAACGTTTAGAAGATGAAACCCTAGACGACCTTCGTTACGGAAACCTGCCTCGAATTCGTCGCGCTACTGGCGACCAATGTGTTACTCAGCTGCACTATGCTCGTCAGGGTATTATCACACCTGAAATGGAGTACATTGCCATACGTGAGAACATGGGACGTCAGAAGTTCGCTGATGAGCAGCTTAACCATCAACACCCTGGCCATAACTTTGGTGCAAACCTGCCGAAAGAAATCACTCCTGAGTTCGTGCGTAAAGAGGTTGCTGAAGGTCGAGCTATTATCCCTTCAAACATCAACCACCCAGAATCAGAACCTATGATTATTGGCCGAAACTTCTTAGTGAAAGTGAACGCCAATATCGGTAACTCTTCTGTAAGCTCTTCGATTGAAGAAGAAGTTGAGAAGCTAGTATGGTCGACTCGCTGGGGCGGCGATACCGTAATGGACCTTTCTACTGGCCGTAATATCCACGAGACTCGCGAATGGATTCTGCGCAACAGCCCAGTGCCAATTGGTACAGTTCCTATGTATCAGGCGCTTGAAAAAGTTAATGGCGTAGCCGAAGACCTTAACTGGGAAGTGATGCGCGATACCTTGATTGAACAAGCGGAGCAGGGTGTTGATTACTTCACTATCCATGCAGGTTTACTGCTTCGTTACGTTCCTATGACGGCTAAACGCGTGACTGGTATTGTCTCTCGTGGTGGCTCTATTATCGCGAAATGGTGTCTTGCTCATCACCAAGAAAGCTTTCTATACACACACTTCCGCGAGATCTGTGAGATCTGTGCGAAGTACGATGTAGCTTTGTCACTAGGTGACGGCCTACGTCCTGGCTCTATTGCTGATGCCAACGATGAGGCTCAATTTTCTGAGTTACGTACTCTAGGTGAGCTGACTAAAGTGGCTTGGGAATACGATGTTCAGGTGATCATTGAAGGTCCTGGACATGTACCTATGCATCTTATTAAAGAGAACATGGACGAGCAGTTAGAGCACTGCCATGAAGCACCTTTCTATACATTAGGCCCACTGACTACAGATATCGCACCTGGTTATGACCACATTACCTCTGGTATTGGCGCGGCAATGATTGGTTGGTACGGCTGTGCGATGCTTTGTTATGTAACACCTAAAGAGCATCTGGGCTTACCAAATAAAGAAGATGTGAAGACTGGCTTGATTACTTACAAGCTGGCAGCACATGCAGCAGACTTGGCAAAAGGGCATCCGGGCGCACAAATCCGAGATAATGCATTATCTAAAGCTCGTTTTGAATTCCGTTGGGAAGACCAATTTAATCTAGCTTTAGATCCAGAAACAGCGCGTTCTTTCCACGATGAAACTCTGCCACAAGAGTCGGGCAAGGTTGCTCACTTCTGCTCTATGTGTGGGCCTAAGTTCTGCTCGATGAAGATTTCTCAAGAAGTTCGAGAGTATGCGAAAGACACAGAGCAAGTAGCCGCTGATCAGGCTATCGAGATTAAGATGCTAGATAACCCGTTGGAGGGAATGCGTCAAAAATCACAGGAGTTCCGTGATACTGGCTCTGAACTTTATCACCCTGCTGTAGGCGTAAAAGAAGCTCAATTAGAGGAATAATGACAGTGAAGATTCTCATCCCATCTCAATACATCGAGTTAACGGGGGAGGTTCAAAACTGTCTATTGGTTGCTAAACGACAAGGTTTAGCAACTGATGCAGTTGAGTTGGGTGTAAGCCCAACTCGATACTTCTCTATCGTTGATGCTCAACAGGCACTATCTATTGGCTTTGCTCATGATATTGATTCATTGGCGGAGTGTCAGTTAGCGCAACTGAACCATGTTGTTGATTACAGTAATTCAGTTGCTTTAACCGATGTTTGTGCCGCTTTGACTCAAGCTTCGAACACCGTCTATATCGGAGTCCCCGATGATTCAGCTGTGTTAGATATCTGGTCACACCTAGATGCTAATCGTGTTATCAAGAGTGAAACTACAGCTCATAAAGACTTAGATAGTCGTGGTCACTTTGCTTGGTTACTTACTTTATTGGCGTTGGAATTTCCATTGGAAGACGCGTTGGTTTTAGCTCGCGCTGCATCGAATGTTTCACGTGGAACATGGCCAGCACACTATCAAAATTTTCCTATCCCTGTTCTAGAAGATGAACGACTGGATATCAGTGTTGGTTGGGCCAACCAAGGGACATCACTTTCCTTCCCCGAGTTAAGCAAAAATAGCCTTGGCTTATACCCGGTTGTTGATGATGTTGAGTGGATAGAAAGGTTGCTTAAACTTGGAATCAACACCGTCCAACTGCGTATTAAGAACCCTCAACAAGCCGACTTAGAGCAACAAGTCGCACGGTCGATCGAACTTGGTCGAGAATATAACGCTCAGGTTTTTATTAACGATTACTGGCAGCTTGCACTTAAGCATGGTGCTTTTGGTGTGCATCTGGGGCAAGAGGATATCGAAGAATCAAACCTTTCCCAACTGAGCCAAGCGGGTATTAAGATCGGTCTATCGACTCATGGTTATTATGAGTTGCTACGCATCGTCCAAATCAATCCAAGCTACATTGCACTAGGCCATATATTTCCGACCACAACGAAACAGATGCCATCCAAGCCTCAAGGCTTGGTGCGTTTATCTCTGTACCAACAGCTAATTGATACCATCCCATATACAGAAGAACTTACTGGTTATCCGACGGTGGCTATTGGTGGTATTGACCAATCGACAGCTGCGCAGGTTTGGGATTGTGGTGTATCGAGCTTAGCGGTTGTACGTGCGATTACATTAGCGGAAGACCCACAAAAAGTGATCGAATTCTTCGACAAGCTAATGGCTCCTAGCTCTTCAACGCTTAGTAAAGAGGTTATGCGGGAGCCTAGCTATGTTGAGTGACTTTGAGTTCATCCGTTACCAACGACAAATTGCATTACCTGAGGTGGGTGAGCAAGGGCAACGAAACCTGTTAAACAGCCATGTGTTGGTGATTGGTTGTGGTGGTTTAGGTAATGCGGCTTCTCTCTATCTCGCAGCTTCTGGTGTGGGAAGAATCGTGTTGGTCGATGACGATTGTGTTGATTCGTCGAACCTACATAGACAAGTAGCGTTCAAGGAAAACCAATTAGGTTCACCTAAGGTTGAAGCACTCAAACAACAACTGAATGAACTAAATGACCGCAGCCAAGTAAGAACCATCAATCAACGAATGAGTGAAAGCCAAATTGAATTAGAAGTCATGTTGGCTGATCTCGTGTTGGATTGTACTGACAACTTCGCGTCACGGCAGCAGGTTAACCGAGCTTGTTTTAAAGCGAATACGCCTTTGATATCGGGTTCCGCAATCGGCTGGAAAGGTCAATTTATTGTCTTTGATTATCAGAACCAGAAAGGGTGTTACCACTGCCTTTTCCCGTTTGAGCACCATCCACAAACAACGCGTTGTAGTGATAGCGGCATCATTGGTCCAGTGGTTGGCACTATAGGTAACCTCCAAGCTCTTGCTGCTATTCAGCGTATTAGTAGTGGCGAGTTTAAAGTCGCAACACATCAACTAAAGCTGTTCGATGGCCAGACCATGAACTGGCAAAACCTAATGGTCACGCAAGATAGCGAATGTCCGGTTTGCAACACAACTGCGATCCAACACCTAGAAGAAGAAGCACAATGAGCCACATAACTATTTCTATAAACGAGCAACCAGAGCAGGTCGCGCAATCGTCGTCTCTTTCAGACATCATCCAAGCACTATCGCTACCTGATTTAGGGTGTGTATTTGCTATCAATAATGCGGTTGTACCACGCAGTCAATGGCAAAAAACCATCGTCAACGAAGGCGATTCCATCTCTCTTTTCCAAGCTATTGCAGGGGGCTAACCATGTTAACCATCGCAGATAAAACATTTCAATCACGTCTGTTCACGGGAACTGGCAAGTTCGCAAACAAGCATTTGATGGCGAGTGCTATCGAAGCGTCAGGTTCTCAACTGGCAACCATGGCACTGAAGAGAGTTGATATTCGTTCTGAGCAAGATGATATTTTGCAGCCAATTATTGATGCTGGCGTTAATCTACTTCCGAATACCTCTGGTGCGAAGAACGCGAAGGATGCGATTTTTGCCGCACACTTGGCTCGCGAAGCACTCGGTACTAACTGGCTAAAGCTTGAGATTCATCCGGATCCAAAGTACTTGATGCCAGACCCAATCGAGACACTTAACGCTGCTGAGCAACTAGTGAAAGATGGCTTTGTTGTGTTGCCTTATTGCCACGCCGACCCTGTCTTGTGTAAGCGCTTAGAAGAGGTAGGTTGTGCTGCTGTGATGCCACTAGGTGCGCCGATTGGTTCGAATAAGGGAATCGCGTCAGCCGACTTCTTAGAGATTATTATCGACCAAGCCAACGTTCCTGTGATTGTTGATGCTGGCATTGGTGCTCCATCACATGCTGCACGTGCAATGGAAATGGGTGCAGATGCTGTGTTAGTGAATACTGCGATTGCTGCTTCTCAACAGCCTGTTGAAATGGCGATTGCCTTTAAGTTGGCAGTTGAAGCGGGTCGTATGGCTTACCTTGCTGGGTTAGCAGGTCAAGTGTCTCATGCGGTTGCATCCAGCCCGTTAACCTCATTCCTAGACGAGTAGTATTACCATGACGTTTGTTGATCGATTTAAACAGCTCAACTGGGATGACATTGGTATGTCTATCTTCAGTAAAACGGCGGCGGATGTTGAACGTGCTCTGAGTAAACCCAAACGTGACTTAGAGGATTTTAAGGCTTTGATCTCTCCGGCTGCAGAACCTTACTTAGAGCAGATGGCACAACAATCGTTGGCGTTAACACGTAAGCGATTTGGTAATACGATGTCGCTGTATATTCCTTTGTACTTATCGAACTTGTGTGCGAACGCGTGTACCTACTGTGGCTTCTCAATGGAGAACCGTATCAAGCGTCGCACATTAACCTTGGATGAAATTGATGCCGAGAGCGCGGCCATCAAAAAGATGAAATTCGATAGCGTATTGTTGGTGACCGGTGAGCACGAAACTAAGGTTGGGATGAAGTATTTCCGCCAGGTGCTGCCGAATATCAAAGCGCAATTTAACTACCTTGCGATGGAAGTTCAGCCGCTTGATCAAGACGACTACGCTGAACTCAAAACCCTTGGCTTAGATGCTGTGATGGTTTACCAAGAAACATATAGCCCAAGTACCTACGCTGAGCACCACTTACGTGGCAATAAAATGGATTTTGAATACCGGCTCGAAACGCCTGATCGTCTGGCAAAAGCGGGTATTGATAAGATAGGGATTGGTGCTTTGATTGGCTTGGAAGATTGGCGAACAGACTGTTTCTTCGTGGCCGCTCATTTGGATTACTTAGAGCGAACTTACTGGCAAACGCGTTACTCGATTTCGTTCCCACGTCTTCGTCCATGCGAGGGTGGTTTGCAACCCAAGTCGATTATGAGTGATAAGCAGTTAGTACAACTTATCTGTGCCTATCGATTATTAAACCCTGAGGTTGAGTTGTCTCTTTCGACTCGTGAATCTGCAACGTTCCGCGATAACGTGTTGCCGTTAGGTATCACTAGCATGTCCGCCGCGTCAAAAACTCAACCGGGCGGTTATGCTTCGGGTGAGGAAGAGCTTGAGCAGTTTGAGATAAGTGATGAGCGAAGTGCGACTGATGTTGAGGCTATGATTCGTCAACGCGGCTTCGACCCGGTGTGGCGTGATTGGCACAGTGCTTACTCAGGCTAACTAACATCTTGGTTAATGTTCCACGTGAAACATCAATGATGTGAAATCGACAAACAAAAACGGCTACCTAAGGGTAGCCGTTTTAATATCTAACTGAGGCAACTAGTTTTGGTTCAGTTACCTGCCTAGAAATGTATTAAGCGTGAGCAAGTGGTGTTGTTGACTGACGTAGCCATTCCAACGTATCACCTTCAACTAGTGGACTAACATCATTCCATACTTTCTGGTGGTAATCGTTCAGCCACGCAAGTTCAGGTCGGGTTAGTAGATCGACGTTGATGTTGCGCTTATCGATAGGGCAACGTGTTAGCGATTCAAACGTTAGTACTGAGAAGTCACCTTGAGTTGGCAGCTCAACTACCAATTCTAGGTTCTCGATGCGGATACCAAACTCATCAGCACGGTAGTAACCCGGCTCGTTTGATAACACCATACCTTCAACAAGAGGGACGTCGATCAGCTTCTTAGAGATGCTTTGCGGACCTTCATGAACACTTAGGAAGTGACCAACACCGTGACCAGTACCATGATCGTAATCGAAGCCTTCTGCCCATAAGTGCTGACGGGCTAAGATATCAAGTTGGAAACCACGAGTACCTCGTGGGAAACGCGCACGAGCAATGCCGATGTGACCTTTAAGCGCTAATGTGAACTGCTGAATCATTTCGTCGCTTGGTTGGCCAATCGCGATAGTACGAGTGATGTCGGTCGTACCATCTAAGTACTGACCGCCTGAATCGACTAGGTACAGAGTATTCAGTTCTAGCTGACCTGGTTCAGGTTGGTTCTCATGGTTGTAGTGACACATAGCTGCGTTGCCGCCTGCTGCTGAAATCGTGTCAAAACTTAAGTCCATTAGCGTTGGATCTTGTTCGCGGAACGATTGTACTTTGTCAGCCAATACCGCTTCGTTGTGTAGGTTACCTTGCGAGACTTCAGCATCAATCCAAGACAAGAACTTGGCCATCGCAACACCATCACGAATGTGACACGCTTTCATGCCCGCAATTTCAGTTGCGTTCTTAGCAGCCTTTGGCATTAAGCACGGGTCTGCTGCTTCAATGATATGAGCGCCTGCGTTTTGTAGAACAAGCGTGTACCAAGCGTTGCTTGTGCCTGAATCAACTGACACATTCTTACCTTCTAAAGATTGAAGACGTGCTTCGAGCTCTGATGGGTGAGAAACACGAATATCATTACCAACGTGCGCTTCAAAGCCTGCAGGAATACGCGCTGGATCTAAGAAGAAATCGACACTTTCATCGGCGTGAATGATGGCATTAGATAACACGACTGGTAGGCGAGACACGTCCAAACCACGAACGTTGAGTAACCAACAAATAGAGTCTAGCTCAGTAAGGATAGCGGCATCCGCACCTTTGGCTTTTAGTAGGCCTGCAATTTCAGCGCGTTTGCTTTCACTTGATTGACCAACGGCGTCTGTCGCCATTAGGCGAACATCAGATACAACAGGCTCAGGACGATCAGACCAAAGCTCATCAATCGGGTTTGCTGTTAATGTTGTGAGTTCGACTTTATCAGTCAGTTTCGCTTGTGCGCCTTTCAACCAAGCTGCTGTATGCATGCGTGGGTCGAATGCAACCTTGCTGCCTTGTGCTAGTGAATTGATGATCCAATCTAAAGCTGGCTCTTCAATAAGGTGGCGATACTCAAATAACTCTGCTGGTACCTGCTTGCGAACCTGAACGGTATAGCGACCATCAACAAAAATAGCAGCGTTTTCACGAGTGATAACCGCTGCACCTGCAGAGCCAGTGAAACCAGTTAACCAGTGAAGTCGCTCGTTATGAGCTGGAACGTATTCGCCTAGGTACTCATCTTCGTGTGGGATGATAACGGCATCTAGTTGGTTTGCTTCAAGCCAAGCTCGAACCGCAGTAACGCGTTCCGCAGTGATATTGTGCATCTGTGTTTATCCTTATTGTTAGGGTCCTTGTTAACACTCACAGTAGATATACATGTGAGGGGACTTATTAGGTCAATAAGCTAGCGCTTTTGTTCGTTGGCTGCAAACGCTGTACGCCATTTTTATCTAAGGTGCAGAGTTTTTTCTTTGATGATATCTCGCAACCAAGTTAACGCTGGGTCATTTTCTCTATCACGGTGCCAAAACAGAGTGTATGCCATCGGCGGGAATTCCATCGGCAGAGGGACAACGACTAAGTCGAGCTGCTTGGCAACAAGATAGGTGAAGTGACTTGGTGCCGTAAACACAAAGTCAGTGTAAGTGCACAGGCTAGCCGCACTGTTGAAGTCAGGAACAGAAATGGCGATATCTCGCTGATGACCAAGGTCGGCAAGTTTGTAGTCGAGTAACCAACGATCGTTACCATCACATCTTACTTGTACATGACGCTGTGCGAGGTAGGTTTCCAGATCCCATTTGCCGCTCAGAGCAGGGTGGTTACGTCTTAGCACACACATTTGTGCATCGCGATAGATCTCTTGTTCGCAAATATCATCTGGCGGCAGCATGGTTAAACGCGCGTCGTTGATGTCGATATCCTTACCCGTGAGTCCGATATCGAGTTCACCAAGCTGCAATTTCTTAAAGGTTTGCTCCGTCCAAGCGTGAGTGTTGATATTCACCTTAGGGGCTTGTCGAAATATCGCTGGTAAGAAGTGGGGAAGAATAAGCGGGTAAACACTCTCAACCGCCGCAATGTGAAAACTGTGGTCACTGTTGTTGGGAATGAAGGTCTCTGGTTGGGTGAGCACATCAAGTTGGTTGATCAGCGTTTCTAATCTAGGTTTGAGAAAAACGGCCTTTGGTGTTGGTCGCAGACCATGAGCACTTCGCGTGAAAAGGGGATCATTAAATTGCTCACGAAGTTTGGCCAATGACTTACTCACGGCTGACTGGCTAAGGCACAACCGATGCGCAGTGCGAGTAACACTCAGCTCTTCCATCAGCACCTGCAAGCAAACTAATAGATTGAGGTCGAGGCGTGATAGTTTCTCGATATTCATGTGAGTTTCCTATTTGGAATAATGCTAATGAGTATATGCCATTTTTGTTCATATCTTTAGTTGGTTATTATGCACCTAAATTAACTCATCCGGAGAATCTTGTGCCTTCTAACGCGCTTCCAACCCCTAGTAAACTGCAGGTTGCTTTATTGGCAATGCTGGTTCTATTTAGCCCTTTGGCTATTGATATCTACCTACCAGCTCTGCCACAAATTTCGACAGCGTTTCACGTGGAACATGCACTAGCACAAGATACGATTACTTGGTTTTTATTTGCCATGGGTGTCGGCCAACTGTTTGCTGGCCCTTTGGCTGATAAGTTAGGACGTCGAACCGTTGCATTGGGAGGTGTTAGTATCTATGCATTGAGTGCTTGCTTGGCGTGGGCAGCTCAATCGATTGATATGATGCTAATAGCTCGGCTGCTACAAGGCTTAGGAGCTTGTGCGACTTCTGTAGCTGCCTTTGCAACGGTTCGCGATCTATTTGGCCCAGAGAAAAGTGGCCGTATGATCAGCTACCTCAATGGTGCGATCTGTTTTATCCCTGCATTGGCACCAATTCTTGGCGCTTGGTTAACACATCAATTTGGCTGGCGTTCGAACTTCAGCTTTATGGCTGGCTTCGCGGTGGTCGTTGGCAGCATCTTATTCTTCCAAATGAAAGAATCTAACCCGGCGACAGAGAAGGTTGCTGTGTTCAAACTGGAGCGTTACTGGTCAGTACTGAAAACACCATCGTTCCTTTTCCATGCAACCTTGTGTTTGATGGCGATGGCGGTAATTCTTGCTTATGTTACTTCTGCACCGGTTGTGTTAATGGAGAACCTAGGTTTGACGATGAATGAGTTTACCTTCTGGTTTGGTATTAACGCAGCTATCAACATCACTGCTGCATTCACAGCGCCTAAGTTTATGGACCGTTTTGGTAGTTACAAGGCATTGGTTGTAGGTATCTCCACGCTGGGCTTAGCGGGCGTGATTATGTTGGTGCTTGCTGAGCACGCGACTCCAATCGCGTTCATGCTACCAATCTTCTTATCGTCGGTTGGCTTTGCTTGGATTCTTGGTGCTGCGGCAGGTAAAGCTCTAGAACCTTTCGGTGACCGTGCGGGTACAGCTGCTGCGCTGCTTGGCTTGTTCCAAATGAGCGGTTCAGGGCTTCTTGTGGGTACCATGCAACGTCTTGATTTCACATCGCAAGTGATGATCGCTCTACAAATGTTCCTGATTGTTCCTGCGTTATTAGTGCTTGCGAGTAAAGCGGGTAAGTCTTGGCACACGACGTTTGCTAAGGCATAAGTTACAAGGGTGACAAAATATACAAATGGCGGTTTTCGAAACGTTAAAACATGGTATATTTGTCACTCATTGAAACGTTAGTCCCCAACGGAAAATACTGTAATGTCATTAACAACCTACGAAATGGCGCGCGTCTTAGAACAAATGGAAGATGCACCTGAAAAGGTCATGTTTGGTAAACTGCTTAAAGAGCTAGGCAACCAAAGTGAAGAGCGTATTCGCAGTGCGGCAAAACAAGTTCCAATCGATACTTTGCGAGATATCATTTACCAATTTCAGCGTGTGGTAGAGTCTCGTAAGGGTGAGCAGGTTCAGCTATTGGCAAAAGAACTTGCAGAGCAAGGCATCTCTGCTGAAGAGCTACAAGCTTTTCTAAACAAGTAAGCTTATCCCAGTTAAAAAAGAAACCACTCAATTGAGTGGTTTTTTGCGTTTGGGCTGTAGCAATTTAGCTTTAGCAGTTCAAAAGAGGTGACAACTCATCTTAATTCCTGAATTGCGCTTTCAAAACTCTATCAAGTGAGAATGGTCCTGCGCCCCACACGACAACAATAAGAATCATTAATCCCCAAAGCTGATGGTCGTAGAAACCTTGATCCCACAATACCGGGTAAGACACGACAGCAATGATATTGAAAACGAACAACACCGCAGCCATAGGTCGTGTTAATAAACCGAGTGCTAAGAACACCGGCAGAATTAACTCAGCGGCAGTCCCCATGTAAGCCGCCAATTCCCAAGGTAGCAATGGCACTTGGTATTCCAGCTCAAACAAGTAGAGCGTGCTATCCCAAGTTGCTATCTTGGTGAGTCCAGAATTAAAGAATACCCACGCCACCCAAAGGCGACAAAATAGTAGAAGTACTGGAACAAAAAGTGCCTGTGATTTCTCAATCAAACTGTCGTATTGAGCCATCATGTTCGTGACTGTGTTGTTATCCATGTTATGTCTCCAATTCGGCATTGATTGAAAAACCTGAGATGACGTTTAGCGCCATAACAGTATTCAGATGTTGAAGTAATAAAGGGTCTATCGCTGAGAGTGTTTGACCTGATTGCAATTCAGTGAGGAGTTGGTAGCTCTCTTCACTCAAACCATGGCTCTCAACCTGTGAATTCTCAGCTCGGATTAACACCCCAAATTCAGCTTGATTGATGTCTAGCCCGTCAAGTTGTTGCTGGTAGATAGCTTGTTCAAGCGCGATAATCGTGTAACTAGAATGAATCAGTGTTATTGCATCTTTGAGATGAAAGACCAAAGCGCCTTGTTGCTCTTGTGGTATATCGGCCAGACAAGAAAGAGGTCTCTGGTCGACATGTGCTTGTGACGAAAACCTTACCAAGCTGTCTTTCTGCCATTCATATAAAGCCACTTCACCGAGATAAGGTGCAGCCTCAATAACGGCAGGAAAGGCTTGGATAGTCTGTTCAAAATGTTCACCGTAACCACTGACATCACCAGAGGTCGATGGATAACTTAAGACATGTTGACGAGCCATCTGTTGGAAGCACTCTTCACCAACCAACATTTCCGTAAGTGGGTAGGTTGCTGCCAGAACTTCGCTCAAGCTGATCACAAAGTTATTACGGTAAATCTGGATTCGCTGTTCATCGGTAAAATGGTCGCTCACTATGTCGCAGTGCTCACCATTGTTTTGGTAGCGTAGGGCGTTAGCAAACTCCAATTGAACATCTGCTAGGGAGTGGCTCATGATGCGCGACTCCTTTGGTTGAACTTGTCGTGTTGATACAAGATGTCACTGGCTTTGGTTGCTTCAGCCAATAAAACTTGTGGCTCTGGGATATCGAGATCCCACTCAATCAAGGTATGGCGCAAACCATGTTGTGCAACCCAGCGAGTGTAGAGTTTCCACACTTCGTCACAGACAGGTTTACTGTGTGTGTCTATCCAGATCTCACCTTGTTCAAGCTTCTTTTTGGTAAAACCTGCCAAGTGAATCTCTTCCACTTTGTCTGCAGGTATTCCGCTTAAGTACTCTTCACAACTGAAGCCATGATTAAAAGATGAGACGAAAATATTATTGAAATCGAGTAACAGTCGGCACTCTGTGCGCTTTTGTACCTCAGCCAAAAATTCCCATTCAGGAATAGTAGAATGTTTGAAGGCTAGGTAACTCGATGGGTTCTCAATCAGCATAGGGCGTTGCAGGCTATCTTGAACCTCGATGACATTACGACAGAACACTTCCAACGCTTCTTCTGTGTAAGGCAGCGGTAGCAAGTCATTGAAGTAATGCCCGCCAGTCTGACTCCAGCTGAGGTGGTCAGAAACCAAGAAAGGTTCGATATCATCAATCAGATCTTTTAACTGCACCAGATGGTGTTGATTGATACGCTCAACAGAACCAAGAGACAACCCAACACCGTGGCAACTTATGTTGTGTGCGTTACGAATTTCTCTGAGTTGTTGGCGTTGCGATGATTGAGCTAAAAAGTAGTTCTCGCTGTGAACCTCCAACCAACTCACTAGAGATGGATTTTGGCTAAAGAAGTCCAAGTGCGGTGTTCTAAGGCCAACCCCTGCGTTGGGGTGAAGAGTTTGATTCACAACGGTTCTCCTAATCGGAAGTGGAGGTGAGCTGAATATCAGCCCACCATACTAAGCAGCTCAATTATGATGATTGAGTGTTACCACCAGTTAATTTGCCACATAGTCCTTTAGGAACGACTACGAATGCATCGGATTGGTTGTCTTCTTTTGCTGTACCTGCACATGAGCTTGTTTTGGTTGCACAGTCATTTTGGCCAGCTTTTGCCACGCCGTAGCATTTTTCTTTCGCTGCTGCTTCCGCAGGTGCTGATGTAAGAACTGCACCGCCAAACGCTAGTACACTTGTGATTGCAGCTGTAACAGCAAGATTAGAATTTTTCATAGTCATTCCCTCTAGGACTTAATAGTATTTTTACATCGCAGGTTAATGAATTGTTAACTTGCTTACTAAAAAGGATAGGAAGAACTAGGAAATAATTTCATGGCATTATAAAAAATATCAATATTAATGATAATTCATGGTTTAAGTTACTGATTTTATGATGTTAATTTTTGATTGTTTTTTCTTCTTATTATCCTAAACGCAGCCTAGTGTTTAGGTTATAATCAACTTTTATGTATAAATACCCAGTAGTGAGCATATCCAATGATAGATCCTTCGCTTTTACTCGATGGCCTAAACGACAAACAACGTGAGGCGGTCGCGGCACCTTTAGAAAACCTACTTATTCTGGCAGGTGCTGGTAGTGGTAAAACGCGAGTGTTGGTGCATCGTATTGCTTGGCTGCAAAGCGTAGAGCAAGCATCACCGTTCTCTATTATGTCGGTTACCTTCACCAACAAAGCGGCAGCAGAGATGCGTGGTCGTATTGAAGAGTTGATGATGGGTAGCTCGTCAGGCATGTGGAACGGTACCTTCCACGGCATCTGTCACCGTATCCTTCGCGCTCACTACCTAGATGCAAAACTGCCAGAAGATTTCCAGATCATCGATTCAGATGATCAGATTCGTTTGCTGCGTCGCTTAATCAAGGCGCAAAACCTCGATGAAAAACAGTGGCCTGCCAAGCAAGCTTCTTGGTGGATCAACGGCAAGAAAGATGAAGGTCTACGCCCAAGTCACATTGATGCCTACCATGATCCAGTAACTCAAACATGGCTTAAGATCTACTCTGCTTACCAAGAGGCATGTGACCGTGCAGGCTTGGTCGATTTTGCGGAGATCTTGCTAAGAGCACACGAACTGCTGCGTGATAAGAAGCATATCCGAGAGCACTACCAAGCTCGCTTCAAGCACATTCTTGTCGACGAATTTCAAGATACCAACAACATCCAATATGCTTGGCTACGCATGATGGCGGGGCCTGATTGTCGTGTGATGATCGTGGGCGATGATGACCAATCTATCTATGGCTGGCGTGGTGCTAAGATCGAAAATATTCAGAAGTTCTTGGATGAATTCCCGGGCGCTTCAACGGTTCGACTAGAACAAAACTACCGTTCAACCAAAACCATTCTGCAGGCGTCGAACGAGCTTATCTCGAACAACACCGAGCGTATGGGTAAAGAGTTGTGGACAGACGGCAACGATGGCGAGCCAATCTCAGTGTACTCGGCATACAACGAGCTCGATGAAGCGCGTTTCACGGTTAGCAAGATCAAAGAGTGGCAGGAGAAAGGCGGCGCGTTAGAAGATACCGCAATGCTTTATCGTAATAACGCCCAGTCTCGTGTTCTTGAAGAAGCTTTGATTCAAGGTGGTTTGCCTTACCGAATCTACGGCGGCATGCGATTCTTCGAGCGTCAGGAAATCCGAGATGCCTTGAGTTACATGCGCTTAATGGGGAACCGTAACGATGATGCGGCTTTTGAACGTGTGGTAAACACACCAACGCGTGGTTTGGGTGATAAAACCCTAGAGACGATTCGTTTCGCAGCGCGTGACCGTGGTGCAACGATGTGGCAAGCAAGTCTTGCTTTGATAGAAGAACAAGTACTGCCAGGCCGTGCTGCGGGTGCACTGAGCCGTTTTATCGAACTAATTAACGCGCTAGAAGACGACACGTTAGAGCTTAGCCTGCATGAACAAACTGACCACGTGATCAAATCATCGGGTCTGTTTGCGATGTACGAGCAAGAGAAGGGTGAGAAGTCGAAAGCACGTATCGAGAACTTGGAAGAATTGGTAACGGCAACGCGCCAGTTTGAAAAACCGGAAGAAGCGGATGAGATGAGTATGCTGACGGCGTTCTTAACTCACGCAGCTTTGGAAGCGGGTGAAGGTCAGGCCGATGAGTTTGATGATGCGGTTCAGTTGATGACATTGCACAGTGCTAAAGGCCTAGAATTCCCAATGGTGTTTATGGTGGGTGTCGAAGAAGGCATGTTCCCAAGCCAGATGTCGGCCGAAGAAGCGGGGCGTTTAGAAGAAGAGCGCCGCCTATGTTACGTAGGCATGACCCGTGCGATGGAGAAGCTTTACATCACTTACGCAGAAATGCGTCGTCTGTACGGTCAGGATAAATACCACAAGCCATCGCGCTTTATTCGTGAGCTGCCAGAGACTTGTCTGGATGAAGTGCGTATGAAAGCGCAAGTCAGCCGCCCTGCAAGCAGTGGTCGCTTTAGCCAAACTGCTGTGAAAGAGAACTTCAATGAAACAGGCTTTAGCTTGGGTTCTCGCGTGAAGCACCCTAAGTTTGGTGAAGGCACTATCATTAACTTCGAGGGAAGTGGCCCTCAGAGCCGAGTTCAAGTCGCGTTTAACGGTGAAGGCATTAAGTGGTTAGTAACGGCTTACGCGCGTTTAGAGCAGCTTTAATCTAATACTTCAGCATCTAATAACCATTCATTATTGAAAACAAAAAGAGCAGCCAATGGCTGCTCTTTTTTTATGTTGTACCGCTTTAGGCGATCACAATACATGACTGACTAGAAGGGGTTTACAGTGCTGCAAGTGCCGCTTCGTAGTTTGGCTCTTCAGTGATCTCTGCAACTAACTCGCTGTGTGTTACCACACCTTTTTCATCAACAACGACAACCGCACGTGTTGTTAGGCTTGCTAGTGGGCCTTCAGCAATCGCTACGCCGTAGTCTGATGCGAATGCAGGAGAACGGAAAGTCGAAGCGTGTTGAACACCTTCAATGCCTTCTAGTTCGCAGAAGCGACCTGCAGCAAATGGTAGGTCAGCAGAAATACAAACAACAACCGTGTTCTCAAGTTCTGCCGCTTTTGCGTTGAACGTACGTACGCTCGTTGCACAAGTTGCTGTGTCGATGCTTGGGAAGATGTTTAGAACCACTTTCTTGCCAGCAAGAGAAGCAAGAGTCAGTTCAGAAAGATCGCCTGCGGTCAGTGCAAAGCTTGGTGCCTGTTCGCCAGTTTGTGGGAATATGCCAGTTAGCGGTACAGCAGCGCCTTTGAAGGTAACGTGTGACATGAATTTGTCCTTAATTTAATTATGGTTATGAAACTAGTTGAGCCTAGTAAGACTTACGTTACTCGGAAGTGGTTAAGAAGTGAATGGTTTAAATGTCAGAATTGTAATCAAAGGTCTGTGATTTATTTGTTTTAGGGGAAGAAAAGGTGGGACGACAGATAAAGAAAAACCCCGAGAGCTTGCGCTCATCGGGGTCTATAGTCTTACTCGCAGCAATCCGGCTACTAAGTGTGCTCCATGCATCAAATCCATGATAGTGTGCTGTTATCCTTCAGCGTATTCCTTTCGTCGCCTTCCTAGCGGTGTCCTTGATCTTATCCTGATCTGCCAACAATCCTCGTTAGCGCGCGTCACTTGTTCCTTGAGCGGTGTCCTTTACATCATCCTGATGTTCAGTCCTTTCCTCGTCCAGAGGTGTCCATTGTCTTTCCTTAGTAGCAACCATCCTAGTTACTATTGCGTCCATTCAATGTCCATTTCGCTATCCATGCCGATTATTCATCCTGAGTAATCGAATCTTCATCCTGAAGATAACCAAGTCCTTGGCGTTTCCTGTTCCGTGTCAGCATCCTTCCGACACCATTCATATTACCGATTCCTTATTTATCAGCAATGGTGCATAAGCGAATTTCTATATAATTATTTGAATGATAAATGTACGTATTGTTTAATTTCAATTGGTTACAATATCTAGGTGCTTAATTTCGTAGTTAAATATCGATATTTACTCACTGCCTTGTGAGAGATCTCGCACAAGACAGGGAGTAAAAAGGGAGTATTTTCTCTTATTGGCCGATAGCGGCACCTTCACGACGAGGGTCTGCAGCACCTTCTAGACCATCTTTTGTGATGCGAATAGCGTGTAAACCCGAGTTAAGATCGCGAACGTTGACCTCAAATCCCATCTTTTCTAGCTCAGGTTTAAAGTTTTCCGCCGAGGTTCCTTTTTCCAAATCTAAAGTTCCGAAACGGTTTAGGAAGTGTGGTTGGTTGATCGCTTGTTGGATATCCATGTCCCATTGGGTGTGGGCAATAATAGCTTGTGCCACATAACCTATGATACGACTGCCGCCCGGAGAACCGATCGCCATGTAAGGTTTATCGTCTTGCATGATAATGGTTGGTGCCATTGAAGAGCGTGGGCGCTTACCCGGTTCAAGTCGGTTCGCGATAGGCTTGCCATCGTTATGAGTCTTGAATGAGAAGTCGGTCAGTTCGTTGTTGAGTAGGAAGCCTCTTACCATCAGGCGTGAGCCAAATGCGTTCTCAATGGTGGTGGTCATCGATACGACATTGCCATCGCTATCGACAATATTGAAGTGGCTGGTGGAAGGAAGTTCAATAGACACATCTTGGCTGCGCAGCATGGCGTGATCCCACGGTGGGGTGCCTGATGGTGCACTCTCTAATGCCTTTCCAGCAGTAATTAGCTGAGCACGTTCCTGCAAATAGTCAGTATTCACTAACCCTTGGGTTGGCATTGGCACGTAATCTTGGTCTGCCATGTACATACCACGGTCTGCAAAGGCTAAACGAGAAGCGTCCGCTAACACTTGCCAAGATTTCGCATCGTTTGGTCCCCAGGATTTAAGATCAAACTGCTCGGTCATCGCCAAGATCTGTCCAACCGTTAATGCGCCTGAACTTGGTGGTCCCATTCCACAGATATCGTAACTCTCATAAGCGGAACAAACCGGTTCACGTTGCTTAATTGAATACGCATCGAAGTCTTTTTGCGCCAAGACGCCCGGGTTACCTTTAGCCGTTTGAACTGTGTTGATGATGTCAGCAGAAATCTCGCCTTGATAGAAAGCCTTAGCACCATCCTTTGAGATAGCGTTTAGCGTTGCCGCGTATTCTGGGTTCTTAAGTAGCGTACCTGCGGTTTTTGGGCTGCCATCGGCATTAAAGAAGTAGGCTTTAGTTGTCGCAAAGCGGCTTAGTCGCTCTTGGTCATTTTCAATCAAGGTCGCTAGACGAGGGCTGATGGTAAAACCTTTTTCAGCCAGTTGAGCGATAGGTTTGATTAGGGATGCCCACTCTAACTTGCCGTATTTTTGGTGAGTGTCCCACAGTAGTTGCACGGTGCCAGGTGTCGCTACAGAGCGACCACCAACCACAGCATCGTAAAACTTAAGCGGTTGTCCGTTTTCGTCTTGGAACAGACGTGGTGTGGCATCAAGTGGTGCAGTTTCACGACCATCGTAGGTTTTGAGTTGCTTGTCCTTGCCATCAAAATAAACAAGGAACGCACCACCACCAATACCTGATGACTGAGGCTCCACTAAGCCAAGCATAAGCTGGACGGCAACCATGGCATCAATCGCGTTACCACCACGAGCAAGTACATCGGCGCCCGCTTGGGTTGCCAGAGGGTTGGCCGCAGTGACCATCCAGTCGTTGGCTTTAACGAGTTGTTTGGTTTCTAAACCACTACTTTGTTCTGGAGCGACGGAATCGGCAGCTTGATTTGCCCAACTGACGTGAGAGGCAAAAAGTAGGGTAGAAGTGGCGAGGGTTGTTAGTTTTGTTTTCCACTGCATGATCTTCTCCTTTTAATATGCAGAGCTAGATTGGCAGTGGAAAGATAAGATAGCCAGTACGTTGTTAACGAATTGTAATCTTGATTCGAATTTAAGCGATTAAACCAGACAGCGACTGCCAAAGAATACTTAGGCCAATCAGGCTGAATAGCACGCCACACAAGCCATCAATGTAGACCGTTGCTTCACTAAGTTTCTTTTGTAGAGTTTTAGTCGAAAGCATCCACGCCAATAGCGAGAACCAGAAGAGCGAAAGGCCGAATAAGATGATCAAAGCAAGGCCTTTGCCCGACAGCGACATGTCTGCAGGAACTAAGCTCGACATCAAACTGATGAAAAAAACTAAGGCCTTTGGGTTCAAAATGTTAGTCGCAAACCCTTTCGAAAAGGCCTGACGTTTATTGGTGAGAATCAGATCCTTTGAATCGACAGGATTGGTCTCATCTTCGTGATGAGTAATGATCTGCCAAGTTGCCTTTAGCGCACCAAAACCGAGATATAATAAGTAGCTACCGCCAGCTAACTGTATGGTGGCGAAAAGAGTTGGGTGCTGATGAACCAGATAACTGATGCCCGTCAGGCTCAATAATGAATGCAGCAAGATCCCGCAAGATAATCCCAGAGCAATGTATAAGCCAGTTTGTCGTCCGTGGCGTGTTGCGTTTTGTACCACAAGGGCAAAGTCAGGGCCTGGGCTCATCAAGGCAATAAAGTGGATAGAGGCGAGGGTGACTAATATGGTGACTTCATTCATATCTGTTCCAATAACTGGGCTGTTCTGTTGAGAGTTGTTGAGCGCAGCTTACCGTGATTTCGAATCTCTCAATTGTAAATTATCAACACTTAGTTAATTTTCGACGGAGAAACACCAAATGCGGTCTTAAATGCCTTTGAGAAATGGGCTTGATCGTAAAAACCGACTTGATGAGCGACCTCGGTGCCGCCCACACCTGACTTAATCAGTCGCATGCCTTGCTCCATACGTAAACGGCTTAGCCAAGCATAAGGGGTAATGCCCATTTTGTTCTTAAAGTGGCGTTGAAATTGTGTGGTGGTGAGATCGCACAGTTCAGACAGTTGCTCTAGGCGTACCGGTTGGTCGAGGTTTGCCATCAAATAGTCTTTGAGCGTGTTAACCGACTGAGTACCAAGTTGCACCTGAGTTTTCGATCCAAACTGCGCGTAACGATCAACTATTGTCGAAAAACCTTCGAACGGTAGGCAATCTTGAGCGAGTTGACTGATGTTTGGATTGATAAGCAGCCCATGAAGGTTGCACAATTGTAAAAAAGTCGCTTGATCGGAGAGGATCAACTCAGAAAAGCTTAAAGCGTGACCATTTTCTCTGTGATCGGCAAGATCGCCCAACCATTGCGGCGAGACAGCAAACACACTCACTTGGTAGCCAGATTCTAGCTTTGAATGGCCATCGTGCAGTTCATCAGGTGGCATCATCACCACTTGTCCTGCGCCAGCGTGGTAGCTCGTCCCTTTATAGACAAACTTTTGCTGACCCTGAGTGATTAGGCCGATGTGAAAGTCCAAATGATAGTGGCGTTGAAAGGCAAACTCTTGGTATTGGGCTTGGATCAGGCTGATATCTTGGCTAGGTGTCGAGTAGTAGTGGACTTTATCCATGGCATAAAAAAGCTTGGTTAAATTATCATCAATTCAACCAAGCTTATCTCTGTATTTATAGATTGTCTTGTAAAAAACGATCAGTGCTACTGTTTCGCGCGCTTGTTCTTTTTGCTGTGGCGCAGACCATCAAAGCTAAAGATAACCAGAGCGCCCCAGATGAAGGCGAAGGTGACCGCTTTGTCACTGGTAAAGGCTTCACCATAGATAAGAACCGCCAACAAGAACATCAGGCTAGGACCGATGTACTGGAAGAAGCCGAGTGTCGATAGCTTCAGGCGGGTTGCTGCGCCAGTAAAACAAAGCAGCGGAACCGTGGTGATAACACCTGCTGCAATCAGTAATAGATTGAGTTGCATCGGGTTCATCGAAAAATCTGAGGTTGGGCTGTCTGCAATAAACAACAAGTATGTTGCGGCGATAGGTAGCATCACTAATGTTTCAATGAATAAGCCAGTCTGCGCTTCTAAGCTGACCTTCTTACGCAGTAGGCCATAGAAACCAAAGCTGAAGGCTAGGGCAATGGCAACGACTGGCACTGAGCCAAACGCGATCAATTGAATGATCACGCCAATTGCCGCAAGGGCGACTGCAAACCATTGAAGCTTACGTAAACGTTCACCAAGGAAGAACATCCCGAGCAACACGTTAATCAGTGGGTTGATGTAATACCCTAAACTGGCATCGAGCATGTGATTGGAGTTTACCGCCCAGATAAAGATCAGCCAGTTAGCCCCCACCAAGATAGAGGTCGCCACCAAATAGAGCATTTTTGGCTTTGAGGTGAGGGTGTCGCGCACTTTACGCCAACTGCGGCTTACGTGTAGTAAAAAAGCGAGTAGGAAAAAAGACCATACTACACGGTGGCTGAGAATCTCAAATGGGGAAACTTCACTTAAAGATTTGAAATATATAGGGGCGATACCCCACATCGTGTAGGCACCAACTGCAAGCAAAATTCCTTGGCGCGTACGTTGTTGTTCTTCTTGTGTCATGCATCTTTCTCTAGCACTGAGTGCTTATTAATAAGATTTATAAGAGAGTTGGTCAGTATAGGAGCGTTAACCCTTTTCACCTAACAATTTGCGGTTTAATTCGCCAGCGTTCCCCTCTACAATGTGCGACTTGCTTGCGAATGATGCTTGCTGATTTCATACCTCGATTAGGAACCATAATGACCGCCACTCTGATTGCTGAGCAAATACCGACTCCCGCGAATGATGCGCAAAACATCCTCCAAGATGTGTTTGGCTATCAAAGCTTTCGCGATGGTCAGCAAGAGGTCATTGATCTGGCCGTTGAAGGCAGAGACAGCTTGGTGATAATGCCAACCGGTGGTGGTAAGTCACTGTGTTACCAGATTCCTGCTTTGGTTCGTGAAGGGCTCACTCTGGTTATCTCACCGCTGATCTCGCTGATGAAAGACCAGGTCGATCAATTGAAGGCGAACGGTGTTGCGGCTGAGTGTATCAACTCTTCAATGCCACGTGACCAGCTGATGAGTGTGTTTAATCGCATGAACTCAGGCCAGTTAAAGATGGTTTACGTGTCGCCAGAGCGTGTGTTGATGCGCGATTTTATCGAACGTCTTCAAGGTTTACCGCTTTCGATGATTGCGGTGGATGAAGCTCACTGTATCTCTCAATGGGGGCATGACTTCCGTCCGGAATACGCATCATTAGGTCAACTTAAACAATATTTCCCGCACGTGCCTTATATGGCGCTGACGGCAACCGCCGACGATGCAACGCGCAAGGACATTATCTCGCGCCTGCAGCTAGTGGAACCGCATACCTACTTGGGCAGCTTTGACCGTCCTAACATTCGCTACAATCTCGTTGAGAAGCATAAGCCCGTTTCACAGGTGGTTCGCTACTTAGAAACACAGAAGGGTAATTGTGGCATCATCTATTGTGGTAGCCGTAAGAAAGTAGAGATGGTGACTGAGAAGCTTTGTAACAATGGTATTCGTGCTGCGGGTTATCACGCAGGTATGGACACTGATGAGCGCGCTTATGTTCAAGAAGCCTTCCAACGTGATGATATCCAGATCGTGGTCGCGACCGTGGCGTTTGGTATGGGTATCAACAAACCCAACGTTCGCTTTGTGGTGCACTTTGATATTCCACGTAACATTGAGTCTTACTATCAAGAGACTGGCCGTGCTGGTCGTGATGGCTTGCCTGCTGAAGCTATGATGCTGTTTGACCCGGCTGATATGGGTTGGCTGCGTCGTATGCTGGATGAGAAAGAAGAGGGCCCACAAAAACAAGTGGAGATGCACAAACTGAATGCGATGAGTGCCTTTGCTGAAGCGCAAACTTGTCGTCGTCAGGTTCTGCTCAACTACTTTGGCGAATATCGTGAGAAGCAATGTGGCAACTGCGATATCTGCCTCGACCCACCAAAACACTTTGATGCAACCCAAGAGGCGCAGAAGGCGTTGTCTTGTGTGTACCGTGTGAATCAGTCGTTTGGTATGGGTTATGTGGTGGAAGTGATGCGTGGCATGCAGAACATCCGTGTGCGCGATAATGGTCACGACAAGCTCTCAACTTACGGCATTGGTCGCGACCACAGTCATGATTACTGGATCAGTATCTTCCGTCAGCTGATTCACAAAGGTTTGCTGTTCCAGAACATCACCCGTAACTCGACATTACAGCTAACAGAAGAAGCACGTCCGCTACTGCGTGGTGAGATGTCTTTAGAATTGGCTGTGCCTCGTTTGGATACGGCGGTGCGTAATGCTAAGTCCGATAAACTCAGCAGCAAGAACTACGATAAGAAGCTGTTTGCCAAACTGCGTAAGCTGCGTAAGTCGATTGCAGATGAAGATGGTTTGCCACCTTATGTAGTATTCAGTGACGCTACTCTGATTGATATGGCTGAAGTGCTGCCTACCTCATACGGTGAGATGCTGGCAGTAAACGGTGTTGGTCAGCGTAAACTCGATAAGTACGCGGACCCATTCTTAGATTTGATTCAAGAACACATCACGACACACGGCTAGTTTGCAGAATCGTTTAGCTTCTAAAAACGGTTAGATCATAGAAAAAGAATAAGGTTTATAGGGACATGACAACACAAACAGAATTTGGCTTAAGAGAGTATTTGGCTGAGGAAGGGCGTTTATTGATTACGTCTCCAAGTTTTGATTTTGATTCTTACGAAGTGTTAGGTGAAAAGCTGGTGGCATTGTTGTCCGCTTCTGTAGTTGAAAAGCAATGGGACGCTGACATGCACTCTTGGTTGATCGATTTTGAAGATTGTAAGATGTTTTTAAAGTCTGAACATTACAGCGAATCAATCTGGTTTGAGTCGTTGAACGCGGAAGAGAGCCGAGAAGAGTTTGATTATCTCGCAACGCTTTTCAAGCGCGGTTTCTAACGCCATTCACCAATAAAAGTGAGAATAAACGTTTGCGTCTGTTCTCACCATTGCAGCCAATATTGATTAATGTATAATCGCCCGCCGCTCAATAGAGCAAATTATAGATACATTTTTAATTCACATTATTGGTAAGAGCTTTCTTGGTTTATTAGAAGAAATGACTCGATTTGGGTTCCCTCACCCCCAAACCAAACTAAAAAGGTACAGCATGAGTAACTTTACCCCTGCGCAACAGCGCAAAGCCCTAGCACTATTAGTTTTGTTCCATTTGGTCATTATTGCGTCAAGCAACTATCTGGTTCAGCTACCTTTTACCGTTTTCGGTATGCACACCACTTGGGGTGCTTTCACTTTCCCGTTTATCTTCCTAGCGACCGATCTGACTGTACGCATTTTTGGTGCGCAGCTTGCTCGTAAAATCATTTTCTTGGTGATGTTACCTGCACTGGCTGTTTCTTACTTTTTGTCAGTGGTGTTCTTCGAAGGCTCATTCCAAGGTTTTAGCCAATTAGGTGAGTTCAACCTGTTTGTAGCACGTATCGCAGCGGCAAGCTTCATGGCTTACTTGCTCGGTCAGATTTTGGATGTGCATGTTTTCAACCGTTTACGTCAGCTTAAACAGTGGTGGGTTGCCCCTACGTGTTCAACGTTATTCGGTAATGCCATTGATACCATCGCTTTCTTTGCGATTGCTTTCTACCAAAGCCCAGATCCATTTATGGCTGAGCACTGGACTGAGATTGCTTTAGTCGACTACGGCTTCAAACTTATCATCAGCTTAGGCTTGTTCGTTCCTATGTACGGCGTGCTTCTGAACTACATTGTTAAGAAGCTGACTGCGGTCAACCCAGACTTTAAAGCGACAGGCGTTAACGCTTAGTTGCTATCGAAATGCGCGGTTATTCCCTTACTGTTAGGGATAACCGCGTTTCAAGGCTCTTTCATCTTCTGCTTTCTTACTTGCACTTCACGCCTTCTCGCTTGTATTTCACACCTTAGCTTCAATCACACTCTCGATATCCATACCTTTGTCTTTTATCGCTCTCTTGGGCGTCGATGCCGCATATTTTAAATTCTTACCGGTCACCTTGGTCACGCTTTTCTGCAGTAGAAGAGAGTTTGGGTAAGTAATGATGTTTCCTTCTGGATGTCGAATAAGGGTATGGAACATCTTTATGTCTAATATCTTGCCTTCAATGCCGTCTCCATCCGCGACGATGATTGAATCCCCAATGCGGTAAGGAAACACAAAGAAGATAAGAAAGCTGGCGGTGATGTTGCTTAAAATTGACCACTGAGCAATAAAACCTACGCCTATAACGGTGAACACCGAAGAGATAAAAATCGAAAAATTTCCGTAACCGATGCCACTGACAATCAAATACGTCGCGAACAAGAAACCGAAGTAGATGATACTAAAACAGCGGTTAATAAAAGCGGTGCGTGTAGCGTCGACGGTTTTCTTTTGCGCGAGGGTGATGATGGCTTTCTCTGTCGAGCGTTTAAGTAGCCAGTAGATGAAGATGAACAGCATAGCGAGCAGCAAATCGTACTCTTTAAGCGTTATAAAAATGGTTTCGATGTAGCTTTGCATAGTGACCTCTGAATTGTTGAGGCTGCATTATTATGGCGTGCTACTTTCAATACATCATTAAACCATTATCGTTTTATTCTCCTGCCTATTTCTCCAGTCTCTGATTACCTAAGTAGTATCTTATCTGCCAGTTAATGATTTTAACTTGCTGATATAAATAGCTTTATATTCTTGTTATATCGTCTTTATCTATAGGTAACGCTTTGATGATGAAGCTATTTGACCAGTTCGTAGAATGGCCGGCCATTCACTACTGAGTTAGATTTCTGATGATACTGATTACTTTAAAATTGGCTGTCTTCTGCTTTATGAAGCTAAGAAAACAGGGCTATTTAGACGGCATTTTAGGTGCGCGCAATAACGTGGAGCCGTCATAACTATGATGACTCTATTTATTGTTCAATTAATGATGCTCTGGCTAATGGTTGAACCTTTAGCTTCTTTGGCTTGGTTGAAAATAACCCGAAGAAGAGGCCGTTATGTACGTTGATTATATCGCGTCATTTAGCATGCTCTTGCTGCTCGAAGTTATTCTCGGTGTCGACAACATTATCTTTATCTCCATCTTGGTCGAGAAACTGCCTGTCAGGCTCAGAAGTCGCATTCGTAATCTTGGTATTGGATTAGCCGTGCTAACCCGTATTGGCTTGGTGTTTTCTGTCACTTGGCTAATGTCGCTTACTGAACCCTTTGTCACGGTGTTTGACCGAGGATTATCGGGCAAGGACTTAATCTTAATTGTTGGTGGAGCCTTCCTTTTAGTTAAGAGCTTTAAGGAGCTGTTGGGCTGGTTGCTAGTAAAAGAGAAGAAGGAGAAAAGCGCGCTTGAGAATAGTGTCACCATGATCGTGCTGCAGATTATCGCAATTGATGCGGTGTTCTCGTTTGACTCAGTGATCACTGCGGTTGCACTGGTACACAATGTCGAAATCATTATTGCAGCCATCGTTATCTCTGCGATCATCATGTTGGCGGTGGCAGAGAAGATTCAGATAACCATTACGGCTTACCCAGGCTTGAAGCTGTTAGCGCTGTTATTCCTGATTTTGCTCGGTGGATTACTGGTTGTAGAAGGGTATGGGTTACATGTGGACAAAAGCTATTTGTACGTTGCATTAGCGTTTGGACTGACACTCGAAATTTGCCATATCCTGTTAGATAGGCAGTTAACGAAAGACAAACAGTCTTTTGAACATGAATATGAACAAGATCCAGACAGCCAATTGAAAAACAGCAACGCACTATCTGGTGATATGCTCCAATGATGAACGTTGCTGGGGCGTGAGGCTAGCCTTGCCAGGTTGTCACTCTAACTCTTTAAGCAGAGGTTCGAGATTACTGTCGAAGAAGAGAGGTGAGGCGAGTTGTATTGCTTTAAGCGAAGAGTTGCCTTGCGTCGCTTTGATATAGAGCTCTTTCGCAGCACTGGCATTGCCACGAGACTCTTCAGCCTTAGCGAGCAACAAATAGGTCAGTATCGATTGGTTTTGTGGTGGCATCGACAATAAGATCTTCATCGCTTTTTCTGGGTCATCCTCAGAAAGGGCGATGATGGCGTTGGCATCATAGGCGCGTGCCAACTTCCCTTCAGCCAATAATCGCTCTAGCCTTGGCTTCGCATCTTGGTTGAGCTGGGCAATGGCCTGCTTTTTACTGCCTGATGAGGCGTAAAAGGTATTCATTATCTTGCCGATGTAGTTCGCCACGAACACAAAATCATTACTAGGGTCTAGTTCCTGCGCTTTTTCAAAGTAATCCATCACCATTGGCAGTTCTGCACGGTTATACAAAACACCTAACCCGCTGAGTGTGTACTTGAGCGCTTCGTCTTCTGTAGGTAGCTGGCTAATACTCTCTGTGAGCTCTTCTTTGGGTACTTTGATGTACAGAGAATCTAAGACGTCATCGACCATGCGATAAAGCGTGTGATGAAGTTCTGGTAGTTCTGTTGGGTAACGACGGTTGAGGTGCGATCGATCAGAGATGTTGTTGTGATAACGCATCGTGAGTCGCGTGTGTTTACCGTCTCGACTTGGACTGGTACCAAAGGTGAGCTTGATAGCAGCAATTTTCTGTAATGGCTCACTGTGTACGATACGAATGCCACTGTAGGCACTCACGTATTCAATAAACTTGGTGACGGTGCCGTAGAGAACAGGATCGGCTCTGACATCATCACTGATATCGAGCACTACATAACGAAACTCATAATGTCTGAGCTGTGTTGTTGGTGCTGCCTCTTTGTTGTTAGTACTGCTGGTAGCTGAGTAGAGGATATAGCCGGACTCTAAAACGACAATCGCACCAAGCAACAAACCAATCATCAGGTTTCTTTTACTGGGTTTCGTGTCTTTCGTTTGTTCTTCGGGATGTGCTGTAGCCGTCGATGGTGAAGGCTGCGTGGTGTTTTCTGTCGCTACAGGCTCTGGCTCTGTCGTTTGTTCAGTTTCGATCTTGCTTTGGATAACATCGGCTTCGAACTTATAACCACGCTTGGGTACAGTAATGATGTAGCTGCTGTGTTGTTCTGAGTTTTGCTTGAGGACTTTACGCAGCTCAAAGACGGCTTGGGTTACCACTTGGTCTGTGAGGATCATACCGCTCCACACGTGGTCGATGAGCTCGTCACGAGTGTGGGTCTGCCCAGGGTTAAGGCACAGGAATTCCAAGAGCTTGGTTAAGCGCTTATCAATGGTCACTGTTTTGTTGGCAAAGAGAATCTGTCCTTCATTGGGTATGAACAGCCACTCATCCACACTAAAACACGAATTTTTCTCCAACATCCCTTTCTCCTGCATCCAAACAGAGCCCTTGTAATTCCGATCTACAATATTAACTCTATTACATAATGTAATGAATTTGTTGTAATTATCTAGTGGATTATCAGATGTGTGTGATGGACTGAGGGTTTGATGCGAAAGATACAGCGGATTGTGGTTTTCGATAGACCTAAAAAAGCTCTCAATGCAGAGAGCTTTTTGGTATTACTTTGACGACTTTAACTTAGCAACGAGTGGCTTTATCTATGTGCTATTGCTCTGCAATAACAAGAGGCCAGCCGATGTCGGTTTGTCTGTTCGACTCGATCTCTAGCTCTGCAGCGGTCAGCGGGTTGTTTGCTAGCCATTGCTTAGAAAGCGTTAAGGTCAGGTTGTTGCCATCTGTCGTTAGCTTGAACTCAGGTTCTAGCGCTGGGTTACGGCGGTGGGTTAGCAAAATAGCCAAACGCAGAATACGTAAAATACGTTTACTGCTGGTACCTGAGATAGCATGTTGCTCTGGCAATGAGGTTAACTGCTCGCGGTAACGACGTGTTAATTCACCCAAGTAGTATTTCTGTGCTCGGGTAAAACCTGGCAGATCTAAGTTCTGTAGTAGGTAAGCGCTGTGCTCGCCGCCTTTTTTGAAATCGATGGTTAAACCAATTTCGTGAAGTTTGGCTGCGGTTTGTAATAGAACGCTGGCTTGAGGTTCTGACACCCAAGCTTCTCCGCCGGCTTGATCCAACAGAGTTTGTGCCACGACAGCCACTTGTTCACCGTAGCTTACGTCCATCTGGTAGCGTGATTGTACGCTCTTGATGGTACGTGCTCGGATATCGTCTTGGCGTAGCTCATCAACCATCTCGTAGGCTAGGCCTTCACGGAGTGCGCCGCCTGCGAGTGTCATTGAATCGATTTCAAGCAGCTCAAAAATCGCAATAAGAATAGAAAGACCACTTGGGAACACTAATGCGCGCTCAAGGGTCAGCCCTTCGATTTCTAGCTCTTCCAAGCGCTCAGTGATCATCGCTTGTTTTTGTAGGCGCTTAAGTTTGGCATGAGTAATAACCTCATCCATGCCTTGCGCTAACATGATTTCTTGCAGTGCTTGAACGGTACCGCTGGCACCAACACACACATCCCATCCGATATCGGTGTAGCTATCTAGAATAGGAGCCAACGTCGACTTTGCCGCTTCAATGGCGTTGTTAAAGTTGGTTGCGGTTAATTGGCGATCTTTAAAGTGGCGTTCAAGCCAAGTCACACAGCCCATTTTTAAGCTGGTTAGTGCTTTTGCTGAGAAGCCTTCACCGATGATCATCTCGGTGCTTGCGCCACCAATATCTACTACCAGTCGGCGGCCACTGCCACCCGAAGTGTGTGCCACGCCTTTATAGATAGTCGCAGCTTCTTCTTCACCAGAGATAACATTGATGTCGTAACCAAGGATTTGGTTCGCTTTCTCTAGAAAGATATCCACATTGATAGCAGTACGTAGGGTCGCTGTACCTACAATGCGGATATTTTCTTTCGGAATATCTTGCAGTCGCTCTGCAAAGAGACTCAAACAGTCCCAACCGCGCTGCATGGCTTCAGTACTAAGCGCATTATTTTCATCTAAGCCTGCAGCTAAACGCACTTTGCGCTTAATTTTAGCCATGGTTTGTACGCTGCCATCGATATGACGCACAACGAGCATATGAAAACTGTTCGACCCGAGGTCGATTGCAGCGTAAAGCGGTGGTGACACTGTTTGACTCATAAGCGACTAAGCTTCCTTGTTATGACGCGGTTGGCGTGGGCGACGGTTCTGGTTTGGTTTACGGTTACCGTTGCGTGGGCCATTGTTGTTTGAACGACGCTGTTGCGGGTTACGTGTGCGTAAGCGCAATGGTGCTGGTAGATCTTCTAGTAGTGCAGAAGAGTCGTAGTCAGACACAGGGATAGCGTGCTCAATGTATTCTTCGATAGGCGGCAAGTTGATTGCGTAATCTTCACAAGCAAAGCTGATCGAGTGACCACTTGCGCCAGCACGACCTGTACGGCCGATACGGTGAACGTAATCTTCACAATCGTCTGGTAAGTCGAAGTTGAATACGTGTGTTACTTGAGGAATGTGTAGGCCACGTGCCGCAACGTCGGTTGCCACAAGTAGGTCAACATCACCTTTAGTGAATTGCTCAAGAATCTTTTCACGTTTCTTCTGAGGAACATCGCCAGTTAGCAGGCCAACACGGTGACCATCTGCTGCTAGGTGACCCCAAACAGACTCACACTTGTGCTTAGTGTTCGCGAAGATGATAGCGCGCTCTGGCCATTCTTCTTCAACTAGCGTCTGCAGTAGTGCCATTTTGTGTTCGTTTGAAGGGTAGAACAGCTCTTCTTTGATGCGGTGACCTGTTTTACGCTCTGGCTCAACAACAACATGCTCTGGATTGTGCATGTGTTCGAACGCTAGCTCTTGTACGCGGTAAGAAAGCGTCGCAGAGAACAGCATGTTCAGGCGATCTTTTGGCTCAGGCATACGGCGGAACAAGAAGCGGATGTCTTTGATGAAACCAAGATCGAACATGCGATCAGCTTCGTCAAGAACAACAGCTTGAATGTGGTTAAGGTTAAATACCTTCTGCTTGTAGAAGTCGATGATACGGCCAGTAGTACCAATTAAGATATCTGCGCCTTCTTCGATTTTACCTAGCTGCTTGTCGTAGCTTTCGCCACCGTAAGCTAATGCTGCTTTGATACCTGTGCTCGCAACTAGAGAATCAGCATCGTTGTAGATCTGAATCGCGAGTTCACGCGTTGGTGCCATAATAATCGCACGTGGCTGGTTAGGCTTACGCCCTTCATGCTCAGGTGTTTTTAGCAGGTGGTTGAAAGTAGCAGTAAGAAACGCAAGCGTTTTACCAGTACCCGTTTGGGCCTGGCCTGCAATGTCTTGGCCGGTGAGCAGTACCGGGAGCGCCAAGGCTTGGATCGGGGTACAATAATCGAACCCTTTTTTCTCCAATCCTTCAATGACTTGCGGAAGTAAATCCAAGTCGGCGAACTTTTGCTCTGTGATATGCGTCTTTTTCATTGCTATAGAATATCAGCTTAAGCTTGCAATACGAAAGTAAATACATTCCAATAGGGCATCTATTTACTGGTTATCATCCAACCAGTTCTAAAAAATACATTGGAGTGGAAGATGAGTGATAAGATTTTGCAGCTAACTGATGACGGTTTTGATAACGATGTAATCAATGCTGCAGGCCCGGTTCTTGTTGATTTTTGGGCTGAATGGTGTGGTCCTTGTAAGATGATTGCTCCGATTCTTGATGAAATCGCAGACGAGTACGAAGGCAAGCTCACTATCGGTAAACTTAATATCGACCAAAATGCTGGAACACCACCAAAGTTTGGTATTCGCGGCATTCCAACGCTACTTCTTTTCAAAGATGGCGGCGTAGCAGCGACTAAAGTTGGTGCATTATCTAAAACTCAACTTAAAGAGTTCTTAGACGCTAACCTTTAATCAGGTCAGCATTTGAAAAGAAACCGTGCAGTTAACAAATGCGCGGTTTTGTTTTTTCTAAGCTATGGACTAGTCTTAGTTTTAGTGCTAATTTATCGCACGTTAATTGAACGAATTTCTCTTCTTGGTCGATCCTGTGACCAACTCCTTCTTAACTTAAGAAAACAGATCCTATTTTGACTAAACAAACTTCCACCACTATGAATCTTACTGAACTGAAGAACAGACCTGTGTCTGAGCTTGTTAAACTTAGCGAAAGCTTAGGTCTTGAGAATCAAGCTCGCCTAAGAAAACAAGACATTATCTTCTCCATCCTTAAAGCACATGCAAAAAGTGGTGAAGACATCTTTGGTGATGGTGTTCTAGAAATTCTTCAAGACGGTTTTGGTTTCCTACGTAGCGCCGACAGTTCATACCTGGCTGGCCCTGATGATATCTACGTATCTCCAAGCCAAATTCGTCGTTTTAACTTACGTACTGGTGATTCAATTGGCGGTAAGATTCGTCCACCTAAAGACGGTGAACGTTACTTTGCACTGCTAAAAGTAAACACTGTTAACTACGATAAGCCAGACAACGCTCGTAACAAGATTCTTTTCGAAAACCTTACTCCTCTTCACGCCAACGAACGTATGGTAATGGAACGTGGTAACGGTGCGACTGAAGATATTACGGCTCGTATTCTTGACCTTGCGTCTCCAATTGGTAAAGGTCAGCGTGGTCTGATTGTTGCTCCGCCAAAAGCGGGTAAAACAATGCTTCTACAGAACATCGCTCAGAGCATCGCTCACAATCACCCTGAATGTGAACTGATGGTTCTTCTGATCGATGAGCGTCCAGAAGAAGTAACAGAAATGCAGCGCCTAGTTAAAGGTGAAGTAGTTGCTTCAACATTCGATGAGCCAGCATCTCGCCACGTACAAGTAGCAGAAATGGTTATCGAGAAAGCGAAACGCCTTGTGGAACACAAGAAAGACGTTGTTATCCTTCTGGATTCTATTACTCGTCTAGCTCGTGCTTACAACACTGTGATTCCTTCATCAGGTAAAGTTCTTACTGGTGGTGTAGACGCTAACGCACTTCACCGTCCTAAGCGTTTCTTCGGTGCAGCACGTAACGTAGAAGAAGGCGGTAGCTTAACTATCATCGCAACAGCACTGGTTGATACTGGTTCTAAGATGGATGAAGTTATCTACGAAGAATTCAAAGGTACAGGTAACATGGAACTGCACCTTAACCGTAAGATTGCTGAAAAACGCGTATTCCCTGCGATTGATTTCAACCGCTCTGGTACTCGTCGTGAAGAGCTTCTTACGAAGAACGATGAACTACAGAAGATGTGGATCCTGCGTAAGATTGTTCACCCAATGGGCGAAATCGACGCAATGGAATTCCTTATCGACAAGCTAGCAATGACGAAAACGAACGATGAGTTCTTTGACGCAATGCGTCGTCAGTAATATTGATTAGCTGATAGTTATTAAAAAGCGCTGCCCTCGGGTGGCGCTTTTTATTTGCATTTTGTAGCGACAGCTTGCAGAATGACCAAAAGTGTTACAAGGAAGTTAAAATGCAACATGGACTGTTGTCATCATTACTCCTGTCTACTTCACTGTTATTTTCACCGGTCGGCATTAGCTATGCCACCGAGATGTCTCCAACTACAGTAGAGTCTTGGCTTGAGAATGATCAAGTAAAACTGAAAACTGCTGAATTGCTCGAGTTTGTCGTGCGTGACGAAGTGAATTCGCTACGCTTTGCACTTGAGCGCCTGACATTTCCCCAACAAGAGGTGGCTCGTTACCAACTCTTGAAGAAGCTCGAACAGCAAAAAATCGTACTCACGCCCAAGATGTCTATCTTCATTGAGCAGCAACTTGCTATCACGCCAACTTATCAAGTATTAGAGCGTGGCGATGGTTACGAGTTTACGGTCCCTGCTTTTAATTACCCTTCGATTGCTAACCGACTCATTAAGCAGTGGCGCCAAGACCAAAAAACCTTGGTGTTTGTTCTCGATGCGGAGAAACAAGATCTCAACCTGAAAGAGTGGTTATCTGGCTCTGAACACCAAGTCCAGACTCGAGAAGCGCTATTGATCCGAGAGCTAGACAGTTTGTCGCCTGAAGCGGTTGATTACCTAACCAAACAACTGACCACGTCGTCGATTGTAAGTTGGCTACCGTCTTCCGAGGTGGTGGTTCGATTAGCACAGGTGAGTGAAGACCCTGAGGTCTACAAGATCCTATGGCGTATGAAGGCGGATTATCACAGCCAAGCCGAATTGGTTCGCCTTGCTGAAACTAAACAAGCATTCGCACTTGAGCAGGTTATGGCTGCAACTAAAAATCCACGCTTGAAAGATGAAGCGATTACCTTGCTCACCAAAGTGAATCCACTCTCGGAAGAGGTAAAGCAGTTCTTAGTCTCTAGAATGGCGATTGCCGATGAAGCCTCTTTGGTTGCCCGTGAATTAGCAAAACAAGGTCATACACGATGGTTGCAAGACCTCGTGAATGATAACCCTCAGGTGAAGAGTTCTTTGATCGAGCAAGCATTACCGTAAAGTGGATTTCGGCTCTCAATAACCACATTAAAAAGGGGGATCTCAGTGTCACCCTTTTTGATATACTGAGCGCAGAATAATCAGCATGTAGAAGTCCTATGAGTTTTAAAGATTTACGCGATTTTATCGACCATCTTGAAAGTATTGGTCAGTTGAAACGCATCTCTCACCCAGTCGACCCAGACTATGAAATGACCGAGATTAGCGACCGTACTCTACGTGCTGGTGGCCCGGCTCTATTGTTTGAAAACCCAGTAGGCTATGACATGCCTGTTTTGACCAACCTATTTGGTACACCTAATCGTGTTGCTATTGGTATGGGGCGTCAGGATGTAAAAGAGCTACGTGAAGTGGGTAAGCTGCTTGCTTATCTAAAAGAGCCTGAGCCACCAAAAGGTTTTAAAGACGCTATCGATAAACTGCCAGTGTTTAAGCAAGTATTAAACATGCCAGCTAAACGCCTTCGTAAAGCGGCTTGCCAACAAGTGGTGTGGCAAGGTGATGACGTCGACCTAGATAGAATCCCCGTGATGAGCTGTTGGGCAGACGATGTCGCACCATTGCTAACATGGGGCTTAACGGTTACTCGTGGCCCAAACAAGAAACGCCAAAACTTAGGCATCTATCGTCAGCAAAAGATCGGTAAGAATAAAATCATCATGCGTTGGTTAGCCCATCGCGGTGGAGCACTTGATCTGCGCGACTGGATGGAAACCAATCCTGGCAAACCATTCCCAGTATCTGTTGCGTTTGGCGCAGACCCTGCCACCATTCTTGGCGCGGTGACACCTGTACCAGATACCTTATCGGAATACGCATTTGCAGGATTGCTGCGCGGTAGTAAAACTGAGGTCGTTAAATCAATCAGTAATGACCTAGAAGTACCAGCAAGTGCGGAAATCGTAATGGAAGGCTACATCGACCCGAATGAGTTCGCGGACGAAGGCCCATACGGAGACCACACGGGTTACTACAACGAGAAAGAAAAGCACCACGTATTTACGATTACTCATGTAACCATGCGCGAGAACCCTATCTATCACAGCACATACACTGGCCGCCCGCCAGATGAGCCTGCGGTACTGGGTGTTGCGTTAAATGAAGTGTTTGTTCCTATCCTTCAAAAGCAGTTCCCAGAGATAGAAGACTTCTACCTGCCACCTGAGGGCTGTTCGTACCGAATGGCCGTTGTGACAATGAAGAAGCAATACCCAGGTCACGCTAAGCGTGTGATGATGGGTGTATGGTCTTTCTTGCGTCAATTCATGTACACCAAATTTGTATTGGTGTGCGATGAGGATGTGAACGCACGTGATTGGTCTCAAGTAACGGCTGCGATGTGTGAACACATGGATCCGTCTCGTGATAGCTTGATGATTGAGAACACACCTATCGATTCGTTAGATTTTGCATCACCAGTGGTTGGACTGGGCTCTAAGATGGGTTTAGACATCACCAAGAAGTGGGATGCGGAGTTAGCACTATCGCCAGACGTTGAATCTGCGCCTGTAAGTAGTGAACATATTGAAGGTAACCTGGCTGAGTTAACTAAGGCTCACCCTGAAATTATTGATATTCATCTACAAAACGACAACGCCAGCATGGTTGTCGTGTCTATTGATAAGCAAGCTGCAGGTAATGGTAAGAAAATAATGGAAGCGGTTTGGTCTCAATTTGATGAGAACAAGTTTGTTATCGTGTGTGATGGTGATGTCAACGTGAGTGACTGGAATGACATCATTTGGGCGGTAACCACCAGAATGGATCCGGCCAGAGATACATTGTTCCTACAGAACGAAACTGGACACTCCAAAATGGGACTAGATGCGACCAATAAATGGGAAGGCGAATGTCTTCGCGAGTGGGGCGTTCCTATTACAAAAGATCCTGATGTCGTTAAAAAGATTGATAGCATCTGGGAACAACTAGGAATTTCATGAGCTACCAAGTAGTCTTATATCCAGAAAACATCAGTTTCACAGTAGAAAAAGGGCAAACGGTCTTGGATGCTGCGCTCAACAGCGATATCTATTTCCCAAACCGTTGCCAAGTTGGCGCATGCGCGATGTGTATGTGCAAAAAATTAGAAGGGCAAGTGAGTTACCATCTTGAACCCATGCTCACAGAGAAAGAGCAGGAACAGGGCTGGATTTTCGCTTGCCAAGCATTTGCAGAAAGTAATTTAGTTCTAACCTTTGCCGATTAAGGGTTAGTAAGAGGAAGAACATGACTATTAAATGTAAAGTGAAGTCTATCGAGCCTTTGGCTTGTAACACTTACCAAATCCTACTTCACCCAGAAACACCTGTCGCTTTTAAAGCGGGTCAGTACCTGATGGTTGAAATGGGCGAGAAAGATAAACGTCCATTTTCTATTGCAAGCAGCCCATGCCGCCATGAAGGTGAGCTTGAGTTACACATTGGTGCAGCAGAGCACAATGCTTACGCATTAGAAGTTGTTGAGGCGATGAAGAAAGCACAAGCTGAAGATGGCGATATTGCTATTGATGCACCACACGGTGATGCGTGGGTTAAAGAAGAAAGCGAACGCTCTCTATTATTGATTGCTGGTGGTACTGGTTTTAGCTACGTGCGTTCAATCCTAGATCACTGTATCGCGCAAAACAGCAAAAAAGAGATTCACTTATACTGGGGCGCAAAAGATGAGTGCCAGCTATATGCAAAAGAAGAACTAGTAGGCATCGCAGAAAAGCACAGCAATGTGCACTTTGTACCAGTAGTAGAAGAAGCGCCTGAAGTATGGCACGGTCAAACGGGTAATGTACTTGAAGCAATTACGCAAAGTTTCGAATCACTGGCTGATTTCGATATCTATATTGCAGGTCGTTTTGAAATGGCAGGTGCTGCAAGAGACCTATTTACTCAGAATAAAGAAGCAAAGCGTGACCATATGTACGCTGATGCTTACGCCTTTATCTAATAATACTCTTAGATTTTGAGTAAAAAGAGAGCAGAAATGCTCTCTTTTTTACGTTTAGGTGAACTATTAGGCAGTTAACCTCTATTTATTCATTTTTTATGAAAAAGTAGTTGCTAACCTGAGAGGGTTCCCTATAATGCGACCCACTGAGACGGCAGACGCCACAAGGCTTCAGCAAGAATCAGTAAGACGGAAAGCGACATAAAATTAATTTTCAAAAAGTGTTTGACACTGAATGTTAATTCGCTAGAATGGCCGTCCACTTCGAGAGGCTCCTTACTTAAAAGGAACGCTCAAGAAGTAAAGCTCTTTAACAATTTAAACCTATCAATCTGTGTGGGCACTCGTTGATGAATATCAAAACGTTTTATCGTTAGATAAAACAGATTCTTCGGAATCAAATTGATTTCAATGAACTGAGTGACCAATACGAATAACTTCGGTTATTTGGCACAGTCAATTCATTACCATTCTGTTGGAATGGTAATAGCTTTAAAATTACACAGTAGTTTTGAAGTCAGTATTCGTTGAGTCACAAAATCTTAAATTGAAGAGTTTGATCATGGCTCAGATTGAACGCTGGCGGCAGGCCTAACACATGCAAGTCGAGCGGAAACGACACTAACAATCCTTCGGGTGCGTTAATGGGCGTCGAGCGGCGGACGGGTGAGTAATGCCTAGGAAATTGCCTTGATGTGGGGGATAACCATTGGAAACGATGGCTAATACCGCATAATGCCTACGGGCCAAAGAGGGGGACCTTCGGGCCTCTCGCGTCAAGATATGCCTAGGTGGGATTAGCTAGTTGGTGAGGTAATGGCTCACCAAGGCGACGATCCCTAGCTGGTCTGAGAGGATGATCAGCCACACTGGAACTGAGACACGGTCCAGACTCCTACGGGAGGCAGCAGTGGGGAATATTGCACAATGGGCGAAAGCCTGATGCAGCCATGCCGCGTGTATGAAGAAGGCCTTCGGGTTGTAAAGTACTTTCAGTTGTGAGGAAGGGGGTAGCGTTAATAGCGCTATCTCTTGACGTTAGCAACAGAAGAAGCACCGGCTAACTCCGTGCCAGCAGCCGCGGTAATACGGAGGGTGCGAGCGTTAATCGGAATTACTGGGCGTAAAGCGCATGCAGGTGGTTCATTAAGTCAGATGTGAAAGCCCGGGGCTCAACCTCGGAACTGCATTTGAAACTGGTGAACTAGAGTACTGTAGAGGGGGGTAGAATTTCAGGTGTAGCGGTGAAATGCGTAGAGATCTGAAGGAATACCAGTGGCGAAGGCGGCCCCCTGGACAGATACTGACACTCAGATGCGAAAGCGTGGGGAGCAAACAGGATTAGATACCCTGGTAGTCCACGCCGTAAACGATGTCTACTTGGAGGTTGTGGCCTTGAGCCGTGGCTTTCGGAGCTAACGCGTTAAGTAGACCGCCTGGGGAGTACGGTCGCAAGATTAAAACTCAAATGAATTGACGGGGGCCCGCACAAGCGGTGGAGCATGTGGTTTAATTCGATGCAACGCGAAGAACCTTACCTACTCTTGACATCCAGAGAAGCCAGCGGAGACGCAGGTGTGCCTTCGGGAGCTCTGAGACAGGTGCTGCATGGCTGTCGTCAGCTCGTGTTGTGAAATGTTGGGTTAAGTCCCGCAACGAGCGCAACCCTTATCCTTGTTTGCCAGCGAGTAATGTCGGGAACTCCAGGGAGACTGCCGGTGATAAACCGGAGGAAGGTGGGGACGACGTCAAGTCATCATGGCCCTTACGAGTAGGGCTACACACGTGCTACAATGGCGCATACAGAGGGCAGCAAGCCAGCGATGGTAAGCGAATCCCAAAAAGTGCGTCGTAGTCCGGATTGGAGTCTGCAACTCGACTCCATGAAGTCGGAATCGCTAGTAATCGTAGATCAGAATGCTACGGTGAATACGTTCCCGGGCCTTGTACACACCGCCCGTCACACCATGGGAGTGGGCTGCAAAAGAAGTGGGTAGTTTAACCTTTCGGGGAGGACGCTCACCACTTTGTGGTTCATGACTGGGGTGAAGTCGTAACAAGGTAGCCCTAGGGGAACCTGGGGCTGGATCACCTCCTTATACGAAGATATTCACGATAAGTGTCCACACAGATTGATGGTTTAGATTTAGTTAAAGCCAGAGCTTTAATTAATAACGCAAGTTATTGATTAAAGCTTTTTGCTTTATGCTCTTTAACAATTTGGAAAGCTGACTGATTGATTACTTACGAGTAATTCAATCAAATTTAAAAGTTCTCAATGTTTATCTGCTCTTATTTAATAAGAACGGTATAAACACAACAAACACATTCAAGTGTCTTGTATTCGATTCAAACTTGTTTGAATCACATTGAGTCCGGCAAACAGTCATTGAGAATTAACCCTTCTTAATGACAACCAAAAACCTTGGTTAGTTGCCATACACAAGACCCTTTCGGGTTGTATGGTTAAGTGACTAAGCGTACACGGTGGATGCCTTGGCAGTCAGAGGCGATGAAAGGCGTAATAACTTGCGATAAGCCCAGATTAGGTAGTAATAACCTTTAAGTCTGGGATTCCTGAATGGGGAAACCCACTTACATAAGTAAGTATCCTGTTGTGAATACATAGCAACAGGAGGCAAACCGGGGGAACTGAAACATCTAAGTACCCCGAGGAAGAGAAATCAACCGAGATTCCGAAAGTAGCGGCGAGCGAAATTGGATTAGCCCTTAAGCTTTTAATGAGACAGATGAAGGCTCTGGAAAGTGCCGCAATAAAGGGTGATAGCCCCGTAATCGACATCTCATCATCAGTGAAAACGAGTAGGGCGGGACACGTGATATCCTGTCTGAATATGGGGGGACCATCCTCCAAGGCTAAATACTACTGACTGACCGATAGTGAACCAGTACCGTGAGGGAAAGGCGAAAAGAACCCCTGTGAGGGGAGTGAAATAGAACCTGAAACCGTGTACGTACAAGCAGTAGGAGCACCTTCGTGGTGTGACTGCGTACCTTTTGTATAATGGGTCAGCGACTTAATTTTAGTAGCAAGGTTAACCGTTTAGGGGAGCCGTAGGGAAACCGAGTCTTAACTGGGCGTACAGTTGCTAGGATTAGACCCGAAACCAGGTGATCTAGCCATGGGCAGGTTGAAGGTTGAGTAACATCAACTGGAGGACCGAACCGACTAATGTTGAAAAATTAGCGGATGACTTGTGGCTAGGGGTGAAAGGCCAATCAAACCTGGAGATAGCTGGTTCTCCCCGAAAGCTATTTAGGTAGCGCCTCGGACGAATACTACTGGGGGTAGAGCACTGTTAAGGCTAGGGGGTCATCCCGACTTACCAACCCTTTGCAAACTCCGAATACCAGTAAGTACTATCCGGGAGACACACGGCGGGTGCTAACGTCCGTCGTGGAGAGGGAAACAACCCAGACCGCCAGCTAAGGTCCCAAAGTATAGCTAAGTGGGAAACGATGTGGGAAGGCTCAGACAGCCAGGATGTTGGCTTAGAAGCAGCCATCATTTAAAGAAAGCGTAATAGCTCACTGGTCGAGTCGGCCTGCGCGGAAGATGTAACGGGGCTAAGCTATACACCGAAGCTGCGGCTACGTACCTTAGGGTATGTGGGGTAGGGGAGCGTTCTGTAAGCCGTTGAAGGTGGTCTGTAAGGGCTGCTGGAGGTATCAGAAGTGCGAATGCTGACATGAGTAACGATAAAGGGAGTGAAAAACTCCCTCGCCGGAAGACCAAGGGTTCCTGTCCAACGTTAATCGGGGCAGGGTAAGTCGACTCCTAAGGCGAGGCCGAAAGGCGTAGTCGATGGGAAACGGGTTAATATTCCCGTACTTCTTACAATTGCGATGGGGGGACGGAGAAGGCTAGGTGGGCCTGGCGACGGTTGTCCAGGTTCAAGTACGTAGGCGGAAAGTTTAGGTAAATCCGGACTTTCTTAACGCTGAGATACGATGTCGAGCTACTACGGTAGTGAAGTCATTGATGCCATGCTTCCAGGAAAAGCCTCTAAGCTTCAGATTGTAAGGAATCGTACCCCAAACCGACACAGGTGGTCGGGTAGAGAATACCAAGGCGCTTGAGAGAACTCGGGTGAAGGAACTAGGCAAAATGGTACCGTAACTTCGGGAGAAGGTACGCTCTTATCAGTGAAGTCCCTTGCGGATGGAGCAGACGAGAGTCGCAGATACCAGGTGGCTGCAACTGTTTATTAAAAACACAGCACTGTGCAAAATCGTAAGATGACGTATACGGTGTGACGCCTGCCCGGTGCCGGAAGGTTAATTGATGGGGTTAGACTTCGGTCGAAGCTCTTGATCGAAGCCCCGGTAAACGGCGGCCGTAACTATAACGGTCCTAAGGTAGCGAAATTCCTTGTCGGGTAAGTTCCGACCTGCACGAATGGCGTAATGATGGCCACGCTGTCTCCACCCGAGACTCAGTGAAATTGAAATCGCTGTGAAGATGCAGTGTACCCGCGGCTAGACGGAAAGACCCCGTGAACCTTTACTACAGCTTGGCACTGAACATTGAACCTACATGTGTAGGATAGGTGGGAGACTTTGAAACCGCGTCGCTAGATGTGGTGGAGTCGTCCTTGAAATACCACCCTTGTAGTTTTGATGTTCTAACGTTGGTCCCTGAATCGGGATTACGGACAGTGCCTGGTGGGTAGTTTGACTGGGGCGGTCTCCTCCCAAAGAGTAACGGAGGAGCACGAAGGTGGGCTAAACACGGTTGGACATCGTGTGGTTAGTGCAATGGCATAAGCCCGCTTGACTGCGAGAATGACAATTCGAGCAGGTGCGAAAGCAGGTCATAGTGATCCGGTGGTTCTGAATGGAAGGGCCATCGCTCAACGGATAAAAGGTACTCCGGGGATAACAGGCTGATACCGCCCAAGAGTTCATATCGACGGCGGTGTTTGGCACCTCGATGTCGGCTCATCACATCCTGGGGCTGAAGTCGGTCCCAAGGGTATGGCTGTTCGCCATTTAAAGTGGTACGCGAGCTGGGTTTAGAACGTCGTGAGACAGTTCGGTCCCTATCTGCCGTGGGCGTTGGAAAATTGAAGGGGGCTGCTCCTAGTACGAGAGGACCGGAGTGGACGAACCTCTGGTGTTCGGGTTGTCATGCCAATGGCATTGCCCGGTAGCTAAGTTCGGAATCGATAACCGCTGAAAGCATCTAAGCGGGAAGCGAGCCCTGAGATGAGTTTTCCCTGACGCTATAAGCGTCCTTAAGGGTTGTTCAAGACTAGAACGTTGATAGGCAGGGTGTGTAAGTGCTGCGAGGCATTGAGCTAACCTGTACTAATTGCCCGTGAGGCTTAACCATACAACACCCAAGGGGTTTTGTGGACTCAAAGACAGACCTTGAATGAGTTTGAAGAGTTACTTTTAAATACAGTTTTCCGAATTTTAAAATTTGCTTGGCGACCATAGCATTGTGGACCCACCTGATTCCATGCCGAACTCAGAAGTGAAACACAATAGCGCCGATGGTAGTGTGGGGCTTCCCCATGTGAGAGTAGGACATCGCCAGGCTTTAATTTCGACTTTGTCTACAAAGTAGACAAGTCACCATAGAGTTCTAAGTTTTCTTAGTATTTTATGTTGACTTTCAAAGTAGAAAGCGTATTATACGCGTCCTGCTTAAGTGCTAAGGCACTGAAAGCAAAGCTCTTTAACAATTTAAACCTATCAATCTGTGTGGGCACTCGTTGATGAATATCAAAACGTTTTATCGTTAGATAAAACAGATTCTTCGGAATCAAAATGATTTCAATGAACTGAGTGACCAATACAAATAACTTCGGTTATTTGGCACAGTCAATTCATTATCATTCTGTTGGAATGGTAATAGCTTTAGAATTACATGTTTACTTCGGTAAATATTAGTTTTGAAGTCAGTATTCGTTGAGTCACAAAATCTTAAATTGAAGAGTTTGATCATGGCTCAGATTGAACGCTGGCGGCAGGCCTAACACATGCAAGTCGAGCGGAAACGACACTAACAATCCTTCGGGTGCGTTAATGGGCGTCGAGCGGCGGACGGGTGAGTAATGCCTAGGAAATTGCCTTGATGTGGGGGATAACCATTGGAAACGATGGCTAATACCGCATAATGCCTACGGGCCAAAGAGGGGGACCTTCGGGCCTCTCGCGTCAAGATATGCCTAGGTGGGATTAGCTAGTTGGTGAGGTAATGGCTCACCAAGGCGACGATCCCTAGCTGGTCTGAGAGGATGATCAGCCACACTGGAACTGAGACACGGTCCAGACTCCTACGGGAGGCAGCAGTGGGGAATATTGCACAATGGGCGAAAGCCTGATGCAGCCATGCCGCGTGTATGAAGAAGGCCTTCGGGTTGTAAAGTACTTTCAGTTGTGAGGAAGGGGGTAGCGTTAATAGCGCTATCTCTTGACGTTAGCAACAGAAGAAGCACCGGCTAACTCCGTGCCAGCAGCCGCGGTAATACGGAGGGTGCGAGCGTTAATCGGAATTACTGGGCGTAAAGCGCATGCAGGTGGTTCATTAAGTCAGATGTGAAAGCCCGGGGCTCAACCTCGGAACTGCATTTGAAACTGGTGAACTAGAGTACTGTAGAGGGGGGTAGAATTTCAGGTGTAGCGGTGAAATGCGTAGAGATCTGAAGGAATACCAGTGGCGAAGGCGGCCCCCTGGACAGATACTGACACTCAGATGCGAAAGCGTGGGGAGCAAACAGGATTAGATACCCTGGTAGTCCACGCCGTAAACGATGTCTACTTGGAGGTTGTGGCCTTGAGCCGTGGCTTTCGGAGCTAACGCGTTAAGTAGACCGCCTGGGGAGTACGGTCGCAAGATTAAAACTCAAATGAATTGACGGGGGCCCGCACAAGCGGTGGAGCATGTGGTTTAATTCGATGCAACGCGAAGAACCTTACCTACTCTTGACATCCAGAGAAGCCAGCGGAGACGCAGGTGTGCCTTCGGGAGCTCTGAGACAGGTGCTGCATGGCTGTCGTCAGCTCGTGTTGTGAAATGTTGGGTTAAGTCCCGCAACGAGCGCAACCCTTATCCTTGTTTGCCAGCGAGTAATGTCGGGAACTCCAGGGAGACTGCCGGTGATAAACCGGAGGAAGGTGGGGACGACGTCAAGTCATCATGGCCCTTACGAGTAGGGCTACACACGTGCTACAATGGCGCATACAGAGGGCAGCAAGCCAGCGATGGTAAGCGAATCCCAAAAAGTGCGTCGTAGTCCGGATTGGAGTCTGCAACTCGACTCCATGAAGTCGGAATCGCTAGTAATCGTAGATCAGAATGCTACGGTGAATACGTTCCCGGGCCTTGTACACACCGCCCGTCACACCATGGGAGTGGGCTGCAAAAGAAGTGGGTAGTTTAACCTTTCGGGGAGGACGCTCACCACTTTGTGGTTCATGACTGGGGTGAAGTCGTAACAAGGTAGCCCTAGGGGAACCTGGGGCTGGATCACCTCCTTATACGAAGATACTCACGATAAGTGTCCACACAGATTGATTAGGTTTAGAAAAGTTAAGAGACGATATTGGGTCTGTAGCTCAGCTGGTTAGAGCGCTCGCCTGATAAGCGGGAGGTCGGTGGTTCAAGTCCACTCAGACCCACCAATATCGACCTAGATGGGGCTATAGCTCAGCTGGGAGAGCGCCTGCCTTGCACGCAGGAGGTCTGCGGTTCGATCCCGCATAGCTCCACCATCTTTAAGTATTCTCTTAAGAGAGTCTTTAAAAATGGTTTCGAAAGAAATCAAGCTCTTTAACAATTTGGAAAGCTGACTGATTGATTACTTACGAGTAATTCAATCAAATTTAAAAGTTCTCAATGTTTATCTTTTGATAAACACAACAAACACATTCAAGTGTCTTGTATTCGATTCAAATTCGTTTGAATCACATTGAGTCCGGCAAACAGTCATTGAGAATTAACCCTTCTTAATGACAACCAAAAACCTTGGTTAGTTGCCATACACTAAGACCCTTTCGGGTTGTATGGTTAAGTGACTAAGCGTACACGGTGGATGCCTTGGCAGTCAGAGGCGATGAAAGGCGTAATAACTTGCGATAAGCCCAGATTAGGTAGTAATAACCTTTGAGTCTGGGATTCCTGAATGGGGAAACCCACTTACATAAGTAAGTATCCTGTTGTGAATACATAGCAACAGGAGGCAAACCGGGGGAACTGAAACATCTAAGTACCCCGAGGAAGAGAAATCAACCGAGATTCCGAAAGTAGCGGCGAGCGAAATTGGATTAGCCCTTAAGCTTTTAATGAGACAGATGAAGGCTCTGGAAAGTGCCGCAATAGAGGGTGATAGCCCCGTAATCGACATCTCATCATCAGTGAAAACGAGTAGGGCGGGACACGTGATATCCTGTCTGAATATGGGGGGACCATCCTCCAAGGCTAAATACTACTGACTGACCGATAGTGAACCAGTACCGTGAGGGAAAGGCGAAAAGAACCCCTGTGAGGGGAGTGAAATAGAACCTGAAACCGTGTACGTACAAGCAGTAGGAGCACCTTCGTGGTGTGACTGCGTACCTTTTGTATAATGGGTCAGCGACTTAATTTTAGTAGCAAGGTTAACCGTTTAGGGGAGCCGTAGGGAAACCGAGTCTTAACTGGGCGTACAGTTGCTAGGATTAGACCCGAAACCAGGTGATCTAGCCATGGGCAGGTTGAAGGTTGAGTAACATCAACTGGAGGACCGAACCGACTAATGTTGAAAAATTAGCGGATGACTTGTGGCTAGGGGTGAAAGGCCAATCAAACCTGGAGATAGCTGGTTCTCCCCGAAAGCTATTTAGGTAGCGCCTCGGACGAATACTACTGGGGGTAGAGCACTGTTAAGGCTAGGGGGTCATCCCGACTTACCAACCCTTTGCAAACTCCGAATACCAGTAAGTACTATCCGGGAGACACACGGCGGGTGCTAACGTCCGTCGTGGAGAGGGAAACAACCCAGACCGCCAGCTAAGGTCCCAAAGTATAGCTAAGTGGGAAACGATGTGGGAAGGCTCAGACAGCCAGGATGTTGGCTTAGAAGCAGCCATCATTTAAAGAAAGCGTAATAGCTCACTGGTCGAGTCGGCCTGCGCGGAAGATGTAACGGGGCTAAGCTATACACCGAAGCTGCGGCTACGTACCTTAGGGTATGTGGGGTAGGGGAGCGTTCTGTAAGCCGTTGAAGGTGGTCTGTAAGGGCTGCTGGAGGTATCAGAAGTGCGAATGCTGACATGAGTAACGATAAAGGGAGTGAAAAACTCCCTCGCCGGAAGACCAAGGGTTCCTGTCCAACGTTAATCGGGGCAGGGTAAGTCGACTCCTAAGGCGAGGCCGAAAGGCGTAGTCGATGGGAAACGGGTTAATATTCCCGTACTTCTTACAATTGCGATGGGGGGACGGAGAAGGCTAGGTGGGCCTGGCGACGGTTGTCCAGGTTCAAGTACGTAGGCGGAAAGTTTAGGTAAATCCGGACTTTCTTAACGCTGAGATACGATGTCGAGCTACTACGGTAGTGAAGTCATTGATGCCATGCTTCCAGGAAAAGCCTCTAAGCTTCAGATTGTAAGGAATCGTACCCCAAACCGACACAGGTGGTCGGGTAGAGAATACCAAGGCGCTTGAGAGAACTCGGGTGAAGGAACTAGGCAAAATGGTACCGTAACTTCGGGAGAAGGTACGCTCTTATCAGTGAAGTCCCTTGCGGATGGAGCAGACGAGAGTCGCAGATACCAGGTGGCTGCAACTGTTTATTAAAAACACAGCACTGTGCAAAATCGTAAGATGACGTATACGGTGTGACGCCTGCCCGGTGCCGGAAGGTTAATTGATGGGGTTAGACTTCGGTCGAAGCTCTTGATCGAAGCCCCGGTAAACGGCGGCCGTAACTATAACGGTCCTAAGGTAGCGAAATTCCTTGTCGGGTAAGTTCCGACCTGCACGAATGGCGTAATGATGGCCACGCTGTCTCCACCCGAGACTCAGTGAAATTGAAATCGCTGTGAAGATGCAGTGTACCCGCGGCTAGACGGAAAGACCCCGTGAACCTTTACTACAGCTTGGCACTGAACATTGAACCTACATGTGTAGGATAGGTGGGAGACTTTGAAACCGCGTCGCTAGATGTGGTGGAGTCGTCCTTGAAATACCACCCTTGTAGTTTTGATGTTCTAACGTTGGTCCCTGAATCGGGATTACGGACAGTGCCTGGTGGGTAGTTTGACTGGGGCGGTCTCCTCCCAAAGAGTAACGGAGGAGCACGAAGGTGGGCTAAACACGGTTGGACATCGTGTGGTTAGTGCAATGGCATAAGCCCGCTTGACTGCGAGAATGACAATTCGAGCAGGTGCGAAAGCAGGTCATAGTGATCCGGTGGTTCTGAATGGAAGGGCCATCGCTCAACGGATAAAAGGTACTCCGGGGATAACAGGCTGATACCGCCCAAGAGTTCATATCGACGGCGGTGTTTGGCACCTCGATGTCGGCTCATCACATCCTGGGGCTGAAGTCGGTCCCAAGGGTATGGCTGTTCGCCATTTAAAGTGGTACGCGAGCTGGGTTTAGAACGTCGTGAGACAGTTCGGTCCCTATCTGCCGTGGGCGTTGGAAAATTGAAGGGGGCTGCTCCTAGTACGAGAGGACCGGAGTGGACGAACCTCTGGTGTTCGGGTTGTCATGCCAATGGCATTGCCCGGTAGCTAAGTTCGGAATCGATAACCGCTGAAAGCATCTAAGCGGGAAGCGAGCCCTGAGATGAGTTTTCCCTGACGCTATAAGCGTCCTTAAGGGTTGTTCAAGACTAGAACGTTGATAGGCAGGGTGTGTAAGTGCTGCGAGGCATTGAGCTAACCTGTACTAATTGCCCGTGAGGCTTAACCATACAACACCCAAGGGGTTTTGTGGACTCAAAGACAGACCTTGAATGAGTTTGAAGAGTTACTTTTAAATACAGTTTTCCGAATTTTAAAATTTGCTTGGCGACCATAGCATTGTGGACCCACCTGATTCCATGCCGAACTCAGAAGTGAAACACAATAGCGCCGATGGTAGTGTGGGGCTTCCCCATGTGAGAGTAGGACATCGCCAGGCTTTAAATTATGAACGACTTGTCAGCGACGACAAGTAGTCCACTGCGGAGTGGTAGTTCAGTTGGTTAGAATACCGGCCTGTCACGCCGGGGGTCGCGGGTTCGAGTCCCGTCCACTCCGCCACTTATTAGAAAAGCCCTGCTAGAAATAGCAGGGCTTTTTTACATTTGAATCATTGTACATTTCCTTCGGGCGAAAGAGTTCTACTCGTGCGCGAGTCCGATGGAATACCAGCATAGCCAATTATCAGAAAGCCTAGTCTTACGACTAGGCTTTCGTCGTTTCTGGCTATAGATCGTCTGGTTTTCGCTCAAGCTCCGCTCGTTTCGGGCTGCCACAACAGCACTTACTAAGAAGTCTTGCTGTTTATTCCTAGGTCGAAAGAGTCCCACTAATGGCTTGTCCGTAGTTCGCGGCCTCGATGTTTGCCGGTTATTAGAAAGCCTAGTACTGACTTGCATGAGGTTGTTTACCTTGAATTGCCACTGTATCTATTGAGATTAGAAAGCTCGGCTTTCATAGTGATGTTTCTGTCTGTAGGTTCTGATAACGAGTGAGCTTTACTTAATGGATTAATTACGGATAAAGCCTAGGTGGTGATGTTTAAGTAATCGTAGTGTTTTAAGCACTGTGATTGAGTGCTATCTACTCGTTGTATAAAGGAAGAATTACTTGGATTGCTGGCTCTATAGTTGGAAATGGATCGTCGAATTCTGAGTTCTCAACTAATCTAAAACCTTCTGAGGTGTTTGACTTTCTTTGGTACAGCCCTAGCCAGGCTAGATGTTCGTATAGCGAATATTTGTCAGCTCTAATCGCTTCTAAAGAGTTTATTTGCTATTGAAATACTCTCGCGAGAGTTCGAGCTAAAGCCGCTCCAAGTTCCATTGGAGAGGCTCAATGAATCATTTACGATTACTCTTGTGCCTCAGTATGATGTCTAGAGTCTGTTGGGCTTGGTTTAGTTACCTTGCGGGATATCTACGCTTAAACTGTATCTGACGAAAGGTTGGATTATTGGACTGGACGTTATCTTGAGGCAAATAGCAGACACAAAAAAGCCGATGCTTGGCATCGGCTTCCTGCTAAGTGTATTTGCTTAAGCTGGCTGAACTAGAGCGAGTGCTTTACGAGATACTTCGTGAGCCGCTTTGGTTAGGTTCTGCTTCTCTAGTGCATCAGATAGGTAGCCGTAATCTGAAACATTAGAACGAAGTGCTAGTGCTTTTTCGAAGTGGCTTTGCGCTTCTGCCCATTTTTGCTCCCTTAGGTAGAATTGAGCTAATGCACTGTGTGCTTCTGCATTGTTGCTATCTTTACTGATTGCACGCTCTAGCATCACAACCACTGGGTGGTGATCGGCTAGATTAAGTTCAGGAAGCAACATGTAGAGTTCGTTTGAACCATTCTTCGCAATGTTCTCTTTAATCACTGTGAAGGCTTCTGAATCAGCTTTACGTGCGATCAGTTGTTTCACAAAGCACGATACAAGGTGTGAACTTTGCTTCTGTTTTCTTGGAAGCTTATTCCAGTGACTGATTAGCCCTTCGCTGCCTTGTTGCTGTGCGACGTCGTGAAGCAAACCACATTGTGCTTTCTGTTCTAGCTCACGCTGCTCATCTGCCGTTAGAAGCTTGTTCTTAGCGAGTTTTGGCGTTAGCTCCAACAATGGCTGCCATAACTTAAGTTGCATGTAGGTCGCTTTTAGCAATCCAAGCACTGCAGTGTTGTTAGGGTGTGAACCTTTAAGGTTTGAAAGCGTATCGAAAGCAGCTTCGTAATTTGATTCGCTGATTTGTTGCTTGGCTTTAGTTAGTTCAACGGCCAATAGAGAATCGTCTTGTTGGCTAGCAAGCTCTATATACTTATCGCGCTCAGCAGTATTACCTTGCTCATGTGCTGCTTGTGACGCCACTAAGTAACAAAGCAGAGGCATGTCGTGGTGATTCGCCCAGCGAGTTACTTTCTTCTCTGCGCCTTTCCAATCACCCTCAAGAAGCTTGATGATGCCTTCATTGGTATAACGACGAGAGCGTTTTAGTTTACGAACGCTGAACCAGTTCCAAGTTGTTGAGCTCGCGTAAATAAGCTTTTTAAATAGGTACTCTAAGCCAAACAGTGCAGCCAAAAGGGCAATCACAAAGATAGCCATTGTTGTCACACTCATCTCAATCGTCTTATTGGCAATTGAGATCAGCACATAACCTTGTTGACCCGAGAATTGAGTACCAACAAACAGGCCCGCACCGAGAATAAGGAAAAGAAAAATCAAACGAATCATTATTTCTCCTCCGAGGTCATTACCGTTACCTCACGGCGTAGACGTTCACGAATGACATCTGACAACTCATTTTGAGACTCAAGCTTTACAGGGTATTTCACGGAAATATTCTGCTCGCTTAGCTGTTTAATCGCCTTTTCGAACTCGATTACTGAGTTGTTATCTTGGTTTAGATACGACTTCGACCATTCGTTAGCTGTCTTAAGCGCAGCACTATAGACTTCGCCTTGCTCTTTGTAGACCGCGCGAATTGCTGTCTCTAGCTTGCCTTTGATGTTTTCACGCAAGTAGAAGTGCTGTTCTGGTGATAGTAGTGGGATAACTTCACCATCACGACTACGGAAAGTGATGAAGTTTTCTGAGAAGTCTTTCATCGACGTCATCAAGTTGTTTTGCCAATCATTGATGTCTTGCGACACAGCTTGTTTCTCAACGACCGCAGCTTCTGGAAGAATAGCGTTAGCTAGAGGCAGGTTATCGACTTGTTGTTGAAGGCTTGTAATACGCAGAACTAAACCATCACGGTCGATCAGAGGGATAGTGCGAAGCTTAGTAATGTCATTGGTCATAGATTGACGGAGAGACACTAAGCTTGGATCATTCAGTGCTGCGATACGCTGATCGGCGCTCTCCATCAGTTTGGTTGCGCTAACGGCATCATGCTCAAGGAACAGTTTACGGCCAGCGAGTTTTACAAGGTAATCGGCTTCGGCAAGTAACCAGTCATTCGGGCGTCGGCCTTTAACGTCAGCAACGGCCAACTGAAGGCTTTGAATGCTTTTCTGTTGTTGGGATTGAACCACCTGAGTTTTTTCCACCGCATGTGATGCTTCTTGGATGGTCTCTTGCTTGATGGTTTGTAGGTCTTTATTTACTGCAGATTGTGTATTTTGTAGTTGCGCTTGAAGCGCAGCGATTTGAGCTGAGTAATCGGCGCTCTTTTGTTGCATTTGAAAGGCAATGCCACCGCTGAAAATAATAGAAAAAGCGATCGCAATAGCGCCTAGTGTGACACCGCGCTTACCTTGCTTTTCCGCTTTCTCTATTTGCTCTTTATGTTCAGCTTGAGACTGTTCATTTTGAGCGGTATTTGACGCAGAGGCATCAAGTTTTTCTTCAGGCTGTTTTGTCTCTGTAGATTCAGCTTTTTCGTTTTCAACAACTACTGGCTGAGTATCTTGTTTCTTTTCAGGTTCAATATGCTCATTATTTTTTTTGCTTGTCATGCTTATTTCCTGTTTCTAGCTAAGGCCGGAGAGCAGCCAGTAATATTTGGTTCGTAGCACTTTGAGTATTAATCACATTGGAGAACCCGAGTTGTTGTGCTCGTTCTGCTATGCGCTGACTTGGGACAAATAGTTGTCTTGTTGAAAGCCAAGCCAAATACTCGTCAGGGGTTATTGAGCAGAGATACTCCAATTGTTCCTGACTAGTGATGACAACTTTTGATGTATTTTGGTTTATCCATGTTTGATAGGTATTGTGGTCGTTAATGGGAATATATTCTCTACGGTAGGTCTCACAATAAGAGACTTGTGCACCTCGATTGAGTAAAGAATCTCTAATGAGCTCACGCCCACCATTGCCACGTAGTATCAAAATGGATTTATTATCGACACCATTAAGTTCAGTAAGTTTAAGAAGATGTTCACTATCACTAACTTGAGGATAGTTTACTTTTTGTTTACAGACTTTGCTTAAAACGTGCGCAGTTTTTTGACCAACGCCAAGATAAAGCGGCGAAGTAGGCCAAATAGATGAGGTTTTGGAAAGGATGCTTTGGGCAGCTGTCACAGCATGGTGACTGACTGCAATAATGATATCGCTGTTATTGAGCTGAGTGCTTAAATACGCAGAGTCTGGGTTATCAACGATACGAATAAGCGGATGATGGATTGCTTGAATCCCTTCATCCGCTAGTTGTTGGCAAAGCGATTGTCCCTCTGAGCCGGGACGAGTTACCAACACTGTCATGATTATTCTTGGTCTGCGTAAAGCTTAGTTAAGATTTCTCTCGCACCGTCATCCAGCAGTTGATTAGCCAGAGTAACGCCCAGTGCTTCAGCGTCTTTACGAGGACCAGAGATCTCACCGCGAACCATCTTAGAGCCGTCAGGTTCACCAACAAGTGCACGTAGCCAGATGTTGTCGCCATCTAACAGTGAGTAGCTACCGATAGGTACCTGACAACCGCCTTCAAGAGTTAGGTTCATTGCACGTTCGCAAAGCACGCGATCGGCTGTGTCTTGGTGATTCAGTGGCTCAAGAAGCTTAATCAGACGCTCATCATCAAGACGACATTCAATGCCCACAGCACCTTGGCCTACAGCAGGTAGAGACTGTTCTGGTTCGATAAAGCTACGGATACGCTCTTCAAGTTCTAGGCGCTTAAGGCCAGCTGCCGCTAGGACGATAGCATCGTATTGGCCATCATCGAGTTTACCTAGACGAGTGCCAACGTTGCCACGCAGCTCCTTGATGATTAAATCAGGGCGGTATTCTAATAGCTGACATTGACGACGTAGGCTACATGTTCCCACGACAGCACCTTGTGGTAGCTCATCAATGTTGTTGTAAGTGTTTGATACGAAAGCATCACGTGGGTCTTCACGTTCACAGATCGTTACCAGACCTAGACCTTCAGGGAAGTCGACAGGTACATCTTTCATTGAGTGAACCGCAAGGTCAGCACGACCTTCTAGCATTGCCACTTCGAGTTCTTTAACGAACAGTCCTTTACCGCCAACTTTAGCCAGTGGGGTATCTAGGATGATGTCACCTTTGGTCACCATAGTTACCAACTCAACCTCTAAACCAGGGTGAGCAGCTTGCAGTGCATCCCTTACAAAGTATGCCTGCCAAAGGGCAAGAGGGCTTTTTCTGGTTGCGATACGGATTGGTGCTGAATTTGTCATGGTGTTTCCGATATAGGTTCTGTAATAGCCTAATCCTACCATTGTGAGGCGAAAATTCTTACTGTTTGATCATTCCATGCTTTGATAGCTGAGAGATTTTCATGAGTTCACCAAAATAGTGTGATTGGTATCTCATTTGAAACATGGGCTATTATTAGAAATAGTCAATAAAGAGGACACTACGGCGCCGTGAGTTTAACTTTCTGTCATTAAGGAATTGGCCAGTATGACGGGTTCCTTTGCTTTACCATTAGGGGTAAAAGTGTTAAATTGATCACGTTTTGTTGCTGCTTTCGTTCAGTAACTAAACAGAAGTGCATTTAATCTCAAACCAAGGACTTACCTTGCAGGCTTACACTCAGACTTTGATTCAACGATTAGACAATCTAAATCAGCAGCGCATTGATCGTGCGTTGGCGTTGATGAATGTCCAAGGCCAGCGAGTTTTTAACCTAATCCCCGCACTTCTTCATTTCAATCACCCAATGATGCCTGGTTACTATGACCAACAAGTTCCTTTTGGAATTCGTAGCTTCACGCTTAATGAATTCCAAAAACAATTTGTGTCTGATACCGAATTAACACTTGGCGGTAAACTTACCGAGGCTGCTGAACCTGCAATCCTTGGTTTGTACACCATGGGTAGTACCTCTTCTATTGGTCAAAGCACCTCAAGTGATCTGGATATCTGGGTATGTGTTTCTCCTGATATGGATGGTCCAGCGCGCGATAGCTTGACGAACAAGTGCCTGCTGATTACCGATTGGGCTGAAACCTTGGGTGTTGAAGCTAACTTTTTCTTGATGGATGAACAGCGTTTCCGCTCGAACCATTCTGAAGAGATGACCGGTGATAACTGTGGCTCTTCCCAGCACTTGTTATTGCTTGATGAGTTCTATCGTTCAGCTGTTCGTTTAGCTGGCCAACGCTTGTTGTGGCAAATCATTCCGCCAGAAATGGAAGAGTGTTATGACCAATACGTTCAAGGCCTATGTCAGGATGGTTATCTTGATTGTTCGCAGTGGATCGATTTCGGCAAGCTGAATCGCATTCCCGCGGAAGAGTACTTCGGTTCTAACTTGTGGCAACTCTACAAGAGTATCGACTCACCGTATAAGTCGGTGTTAAAGGCGATCCTGCTAGAAGCTTATTCATGGGAATACCCAAACACCCAACTATTGAGTATCGATACCAAGCGCCGCTTCTTTGCGGATGAACCTGATCTGTATGGCATGGATAGTTACTATCTGATGCTAGAAAAGGTAACTCGCTACCTAGAACGCATTAACGACCACACTCGTTTGGATTTGGTGAGACGCTGTTTCTACCTTAAGACCCACGAGAAGTTGTCGCGAGAAGCAGGTATCGGTTCAGTTGCATGGCGTCGTGAAGCCTTAACCGAGATGACTAAGTCTTGGAATTGGGGGCAGGAAACCATTGCTGAGCTCGATAACCGCCGTAACTGGAAGGTTGAGCAAGTTAAAGTGGTGCACCATGCGTTGCTTGATGCCTTGATGCTGAGCTATCGTAACCTGATTCAATTTGCACGTCGTAACGACATTACTTCGGCAATCAGCCCACAAGATATCAGTATCTTGGCACGTAAGCTTTATGCTGCGTTTGAGGTGTTGCCGGGTAAAGTGACGTTACTGAATCCGCAAATTTCTCCGGATCTGCATGAACCTGACTTGAGCTTTATTGAGGTTCGCCAAGGGCAATCCAATAAAGCGGGTTGGTACTTGTACAAACAGCCACTGATTGCGCACCGTATCCTTGGCCAGCCTTCACTTGAGCACCATGAGTACTTGAGTAAGCTGGTTGCTTGGTCATTCTTTAATGGTTTGATTACTGAATCGACACGTTTGCACTCTGTGGTTCGTGACGCTCATATTGATATCGATAAGTTCTATCAAATGGTGAGCGACCTTCGCAATACCTTCTCTTTGCGTAAACGCCGCCCAAGTATGCAAGCACTGGCGAGCCCGTGTGAGATCAGCCAGTTAGCGATGTTCATCAACTTTGAAAATGATCCGACTTCTGAGTTAAGCGGTCGTGCCTTGAAGGTTGATCTGAAGAATGCCGATATCTTCAGTTTTGGTGAAGAAGGTAAGAGCTTAGTCGGCAGTGTCGATTTGGTTTATCGTAACTCTTGGCATGAAGTACGTACGCTTCACTTCCAAGGTGATACCGCAATGCTTGATGCGCTTAAAACGGTACTTGGCAAAATGCACCAAGATGCTTTACCGCCAGAATCGGTCGATGTGTTCTGTTATAGCAAGAACCTGCGTGGTGTGATGCGTAATATGGTGTATCAACTGCTTGCTGAGTGTATCGATTTACGATTAAAACCAATCGAACCAGAAAAACGCCGTCGCTTTAAGGCTATTCGCTTAGCTAACAAGATGTTTGGTCTGTTCTTTGAACGCCGTGGTGTGTCGGTACAGATGTTGGAAAACTCGGTCGACTTTTATCGTAGTATCTCAACTAACAAGTTGAAGGGTTCACCTTTACTGATGCTCGACAAAGAGCAAGAGTATCAATTACCAGAAGTGGTGGATGGTTTTGCGAGTGAGGGCTTAATTCAGTTCTTCTTTGAAGATACCGACAAAGGTTTCAATATTTATGTATTGGACGAGTCGAACCAGGTTGAGGTGTATCACCAGTACAGCGGCGAAAAAGATGAGATGATCGCGAGCGTAAACTCTTTCTACACATCGGTAAAAGATGAGTCGAAGATGTCGTCTAAGTTGATAAACTTTAACTTACCTCAGTACTATCAAATCGTTCATCCTGAAGAGGGCAACTCTTATGTTGTGCCTTACCGTAACGATGCGACGTTAGCTTCTCGGAGTTCAAAGATAGTGAACATCTAGGCTTATTAAGACTGATTGATACTAAAAAAGGAGTGATTGATTCACTCCTTTTTAGTTTTGCTTACAAATGATTAGACCCAATCGATCTCTTCACCTGCGTGCTTCACGCATTCTTCTTTCACCATCTCAAACAGCTCCATGCCCGTCTTAGAACATGTCCACTTGTCGTCGATTAATTTAAAGTGGAAGCCACCAGATTTAGACGCCAACCAGATTTCTTTCATTGGTTCTTGGCGGTTAATGATGATTTGGCTGCGGTTCTCAAACTCCAGCGTCATCACGTTACCAGTCACTTCGTAATCAATATCTGCCTCTGATTCATCGATAGCTTCTTCGATGTTTTGCATCTGTATATCGACCAGCTGATGAAATTCAGTCTCGTTCATCCTTTCTATCCTATTGCTTTTCCTGAGTGTGGTGCGATTATAGGGGGCATTGAGTTAATAATCACGATATGCAAAATGAAAAAATTAATTACCGCTCTGTTTATGGTGTCCGTTATTGGACTTTCTGGTTGTGGTCAAACGGGTCCGTTATACGATCCTGATGAAGTTCAGCAGACTGAACAATCACAATAAGTGAAACACGCAGAAATCGTTATTTATAAGGGATAAGAACTTTGGATTACTTCAACTATCAGGAAGATGGCCAGCTTTGGGCTGAGGACGTCGCACTTTCACAACTAGCAGAGCAATATGGTACACCGCTGTATGTATATTCTCGTGCAACATTAGAACGCCACTGGAATGCGTTTGATTCATCGGTTGGTGAGCATCCACACTTGGTGTGTTATGCCGTTAAAGCTAACTCGAACCTTGGCGTATTGAACACTTTGGCTCGTTTGGGCTCAGGCTTTGACATCGTTTCTGGCGGTGAGTTAGAGCGTGTGGTTGCTGCAGGTGGCGATCCGGCGAAAGTTGTGTTCTCTGGTGTCGGCAAAACAGCCGCTGAAATGAAGCGTGCGCTTGAGTTGAACATTAAGTGTTTCAACGTAGAGTCTGAACCAGAACTAGAGCGACTGAATAAAGTGGCTGGTGAGCTTGGTGTTAAAGCGCCGATTTCACTGCGTATCAACCCAGATGTTGATGCAAACACTCACCCTTACATTTCTACAGGTCTGCGTGATAACAAATTTGGTATTGCCTTCGACCGTGCTCCAGCTGTTTATGCGTTTGCACAAACACTCGATAACTTGTCTATCCACGGTATTGATTGCCACATCGGTTCTCAGCTAACGGATATCGAACCTTTCATCGATGCAACTGATCGTCTGCTTGCTCTTATCGACCAACTGCGTGCTAACGGTATCAACATCAAACACCTTGATGTTGGTGGTGGCTTAGGTGTGGTTTATCGTGATGAATTACCACCACAGCCTTCTGACTACGCGAAAGCCCTATTGGCTCGCCTAGACAATCATTCTGATCTAGAGCTGATTTTCGAGCCTGGAAGAGCGATTGCTGCTAACGCTGGTGTATTATTAACGAAAGTCGAGTTCCTGAAGCCAACGGAGCATAAGAACTTTGCCATCATCGATGCCGCGATGAACGACCTAATGCGTCCAGCGCTTTACCAAGCTTGGCAAGATATTGTTCCAGTAAGCCCACGTCAGGGTGAAGCGGTGACTTACGATTTGGTTGGCCCTATCTGTGAGACAGGTGACTTCCTAGGTAAAGATCGTGACCTAGTTCTTGAAGAAGGCGATTTACTGGCAGTTCGTTCTGCGGGTGCTTATGGCTTTGCGATGTCATCTAACTACAACACTCGTTCGCGTGCGGCTGAAGTGATGGTGGATGGCGATAAAACTCACTTGGTTCGTCAGCGTGAAGAGCTTACGAGTCTGTGGGAACTTGAAAACATTCTTCCGGAGTAATTTTAAGCGTTATGCACTTCCACTTTTCTAAAATGCATGGTTTGGGCAATGATTTCATGGTCGTGGACTGCATTACTCAAAATATTTTCTTTTCTCCAGATTTGATCCGTCGTTTGGCGGATCGACACACTGGTGTGGGCTTTGATCAGCTACTTGTGGTTGAGGCTCCCTATGATCCAGAAACTGATTTTCATTACCGCATATTCAATGCGGATGGCAGTGAAGTGGAGCAGTGTGGCAATGGCGCTCGTTGTTTTGCACGATTCGTACGCATGAAAGGCTTAACGAATAAGTACAGCATTAACGTGAGTACCAAGAAAGGCAAAATGGTTCTCAAGATTGAAGAGAATGACCTGATCACAGTCAACATGGGCATTCCTGAGTTCGAACCAGGTAAGATTCCATTCAAGGCCAAGCAGCCAGAGAAGACCTATATTCTGAGAACGGATGTACACACCTTGTTCTGTGGTGCGGTGAGCATGGGTAACCCACATGTGGTGACTGTTGTTGATGATGTTGACACAGCGGATGTAGATACCTTAGGCCCGCTTCTTGAATCACATGAACGTTTCCCTGAGCGTGTTAATGCTGGCTTTATGCAGGTGGTTAACCGTGAAGAGGTTCGCTTACGTGTTTATGAGCGTGGTGCTGGCGAAACTAAAGCGTGTGGCAGCGGTGCATGTGGCGCGGTTGCGGTAGGTATTACCCAAGGCTTATTGGCTGAGAATGTGAAAGTTCGTCTACCTGGCGGTGACTTGCACATCAGTTGGCAAGGTCCGGGTAAACCTCTGTTTATGACCGGCCCTGCAACGCATGTGTTTGATGGTCAACTTTCTTGCTAATAACGATTTATAACCAATAGATTCATAAAACATAAAGGATAGGTTTTGTCTTACGTTGAAGCCGACGCACTCACCGCAGAAGTGGTCGCGGAATATTTACGTGATAACCCAGGTTTTTTCCAAGACAGAAAAGATTTGGTTGATCGCCTTGCTATCAATAACGTTGAGCAGGGCGCTGTTTCTCTGGTTGAGATTCAACTTAAACGCCAACGTCATCGAATCGAAGAGCTCGAAGAAGAGATCACTGGCTTGATGTCGCTGGCGGCGAATAACGATAAAACCTTTTATGAGTTTATGGATCTGCAAGCCCAAGTGCTGAAATGCAGCGACTTCATGCAGGTGATTAAGGCCGTTGAACAGAAAGCATTAGACCTTGGGCTTAAAGCGCATGTTCGAATTCTTTCTCAATCCGGTTTTTATCAACTGAGTGCCGAGGGTTATTCGAAGTTTTCGCTTAACCATTTTAATGGCAAAGATGCTTATCTAGGACGCCTGAGAAAAGCCGATAGACACGATTTGTTTGGTGATTTTCAGGTTCCAGAGCTAGGCTCTTATGTAGTACTTCCACTTGCTAAGCAGTCTCCATTGGGTTTGCTCGCTTTCTCTAGTGAAGATGGCGGACATTTCCAACCTCATATGGATACGCTCTTTTTACGCCATTTAGCGCTTGTTGTTGCTCACTTGGCGGACACCTTACCTTGGCAGATAAATAATGAGCCTAGAGCCCAAAATACCTCTTCCTAACAGTCTTCAAAAGCCACTTTCTCGCTTCTATGAATATCTCAGAAGCGAGAAGGGACTCAGCCTACACACCCAACGTAATTACCGACAACAACTTGAAACTATGGCCGCTCATTTAGTCACTCTTGGACTAAAAGACTGGGACCAAGTCGATGCTGCGTGGGTAAGACAACTTGCCAGTAAAGGCATGCGTGAGGGGATGAAAGCGAGCAGCATTGCAACGCGTTTGTCTTCACTACGCAGCTTCTTTGATTTCCTTGTTTTGCGTGGCGAAATGACCGCCAACCCAGCCAAAGGGGTCTCGGCACCTCGAAAACAACGTCCTCTGCCTAAAAACCTCGATGTCGATGAAGTGGGTCAACTGCTTGATGTGAATGAGGACGATCCACTGTCGATTCGTGACCGAGCGATGATGGAAGTGATGTACGGCGCAGGTTTGCGACTGGCAGAGCTGGTTGGCATCAACCTTAAAGATGTGTTGGGGCGTCAAGGCGAGATCCGAGTGATTGGTAAGGGCGACAAAGAACGCAAGGCGCCGTTTTCTGGTTTAGCCAAAGAATGGGTCGATAAATGGCTCAAGGTTCGTGGTGAATTGGCTTCGCCGGGAGAAACTGCACTGTTTGTTTCTAAACTAGGGACGCGTATCTCTCATCGTAGTGTGCAAAAGCGTATGGAAGAGTGGGGTAAGAAGCAGGCTGTGGCGAGCCATATTAGTCCGCACAAACTGCGTCACTCTTTTGCCACGCATGTACTCGAGTCGAGCCAAAACCTTCGTGCTGTTCAAGAGTTATTAGGGCACGAAAACATCTCGACCACGCAAGTGTATACCCACTTGGATTTCCAGCACTTAGCGCAAGCTTATGATCAGGCTCATCCAAGAGCTCGTAAGAAGAACAAAGATTAGATTAAAGGTTTTACTATGCGAATTTATCGAGGCTTAAAGCCGATCAAAGCCATGACCTTTGACTTGGATGACACCCTGTACGACAACTGGCCTGTGATCATGAAGGTTGAGAAAGAGATGGCGCAGTGGCTTTATCAAAAGCATCCAGTGTCGGCCTCTTTATCACTCGAAGAGTGGCAGGGCATAAAGCAGCAGGTCGCATCCGATAATCCAATGCTAAAGCACGATGTCACCGTGTGGCGTGAAACGCAGATAAAGGTCGGGTTACTGCAGTTGGGTTATTCACAGCAGCAAGCTGAACAGGCGGCTCGTGAAGGTATCGAACATGCCTTATGGCTGCGCAATCAAGTCGATGTTCCTCAAGAAACACATCGAGTGATGGCAGAGCTTAGCCAACGCATTCCCTTGGTAGCGATTACCAATGGCAATGTAGACCCGCATAAAATTGGCTTAGGGCAGTACTTCCAATTAGTCCTTAAAGCGGGCCCTGATGGCAGAGCCAAACCCTACCCAGATATGTTTGATAAAGCGCAGCAATACCTAGGTTTTGATGCGAATAACATTCTTCATGTGGGTGATCACCTGCGAACCGATGTCTACGGAGCCAAGAAAAACGGCTTCCAAGCATGCTGGTTTAATGACACTGGTTCCAATTTATACCTCTCTTCGAAGGCGAGTGTGCTTCCTGATGTTGAAATAGAGCAACTTAGCGATTTTATGCGACTAATTTAATGGCTACTGTTAGCTTATTGTGTCGCATTTATGATAGTGAATTGTTACATTAGTCGCCAACAAAAGCCTGTTTAGGCTAGGATAATTGGCGACTACTTTTTATCGATTCATTCAGTCATAGCAGTGGTTGCGGGTTCTCACTTCACTCGATTTTGAACAAGGGTTGGCATGCAAACATTTACATTTCTCTCAAATACTGAGGAGTTATTTAAATCTCAATTTGACCTGCGAGAGTGGTGTGACAGCAAACAGTACCTTATTCAAATTTTCTCCGCTCAATCCTCAGATATAGCTCGTCGAATCGCGAATGTTGCTCTTAATCGTTTAAACAGTGCGACGTTAATCGGCCAGAGTGCTCGTCATGTTATCTGTGATAACTGTCTTGAGAGTGCCTGTACCTTAGTCATCATCAGTGAGTTCAACGAAACCCATTTAACCTCAGCGGTTCAGCCTTTTACGGGCAACCCAAATCAAGACAGCCAAGCGCTTGCCTCTCAGCTAGGCCTTACCAAAGATACTAAAACGGTTATCAGCCTGTGTGATCAGGTAGAAGGTCGTGATTATCCTATCTATAGCGCCTTCGAAAACTTGCCTTATGCGTTACCGGTCGCTGGTGGACTGTGTCATGAGAACGAGTTTGGCCGTTGGGTTATGCATAACGAGCAAACCTATCAGCACGCCTGTGTTGCGGTGGCTTTGACCAACCCAAGGTTGAAGGTGTGGTCAGACGCGTATTCTGAGTGGAATCCAATCGGGATGAAGCTGCGCGTGACTCATGCGGTGGGGAATCACCTGTATGCGCTCAACGACAAGCCTGCGATTGAGGTGTTCAAACATTACCTCGCCGATGGCAAAGACCTTCCTTTCAGCCAGCTGATGAGCTTTCCGCTGTATCGAGAACTTGGTCGAAAGAAGGGTATCTCGACACCTCTTCGTATCAATGATGACGGCAGCATTGAATTTGATAGCCCTTGGCAAGTCGGAGAAGAGGCGCAGTTCTGCTATAACCACCCCTCTTTGACCGCTGAAAAAGTGCGTCATGGCGCTGAGATGCTTGCCATGCATCAGCCTGAATCTGTGATCATTTATAACTGTGTCTCTCGCCTTGAGTTCATCGACAGTAAGATCGAGCTGAAACCATTTGAAGGGATTGTGAACACGTGCGGTGCTTACTGCATGGGTGAGCTATACCGCAATGAAGATCGCCAAGATATCTTGCATCACAGTCTCACCTACATTGCGATGAGAGAATCGGACGAGATTAATGAATTTCGTTGTGAAGACTTTAAATGTGATTCCACGGTATCACCGCTGCTTAATCTTGTAAGAAATGCAGTAGCCGATCTCGATAGCATGAATACTCAGATGGAAAAGAAGCTCCATCAACAAGCTCGCCGTTTAACCGAGAGCTATCGTATTGACTCCCGTACTGGGCTACCGAATCGAATCGTATTGAAAGAGCGCCTTAATACGATTCTGTTCAGTGAACATCTGCTGACCTTAAAGCTAACTAACTTCCATCAGGTTAATGAGAAGTATGGTTATCAAGTAGGGGATCAGCTACTACTCGACCTGTCTAATCACTTTATCGAGCGATTACAGCTTCGTGTGGTTAAAGAGTCTAAGGTCAAGGTAGAGCTGTTCAGTATTGGGGTTGGTGAGTGGGCGATCATCTTTAACGCAAGTGTTGATAGCTCTAAGATAAAAGAGCGTTTCGCTGTGTTTGCGGATGACATCGAACACATCAACTTTGAGCCGTATGGCTTAACCGATATTGATTACCTGTCGGTTTCATTGTGCGGTGGTTTTGCCAGTCGCTGTGATTTCTTAACCGACAGCGGTGATGAGATCTTACTGAAAGCGATTGAAGCTCGACGCTATGGGGTGCGAAATAACACCCACATCACCAATGCCAAAGACATTCAGGTGAGTGAAGAAGACCGCAAAGAGCAACTCGGTTGGCTGAGTTGTGTAAGTCGCGCGATCTTAGATCAGAACATCATCACTTACTCACAACCTATCGTGGCATCGGGAACCCATGAAATGATTGGCCAAGAGTGCTTGGTCAGAATCATGGAATCTGACGGGACGATTGTGCCGCCAGGTAAGTTCCTACCTATGATTGCCGACACGCACCTCTACACTCGTCTTAGCCGACACATGATTAAGAACACCATAGGTTACATGGCAGATAAGCAGAGCTCGTTTTCCATCAACCTATCACCACAAGATTTACTGAGCGATAAGACGCTCGAAGTTCTTGAGACTGCAATTAGTGGGATGAACGATCCCACCCGACTGGGTCTAGAGGTACTCGAGTCTGAGCAGATTCGAGATTACGGCCGTATGATTGAGGTGTGTGACCACTTCCGTTCGTTAGGTGCAAGAATCATCGTTGATGACTTTGGTTCTGGCTATTCCAATATTGATGAAATTATTAAGCTCGAACCGCAGATCATTAAGCTCGATGGTAGTTTGATTCGCAACATCGACAAAGACCAAAAGCAGAGGAACATTGCTTCTCAGTTGGTTCGTTTGTGCCAAGTGTTCAACGCCAAAACGGTTGCTGAGTTTGTCCATAACCAGCAGGTTTGTGAGATAGCAGAGGAGATGGGTGTCGATTACCTGCAAGGTTATTACTTTGGTGAGCCTAAGCGACTGTTTTAGTTGTTAAAGCTATCAGTATTCTAAAACTACAGGTTACAAAAGTGCTCAGCCGCCATTAATGACTGATTTTTGGTGGAATGAATGATGTCTAACTAACCTCACATTATTCGTAAGACGATCGTAAATATTCCGTGCAAGCCTTATCTATAATAAGCACAATAACAAATCATTAACGCAACGATTAATGTGAATATGCAGTCGACCTCTCTCCTGATACAAGACATAGAACAAACCCAACGTGAATTGGAAAAGATAGATTTTCATCAACATGAAAAGCTACTGATTCAGGTGTTTTCGTCTTTCGAGAAAGGTGCGGTTTTGGCTGCCTGCCAAGTGATTCAATCGACTTTCCCTAATGCCAAACTGATTGGTTGTAGTGCTAACCACTACATCAGCCAAGGTGTCATTCTCCATCAAGGTCTGTACCTCATTGTCACTCGCTTTGAGGCGACGTCTTACACCTGTGGCGTTGTCGAATACAGCGAAGACCCACAAGCTGATAGCCAAGCGATGTGGCAGCAGCTTGAATGTGACGAGAGTACGCAAAGCGTTATTTGCTTTGCTGATCGCTTACAGATCAATGACCGAGCACTGTTTGCCACGTTTGAGCAATCGAGATATTCATTGCCTATCTGTGGCGGAGCATCGACCATTACAGATAATGGTCGGTGGGTGATGCTCGATGGTATCTGTTATGAAAATGCTTATGTGATGGTGGCGCTGCACAGCGTTGAACTGGCCATTACCAAGGGTTATTACACCGAGTGGAATCCAATTGGACGAACCTTTCGAGTCACAGGGGCTCGAGGTAACCGGTTAGCGGAATTGGACGGGATGCCTGTTCGTGATCTCTATAACCGTTATTTGGCCGATGGCCTCGAAGTGCCTTTTGAGCAATTGCATAACTTCCCCTTAATGGTGGGTGACCCCAAAGCGCAAAATATTCATTTACCACTCAAGGTCATGGAGTGCGGAGACATAGAATTCAGCGGTCAATTCCAGGTGGGTGAAGAGGTTCGATTCTGTTATGACCATCCTTCGCTGACCTTGGAACAAATTCGACTTGGCGTTCAACAGATTGCTTCTCATAAGCCAGAGCAGTTCTTCATCTATAACTGTACTTCTCGCATCGATTTTATTGATGGCAACCAAGAGGTGGAGGTTTTCCAGAAACTGGCCGACACCTATGGCGTGTACTGCATGGGAGAGCTCTTCCAAGATAGTGACCAACAACGAATTTTGCACCATAGCTTGACGTATCTCGCGCTCAGAGAAGGTGAAGGTAAGGCTGTGCAACCATTAGAGATACAGCCCGCGACCAATATCTCTCCTCTATTTTCACTAATTCGTAATGCTTTGCTCGATGTCGATGACATGAACAACAGCATGGCCAGTAAGATTCAACAACAAGCCACTGCATTAACAGCAAGCTACCGAATTGACCGCCGTACTGGTTTACCCAATCGAAGTGTATTGCGGGAGAAGCTGTCGAAGATGAGTGCGGATAGTCACTTGTTGGCTTTGAAGGTGACGACATTTGGTCAGATCAATGAGAAGTATGGCTATCGCGTCGGTGACAAACTGCTGCATGATTTGAGCGAGTACTTTCAAAAAGCACTATGGCAGTTCTTTGATAAAGGGTGTCAGCTTTATAGCATCGGTATTGGTGAGTGGGCGGTGGTGTTTGATAGCTGGGCAAGCCAAGAACATATTCATCAACGCTTCTCGGAATTTGCCGATCAAACCGAGCATGTGAACTTCGAACCTACCGGATTACCCGATATTGATTACCTGTCGGTGTCTATCTGTGCGGGTGTTGCGAGTCGTCGAGATTTCCCTGATACCTCGATAGATGACTTATTGCTAAAGGCGATTGAAGCGCGTCGCAGTGCTGTGAGTCAGAACAAACATTTAGTGAGTGCCAAGACGCTCATTCAACTAGAAAAACATCGTCAAGAACAGTTGGGTTGGTTGTCGTGTGTCAGCCGCGCAGTGCTTAATCAAAACATTGTCGCGTGTTCTCAGCCAATAGTCTCGGCACACAGTCATCAGATAGAGAGCTATGAATGCTTGGTTCGAATCGAAGAAGACGGCCAGTTGATTGCTCCGGGTAAGTTCTTACCCATCATTGAAGGCACTCATCTCTATACTCGCTTAAGCCGCCAGATGATAACGCGTACCTTTGATTTTATGAGTCAGCGAACCGATTCGTTCTCAATCAACTTGGCGCCTCAAGATTTCAACAATGAGAAAACCATCCTTCATCTTGAGCAGGCGATCAAGCAAATTAGTCACCCACAACGCATTGGTTTAGAGGTGTTGGAAACGGAGCAAATTCAAGACTACGGTCGCTTGATTGAGGTGTGTAACCATTTCCGCGACCTTGGCGTGAATATTATTGTGGATGACTTTGGTTCAGGTTATTCGAACATTGATGAGATATTGAAGTTAGAACCTCAGGTGATCAAGTTAGATGGCAGCCTGATTCGAAATATCGACCAAGATAAGAAGCAGCGAAAGATAGCCCAGCAGTTGGTGAGTCTATGTCAGATTCTGAATGCTAAGACGGTGGCGGAGTTTGTTCATAACGAGCAAATATGTCGAATCGCAGAGGATATGGGTGTTGATTATCTGCAAGGCTATTATTTTGGAGAACCCAAACGCCTATTTTGATGAGGTGGGTTGTGTGCTGATCGTTTCACGTGAAACACTAGCCTGTTCAATGGATTAAATTTAGATATAAAAAGGGTGAGCTCATAGCTCACCCTTTTTGTTTTCGCTATTTATCTTAAGCATCAGTACTTCGCTATTTGAGCGCGTGACCACTCTTGTCGGCTTGGAATACCTTGAGATAGTGCTGATAGTAATCGTTAATCAATCTCGCGGGTTCCTCTTCACCTAATGTTTTGAGTAGCTCGACACCCACCTCACACGTGCACAGGTGACCACTGTCTTGGTTACGGCGCAAGGTATACGAAGATTCGCTGGCAATATCGAGATGAACCTGTGGAATGGATTGTAACCAAGGGCTCTTGTTGAGCATCTTCTTCGCTTCTTGCCAGGTGCCATCCAAGATAATGAATAACGGTTCTCGGTCATTAGCTTTGTTCAATACTGCTTGCTGACATTCCACGCTTTCATCACTTGGGAATAATAGAAAAGGCTGTCGCGTCTCATCTTCAAGTAATGTCATCAACTCGGCTGGTGGCGTTTTTCTTTGCCACACGAACGACTCGCACTGCTCAAGCGATTGTTGCAGCAGCTTTCCAGTATTGGTGTCGCGTGACAATTCATTCTCATGAGTGAGCAACACAACATGGGTTTGGCTTTCGGTACTCGGTATTCGATGACAAATACACTGGTGAGTGAAGCCACAACCACTGCAAGCTTGTTGATTACTCATGTTTACAGCTTAACTCCGCTTTGTACTGGTGAGATACCATCAGCAAATAGAACTACGTCACTGATGTCAGCGTCATCTGCAACCGGTGCGACGCTTGGGTTGAGTGGGTAGCTCACACCAGTGTAAGACAGTACATGTTTTGCAGGTGTTGCTCCGCCGCCACTGACATTGAAGATAAGATCCTGCCAACCATGATTTTGCGACTTACCTAAGCGTATATCACCCTTAACCAATGTCACTCGACTATTGAAGCGCCAGTTGTCTTGGTGTTTTTCAAAGATAAGCAGTGTGCAGCCACCAGAGCCACACCAGTCGAGTTGAGCAAACAGCTCTTCTTTGCCATCACCGTTAAGATCGTAGGTCAGCCAGCGGTACTTGGTATCGTCTGGTGAGCTGTTGTTGATCTTAAAATATTCGCGGATCGCTTGGTCGACTTTTGGATCAAGTTGATCACTCGAATTAATCTGTTTTGCGGTTAGATCCACGGCTGTGGTCGTGTTCACTTGTGCCTGTTCACTCTTGGCCTCAAATAGCACCAGACCACCATTGGCAATTGGATAGACAACGTTGCCGACCTTTTCTTTCTCAGCGACCAGCTTACCGTTATCGAGTGTGAAGATACGCTCTGAGATCAGGTATTGCTGCTGGTGGCGAGTCATCACAACTTGAACCTGATTTTGGTTAAGTTGCTGCCAGAAGCCTTGTTCAACAATCGAAGGATCGCCATTGCTGTACGAGTAAGTCGTGATCGCGCTGTGGTCATCGTTGAGCTCTAGGTTGATAGAGAACCCAGAGTTTTGTGTTGAGCTTGCGAAGTAGAGCCCGCTCCAGTCCAGAGTAGAGTCTTGGTTAGATACTGTTGCACAGCCGCTGTACTTGCTGTCATTAAGGTTGAGTTTCGCTTCCCAGCCATAGATAGAATCGCTCATGCCGTCGCTACAGCTTTCTTTGATCAGGTTGAGTTCGCCTTTCGTTGATTGACCTTCTAGTTGGTAATCACGAGTGCTTGGAGTAGTGCGGCTGGATTCGATATTGAGGCGCTGAGGCTGTTCACCCATCTTGGTGTATTTCAGTTGGTCTTTATCAAAGGTCGCTGACCAGAAGGGTTCATTACCGAACACACGAGTAGGGCGCAAGGGTTGGTCACAACGTTCAGGGTTCTCTGCAGTGAGGATATTCACTTGGTCAACCACGAAGCGCGCGGTGAAGTCGGCATTGTATCCAGTTTGGCTTGGTACCGTAAGGTGACCGATGAGCTCACCATACAAGTCTTGATAAGGTCTGGTTGCTAAGCCTTGAGCCTCGAGCGCTAGCTCAGGAGATAAGTCTAACCAGTATTGTTGCTGGCTACCGCAAGGGGTGAAGGTTCGGCTCTCATGGCCAACCACAACCTGACCACGCATGATGAAGGTTTGCGGTTGAATGCTCAGTGGCTCGTCCAAGGTTGCTGGTGGAACTTCAGGTTGTTGTGGCGTATCTGGCGCCGTTACACAACCTTGTAGCGCGAATGCGACTAGCCATGTCACTGGGTTTTTCATTACCTTCATGTTATATCTTCCTCGGAGCAACCGTTAATTGGATTTATTATGGCATATTGGTTATTTAAAACAGAACCCGACACCTTTTCTATTCAGACTCTTAGAGTACAAAAAACCTCTTGTTGGGAGGGTGTACGCAACTATCAGGCTCGAAACATGATGCGTGATGACGTCAAGCTTGGAGACTTGGTGATGATATACCATTCATCATGTAAAAAAGTTGGCGTAGCGGGGATCGCGAAAGTAACCAGAGAAGCCTACCCAGATCATTTTCAATTCGATCCAGAGAGTGATTACTACGATCCTAAGTCTTCATCTGATAATCCTCGTTGGATTATGGTGGATGTCGAGTTTGTACGAGTGACTGAGCGTTTGATTCCTTTAGCAACATTGAAAGCCATGCCAGAGCTATCAGAAATGCCATTGGTGAAACGTGGTAATCGCTTGTCCATCATGCCTGTTACAGAGCAGGAGTGGCAGGCCATCTTAAGCAAAGAAGTACTCGGTTCTCGCTAACCTTAGAGATAGCTTTGAGCGTAAGGTTCAAAAAAGGCAGCCATTGGCTGCCTTTATGTTTTATTGGGACTGCTTAGAGTAGGTGTTTTTCTAAGTAGTGTGCAACGGCGTCGTCTGCGTTGCTGCCAATCACTTCATTGTCTGGCAGAGCTTTCATCACTTTCTCATGTGATGTGCCCATGATCAGGCCCTTACCCGCCATAGCCAGCATCTCAGCATCATTCATACCATCACCAAAGGCAATGCAGTTATCAAGAGTTAGGTTCAGTGATTTCGCAACCGCGTCTAATGCGTGGCCTTTCGATACTTCTGCTGCCATCACTTCTAGACACCAAGGTGTTGAGAAAGCGATGTTCAGTTTGTCGCCAAACGTACCTCTCAGCTTTTGTTCAAACGTCACTAGGTATTCATGGTCTTGTTCTGGGTGTGTGAAGAATACTTTCGCAATGCCATCACTCGGCGCGTTGTCAGCTTCAAAGCGCTTGTAGCTAAAGCCAGATTCACTGTGGAACTTAGCCAGCATTTCATCTTCACGATCCAGTAACCAATCTTCATTTTGGTACATGTGAATGAAGATGTTTGGATCTTGGCGAACCACATCAATAACAGGCTGAACTAAATCCTGAGGCACGTTCTGGCTATACATTAGCTGATCATTTTGGTCGTGCACGCGCGCACCGTTTGAAGTGATCATGTAGGCCGGAATCCCAGCTATCTCACGAATACCCGCAACATCGACATGGTGGCGACCCGTCGCGAAGATAAAGGTGTAACCTTGGTCGTGTAACTTCTTGAGTGTTAGCTTGGTAAAATCGCTTAACTGATGGTTGGGAGCCAGAAGCGTACCATCTAAATCAGAGGCAACGATTTTCACGGAATCTTTAAGTGCAGGAATAGTCATTTAACCCTCATTGCAAAATGCTTAACCAATATCGACACCAGCCAATGCTAGCGCTCTTTGAAATACAATATCTCTATCTAGAAATTGTATGCCAAATTCACGCAAGAAAAGAGGGCAAAGCTCACTTACTTCTCTTCCTCTTTAGCGCCTCTCTGTTTTGTCCGTTACTTTTCTTGTTACCACGCTAACGCTAAGCAAAAAACTGAGTAATGGCATCCAATGTTGGATTGCGATACTCATCCTTCTCAAACAACACCTCATGCCTAGAACCTTCGATGACCTTAAACTGGCAATCTGAGTTGGTTTTCTTCAGCTTGTTGATGAACTTCACTTGAGCATCGTTACTGACAATCTTCTCTTCCCCAGCTTGAATCAAAAGCAGTGGGATTTTGATTTGGCGAGTTTGTTGGATGGCTTGCTTGGCTGCCATTAACCCTTGCCACACCCAGCGTGTACTCGGTCCGCCTACCTGCAAAGAGGGTGACTCGTCATACAAACGGCGGAACCACTGGTAGCGAACCTTGCTGTGGCTCAGTAAGTTGTTTTCGAAAGGTTTTGAGTAATAAGCTTGTTGGCCTGGCGCATAAGTTGGTTTAGCGTGATACGCGGTAAGCACTTGTCCAACAACCATCGCGATAGGTTTTAGGTACCATTCAGTGTTGATGCCAAACATCGGCGCACACAGGGTTACCTTATCAAACGGGTGATCCGGATGAGTCTGTAGATAGCGAGTCGCGATGGTACTGCCCATTGAATGTGCAAGAAGATAACGCTCGGTATATTTACTTAAGTCAAAACTGGCAATGATGTCAGACATGTCTGATGCATAATCATCGAACTCATGAATGTGACCAATGTCAGAGTCTGTTACCATACGTTCCGACTGACCTTGACCTTGGTGGTCAAATGAATAAACGTCATAGCCTTGTTGATAGAAATCATAAAAGAGTTCTTGGTATTTTAGGCAGCACTCGATACGGCCATTTGAAATAACGATGGCTTTGGTATGAGTTGGTGAGGTTAGGCTACACCAGTACAGCTTCTTTTTACCGGATGATGTTACATACCCATCTTTTCGTTGTTGCCAAAGAGTGGGGATCGGGTGTTTAATCGCTTGCTCGAACTGAGGTTCTTGCGTGTACGAAAACGGGGCGGCGCTGTGGTTTTCCATGGGAAATTACCTGAACTGGTGCATGTGAGAGCTTTATCACTACTAATGTTGTTAGATTAAAGAACTAGTAAGGAAATGCAAATGGATACTCATGTTTGGCTTGCTTATGTCGTCACGGCGATTTTGTTTAGTTTGGCTCCGGGCTCAGGTACCGTTAACTCAATCAGTAATGGCCTAAGTTATGGCACTAAGAAGTCACTCGCGTCGATCGCAGGCTTACAGCTTGGCCTTGCATTTCATATCATGCTGGTGGGAGCGGGTATTGGAGCATTAGTGGCTCAATCTGCATTGGCGTTCACCATCATCAAATGGGTGGGCGTGGTGTATCTTCTTTGGTTGGGTATCCAAAAGTGGCGTGACAACTCTAGCTTAGTGGCTTCTGAAGAGAGCTCAACGCTATCGAGTGGCAAACTGCTGAGAAATGCTGTGCTTATCAACCTAACTAATCCAAAATCTATCGTGTTTTTGGTGGCTCTGTTTCCTCAGTTTATCGACCCGACACAACCGCAAGCACCGCAACTGTTAGTGCTAGGCGTGACAACCGTATTCATTGATAGTGTTGTTATGTTGGGTTACACCTCATTAGCTTCACAAATGGGACGCTTTATCCGATCAGATCGTATAATGGGTAAGATAAATAAGATATTTGGTGGTATGTTCATGGGCTGCGGCGCGTTGCTGGCTGCCGCCAAAGCTTAGTGAAAGCAATAGAGTTATAGTTAAACCAATTAGAGTTATCAATAAATGACCGCTACGTACGTTGCTCGACAACCTATCTTAAACCGTAACAAGAACACGCTTGGTTATGAGCTGTTGTTTCGCGACGGAGAAAGGAATGCTTATCCAGCGCATATTGAGTCTAACAGAGCAACGTATCGTCTGATTGTTGAGAACTTCTTGTCGGTTGGGCTTAACCCTTCGATCCCTTCTTCACGCTGCTTTATTAACTTCCCGTATCAAAGCCTGATTCGTCGGCTGCCTTTGAGCTTGCCGAAAGACAAGGTGGTGGTTGAGATCCTTGAAACCTGCCAACCGACCGATGAGTTATTAGAAGCCGTTAAAGAGCTCTACCAAGCGGGCTACATGATCGCCCTCGATGACTTTACTTCGACACCAGAATGGGAACGTTTCCTCAGATATACGCATATTGTTAAGCTCGATATCATGCAAATGGGCTTAGATGAAGCGTGTGACTTGGTTAGGGCGCATCAAGGGAAGAAATTTAGCTTTCTTGCTGAACGAGTCGAAACCGAACAAGAATTTCAGCAAGCCAAAGAGGCGGGCTTTAAGTTCTTCCAAGGCTACTTCTTTAGCAAGCCTGAAATCATTAAGACCAAGTACATCAGCCCTGAGCAAGTGATTGCCATGGAGCTGTTCCAAGAAGTGTGTAAGCCGGATGTCGACTTCCAACGTGTCGAGAGCATCGTCGCGAAGGATGTTGCTCTGTCTTATAAGCTGCTGCGCTTTGTAAACACCATGTCGCCTCGTCTTGAGGTAACTATCTCGTCATTTCGTCAGGCCTTGGTGTATCTGGGGCAAGAGAAGCTGAAAATGTTTGTTTCGCTGGCGGTGGCGTCTTATGTCTCTGATAAAAAGCCGAAAGAGCTATATGGCTTGTCTTTACAGCGAGCACAGTTTTGTCAGCGTATGTCTCGCTATCAAGCGTTTGAAGGGCACACTGAGCAAGCCTTTATGATCGGTTTGTTTTCGTTGTTGGACGCACTGCTTGACCTGTCACTAGAAAACCTCGTAGAGCAATTACCGCTGTGTAAAAGTATTAAGGTTGCTTTGCTGCGCAGAGAAGGGCCTTATGGCACCTTATTAGCACTTGAAGAGAGCTTTGAACACGCTGACTGGCAGCAGATTGATGAACACTGTGCCGACTTAGGTTTAAGTGTGGAGCAGGTAAGAACGGAGCTCACCGAAGCTCGACGTTGGAGCCATACCGTTACCAATCAGCTCTGATTCCCTTTCGTTAAACTTTTATGACAATTGAAACGCACGCCTTGACGTGCGTTTTTTTATAACTAACATATACGCATATCCATATATGAGTATGTAGTTATGCTTCCTCACCAATTTTTTAAATTACTGTCTGATGAAACGCGAGTGCGTTGCTTAATGTTGATTGTGCGCCAAGAGTGCCTTTCTGTTGGTGAGTTGACTCAGGCATTACAAGAAAGTCAGCCAAAGGTTTCTCGCCACCTTGCGCAGTTACGCTCAAACGGCATTTTGACTGACATTCGCCAAGGGCAGTGGGTGTTTTACCGCCTGTCACAAGATTTACCGGGTTGGATGCTAAAGTTAATTGATGACCTTATCGCATCGAACTGTTTGAAAACTGAATATCAACAAGACATTGAGCGCCTAGAAGCGATAGCTTCACGCCCTCAATGTTGCGTTTAATTGAATATTTTTAGATTCACCACTAGCTGAGAGAACATACGATGACAGTTAAAGTAGGTATTAATGGTTTTGGCCGTATCGGCCGTCTAGCACTTCGCGCAGCATTCGATTGGGCTGAGCTAGAGTTTGTACAAATTAATGATGTTGCTGGCGACACTGCAACACTGGCGCACCTTTTAGAGTTCGATTCAGTACAAGGTCGTTGGAACCACGAAGTTACGGTTGAAGGCGATGAGATGATCATCAACGGTCAACGCATCAAAACCACCAAAGAGCGCGACATCGATGCGATCGATTGGTCTGGCTGTGATGTGGTTATCGAAGCGACAGGTGTTCACCGTAAGACATCTTTCCTAAATAAATACCTAGATCAGGGCGTGAAGCGTGTTGTGGTGTCGGCGCCAGTGAAAGAAGAAGGCATCGCAAACATCGTTGTTGGTGTGAACGACAACATCTTCGACCCAGCAGTACACAAAATCGTAACCGCAGCGTCTTGTACAACAAACTGTATCGCGCCAGTGGTTAAAGTGATTAACGAGAAGCTTGGTATCGAGAATGCGTCTTTCACGACGATTCACGATCTAACCAACACGCAAACTATTCTAGATGCACCACATAAAGATCTACGTCGTGCACGTGCATGTGGCATGAGCCTTATCCCGACAACAACGGGCAGTGCTAAAGCGATTGTTGAGATCTTCCCTGAGCTTGAAAACCGTATTAACGGCCACGCGGTTCGTGTACCACTAGCGAACGCTTCTCTGACAGATATCATCTTCGAAGTGAAGAAAGATACAACAGCAGAAGAAGTTAACGCGATGCTGAAAGAAGCGTCTGAGAACGAGCTGAAAGGTATTCTTGGCTTTGAAGAGCGTCCACTGGTTTCTATCGATTACAAAGGCGACCAACGCTCAACTATCGTAGATGCACTATCAACCATGTTGGTAGGTAAGCGCATGGTTAAGATCTACGCTTGGTACGACAACGAGATGGGCTACGCGACACGTACGGCAGAGCTAGTACGTACCGTTGGTTTGGCATAATACTCTTCATACTTGAAGCTGCAGCGTTGTTAACTACGTAAGTTCACCGGAGCGCCGGCCGACCTAATCACATAGAGCCCCTATGCTCATAGGGCTGAACTTCATTCCTTTGTAGGGAAAGGTTGCCTAGCTGCAACTCCAATTATTTTGAGTATTGGTTCTATAAGAATTTAAGAGATTACATAATGACACATCCAACATGGCAACTAGATTTAGAAACTGGTGCGTTAGTGCTTACTCCGTGCCCAGGCACTAAGGAAGCTGACCTAGATGCATCTCTAGCCCAACTTAAAACGCAAGGCGTAGAAGCGATTGTGACGGCTTTAGACAGTGAAGAGCTGGCGAGCAAGAATGTTTCTGAGCTAGGTGAGAAAGCGCAAGCACTAGGCATGCAGTGGTTCCAAATCGAAATCGAAGACGATTGTGCACCAGGTGCTGATTTTGCTGCGAAATGGCAAGCCGCGAGCCCTGCGCTACACCAAGTTGTCGATAACGGCGGTAAGGTAGCGATGCACTGCATGGGCGGTTCTGGCCGCACTGGCTTACTGGCTGCACACCTACTGCTAGAGAAGAGTTGGGATCTGAGCAAGGTTGTTCAAGAGGTTCAGGCGCTTCGTCCAGGTGCTTTTACTAAACCTATTCAGGTTGAGTATATCAACGGCGTAGCTTCTGCGTAACTCTTCATACTTGAACCTGCAGCGTTGTTAACTGCGCAAGTTCACCGGAGCGCCGGCCGCCCTAATCACATAGAACACCTATGCTCATAGGGCTGAACTTGCTTGTTGCCTAGCTGCAACTCCAATTATTTTGAGTATAAGTTAAGTGGAAAGTAAGAATTAGAGCTTTTGGACACCTATGATCTAAAAGCTCTTTTTGTTTAGATTGCAGAGATAGCGTTATGTTTTCAAATCTAAGTAAGAGTGTTCGCCAATACATGTTGGTGACTTTCAACTACTGGAATTTCACCATTACTGATGGTGCACTTCGTATGCTGGTGGTCCTGTATTTCTACGACCTTGGCTACAGTTCGTTAGAGATCGCCTCACTGTTCCTTTTCTATGAATTCTTTGGTGTGGTGACTAACCTAATCGGTGGTTGGTTGGGCGCGCGTCTTGGTCTCAATAAGACCATGAATATCGGCTTAGGTATGCAAGTCTTCGCCTTGGGTATGCTCGCATTACCATCGGCCATGTTGACTATTCCTTGGGTGATGGCGGCGCAGGCACTGTCTGGTATCGCTAAAGATCTCAATAAGATGAGCGCCAAGAGCTCAATCAAAACCTTGGTACCCGATGAACAGCAAGGTGCGCTGTATAAGTGGATTGCGATTCTGACAGGCTCTAAGAATGCGCTTAAGGGTGCGGGTTTCTTTATTGGTGGTTTGTTGCTTTCGACGATTGGCTTCCAATATGCAGTACTTGCGATGGCCGCTGTACTGACCTTGGTCTTCATTGGCAGTGTGCTGAGCTTAGAAGCGGACATGGGTAAGGCGAAGACCAAGCCTAAGTTCAAACAGATCTTCTCTAAATCTGAATCCATCAACATCCTGTCTGCGGCGCGTATGTTCCTGTTTGGTGCTCGTGACGTGTGGTTTGTGATTGCTCTGCCAATCTATCTGGGCAGCGTATTTGGTTGGGACCACTCATGGGTGGGTGGCTTCCTAGCGGCTTGGACCATCGCTTACGGCTTCGTACAGGGCATTGCACCTAAGATTACGGGTAAGGCGCAAGGCAAGGTTCCAGATGGTCATGCGGCTTTATTATGGGCGGGTGCTCTGGCTATCGTGACAGGCGCTATCGCTTATGCGGTTCAAATAGGTTGGCAACCAGAGTTAGTAATCATTGGTGGTTTGATGGTGTTTGGTGCCATCTTCGCGGTGAACTCATCCCTTCACTCATACTTGATTGTGAGCTACGCGAAAGGCGATGGTGTATCGCTTGATGTTGGCTTCTATTACATGGCGAATGCAATGGGCCGCTTGATTGGCACAATCTTGTCAGGCTTAGTATTCCAAATGGGCGGCTTGTCTGCGTGTTTGTGGGTATCGTTCGCATTCTTAGCAATCACAACGGTGATCTCTTTGCGTTTACCTAAGGTGCCGCAAACATCTGCCGCATAGGCCTCATTCGTAAGGGCGGAAGTTGCAACTGCTCATTCGTATAAGATTAATTCGCGATATGCTTCTCCTTTAACAATAAGCTGACTTGGTATTTATTCCGGTCAGCTTTTTTATTGCTATAGTAGAATGATTGAATATTAATCAGGCATTTACATGAAGCAGCGAATTCTCTTTTTTGATTTAGCACGATGTGTCGCGGCCGTAGCGGTTATCGCGATTCATGTTTTGGCGCCTTATCGCAACGAACTAGGAACGATTCCTTTCGGCGAATGGTTAACAGCAATCACCGTCAATGGCTTCAGCCGCTGGGCGGTGCCTGTCTTTATATTGATAACCGGCGCCTTGATGCTAAGCGATCAGCGCCCATTTGATGCTAAGTACTACCTCAAGCGACGCCTAGGTAAGGTATTGATACCTTTCATCGTCTGGTCGCTTTTCTATACCTACCTATCGGGTTGGTCTGCGATGGGTTTTGATGCCGATGTCAGTTGGGATGTGTTGCTCAATAGCTATCATCACTACACCTACTACCACCTAGGTTTCTTCTATTACTTTATCCCGCTCTACTTTGTGATTCCTTTCTTACAGATCATGGTCAGAAAGTATGGCGACAAAGCTGTTTACGGTTTCACAGCGGTGTGGTTGTTCACGACGTTGCTGTTCTTACTAAGAATCGATGGCCCATGGAGTCATGAGTTATGGCTTTACACTGGCTACTTGCCACTGGGTTACCTGTTGTACAAGAAAGTGCCGCTTAACAAGTTCACCGTTGGTGTGAGCGCAGGACTCGGTGCGCTGGCGTTGTTAACTACCGTTTATATGGTGGTTGATGCGAGTCTAATCGCCGAGGAGTACACGGTTGGCCGTTGGTTATCATACAAGACGCTGAATACCGTATTAGCAGCTAGCATGGTGTTTATGCTGTGTCGTTACTACGGAGAAGGATTATCTGAGAAAGGTAACCAAGTGGTTGGCTTTATCAGTAAGCACAGCTTAGGTATCTACCTGCTGCATCCTATCTTCTTGTGGCCGATGAAAGAGTTTGGTTGGTACCAAGGGCACCCTGCGTGGGTTATCCCATTGTGGATTGTGATCAGTGGTGCTGGTGCGCTGTGGATGAGCTGGATGGTCTCTAAATCTGAGAAAACGCGCTGGTTATTGCCTTAGTCGTTAATACTAAGGCCATTAGTTATTATCGCTGATGGTCGGTTTTTATGAATCGTTGAAGCGGCTTACGATTAGCGCTTCAACGCAAAGTGTAAGAACTTATCGCCTTGGTAGGTTAAGGTTCCTTTATCACCAGGATTAAGTGCGTGGAAATAGTGGATTCCGACTTGGAATTCTCGTTTCGGACCAACCATACCGCGTTGAACGTAAATCCAGTATTCTTGATCTTCTTGACCGGGTTCTGCGTCAGGAAGGTCGATGGACTGTTTATCTAATACCGTCACGTTCACTTTCTTTTCTGGTGCGTTCTCGCCCTGCATATGTTTTCGATAAAAAACAAGAAAACCCCAGGCCGCTAGACCTGCGAGTGCAAAGATGGCAAAAAAGAGTGAGTTAGGCATATAACCTCCATGTAGTCGTGATGGTTATTCTAGTCTTTCGGGCAATAGGGATATGTGTTTAAAGCCGCTATTCGTGAACTGCTGTAAGCAAAGCTGATTATTTTTCGGCTGATATCACATTTAATGGCCAGTTTGGGATAAAGCATTGTTATTTATTGTCTCTTTCTCACGTAAATAGCGATGATTTTGTATAAGAATAAGGAAATGCTCGACTAGAATTATAGTGTGGAGTGGGAGGCCAAGATGACCGACATTGAAAAAGTGGTGACAAGAACTCGCAATATAGAAAAATTATTGAGACTTCAATATCACGCTGAAGGCGAAGGATTGCACGAGCTTGTGACAAGCTGTGAAGAAAGGCTACCGCACGATATGGTAAGTAAGCTGCGTTATATCGCAACGTGTCGTAACAAGGTAGTGAATGAGCATGATGCTCAGTTGGAAGACCAGCATAAATTCATCATGATGTGTAACGATTGTGAGAAGGAGCTGACTCCACGAAGCGGTCGTTTTATCTGGCGTGTTGCGATCTTATTGATGATGGCAATGACTTTAGCCGCAGCGGGTTTCTACTATGCGAACTGGGATGTGTTAACACTGCATCTGTTTTCGAAGTGAAAAATTTGAACAAAAAAAGGGACGCTCATGGCGTCCCTTTTTTTATTTGTAACTTGCTTAGTACATCATCGGTAGTGTCATTAGACCTACAACTACCGCGATCATTACAAGTCCTTGTCTTTGCGAAGATGAAATCATAACACTACTCCTAAATTTGGTTGTCTCTCGCTATGTTTTAAAGAATAGCCCACTTATAGGATTAGATCAAGAATTACTTTCGAAAGCCTTAAAAGTGGTAGAAAACTATTGGATATTGGCTTGTTTGGGGGTGTTTAACTGTGTTTTTTGGTGTGTTCTTATTTTGTTCGTTGTGATTCATGTTTGTCCTTATTTGATTTAAGTTGCTGTTTTATAATGGTTGTTATGTGTAATTTATATTGTTAAAGGTTGTTAAACTGTATTAATGGGGGCTGGTGGCTTCTGGGTTAGATTTGGTTTTGTTTGTGCATTTTTGTCTTGCTTTTGGTGGCTGATTTGACAAGGAGCTAGGAAAATTCTGACAAAAAGGAGCTGAATTAACGCAAGTTACTTACTTTACAAAGCTAGATATGTTTGAGGTTTTTAATTCCTTTTTAATTTTCATTTTTAATATTTAAGTTTATGTATTTATTGGTTTTTAATGTTGGTTTTTCTAATTTTAAAGTGTGATTTTTGGCTGTTTTTGATGGATTTTTGCGATTTGGCTAGGTTAGAAATGACCAAAATGAAAAGCTGGACGCTGTAAGGTGCTTTTCGATGGGTTTAACGAAGAATCGCTCTAGTTTTAAACGAATCATCGTTATCTCCGCGTAATTGTCATGGCTTCAACCGAAAGAGGCTCTTTTTAGTGGAAGCGTAATCAAGATCCAATTTTGAAAGGCTTAGGCTTTACATCAACACTCGTGTGCCTAGACTGGCGACGATTTAAAGCAATAGGGCAAGTGGTATGTGGAGTTGGTTAGCGGTTTCCTTATCTGGTATCGGAGCAATAGCAGGAACGAAACATGGACATATCGGTCAGGCCTTGTCGTATAAAGTATTTACCTTTGTATTATTAGCGACTATTGCTTTAACTCAGTCGGTTGTGGCTGACTTTACCTATTGGATAGTCGCGGGGTTGGCTATCTCTGCGATCGCAGATGTGCTTCATACACTCACTCAAAAACGTCCTCTGCATTTTGTCTGCTTCTTAGTAGCTCAACTCTGTTACAGCAAAGCTTTTTGGTTACAACTATCAGGAGAAATGGTTTGGTGGTTGTTCGCGCTGTTATTAGCGGCCTGCATTGTTGCTTTCTTTTTGCTGCTGCCACGCTTAGACAAACTCGTCTTTCCTGTGGTCATCATGGGCATTGTGCTTATTCAGTTAGCATGGGCTTCTGGTGAGGTTTGGCTGCTGGATCCTCAGTTATCACACGCGGTCGGTTTTGCTGGCTGTAGCGTGCTGCTCCTTTCGGCCTTAGCTTATGCGCTAAACAGTTACCGCAGCCCAATCAAGGGCGCTTACTTTTGGGTAACGGGCAGTTACTTTCTCGCACACGCACTCATCGTCGCCTCTATTACTATTTAGGGTAGAGCTCTCTCAAGCCTGAGCTACATCAAAACGACGTTGCTAAAACTCGGTACTCTACGTGTAATTCATTAAACATGAGATTGAGTTATGACGACTGAAATTCACGCACACAACGTTTTAAACCTGCTTAGTGAAAAGCCACTGACTCGCGAAGAGCTAACATTAGCGCTTGCTCAAACCTATGGCGAAGAAGCTCGCTTCCATACTTGTAAGCTCAATGGTCTGGATTTAGATAGCCTGTTGAAGTTTTTCTTGAAGATGGAAAAGGTTGTCGTTGTCGATGATAAGCTTTGCACTAACCGCGAACGTGTGTGTAATCACTAACTCTTAGTGGCTTGGTTTATTCGTGAATAGAGAGTGGGTGCATGTTTCGGCTCCACTCTTTTTATTACCTTTCAATCTGCTTTTGCCAATTTTCCGTCTTATAACATTCCCCTTTAAAAGCATCAGTTAACCTGCTTATCACTGCGTTCGAAAATCAATGTTGAGGCTGCTATACTCCGCGCACTTACGCTTTTCGAGACAAACTTATGGAAATCTTATCTGCAGCAACCATGCTGTTTCTTATCATGGACCCGCTTGGCAACCTGCCAATCGTGCTCTCTATCCTTAAGCATATTGACCCGAAGCGTCGCCGTATTGTTTTGATTCGTGAGCTGATGTTCGCACTGGTTATCTTGTTGCTGTTCTTGTTTGCAGGTCAAAGCATCATGAACTTCCTGCATGTACAGCCTGAAACCTTGAGTATCTCTGGTGGTATCATTCTGTTTATCATCGCGATTAAGATGATTTTCCCAAGCGCAGGCAGCATTACAGGCCTAGCGGCAGGTGAAGAGCCGTTTATTGTGCCGATGGCGATCCCTATGATTGCAGGTCCGTCAGTGATTGCTGCACTGATTCTGCTGTCGACACAGCATCCAGACAACATGTTAGAGCTTTCAGCCGCTGTGATGCTGGCATGGGGCGCTACCTTCTTTATCCTGATGTTTAATGGCTTCTTCTTGCGAGTACTAGGTGAGAGAGGGCTTAAAGCCATTGAGCGCTTGATGGGCTTGTTACTTGTTATGCTATCGACTCAAATGTTCTTGGATGGTGTGAAGGGCTACATGGGCTAGTGTTGCTACCATTACTCAATAAAAAAAACGCCGCTCTACTGAGCGGCGTTCTTGTATCTGTATTTTCGGTTTTTATTTCGATTACATCATGTGCTTACGACGGATATCGAGTAGGGCAAAGACTCCGAAAATCAATATTGACCATTTCTCCCAGCGTGACATCTCGATCTTATCGCCAAAGGCACCGATAAAGATCAGCATCTGTAGGCCGTGCATGAAGAACAAGAATGCGGTCATGATATAAAGCGCAATCGCCGCATTACCCGGGAACGGGTAGAAAATATTGGCGATTAAGATAAACCAAACAAAGGCGATGGCTGCTTTTGCTAGTGGAAGCAAGAACTTCATTCAATAACTCCTATTCTTCAGTGATTCGATTAAACAGTCGGTAGCTCGACTGGCCGGTGGTCTTATCGCGATGTAATTCCCAGTTTTCTGGCATCGCTTCGAGTTTCAGCTCTTTCTCTGTCTCGACGTAAATGATGGCATCATCTGCAAGCCAGCCATTGCTCTCAAGCAGTTCTACTGTCTCTGCTAATAAGCCTTTACGAAATGGAGGATCAAGGAAAACCATATCGTAAGGGGTGCCTGGCTTCTTAAGGAAAGAGATAGCATCAGTATTTACCACATTGATGTTGTCCGCTTTGAGCTCTTTAGCATTATCAGAAAGCTGTTTAGCGGCCTTTTGATTCATTTCGAGCAGCGTCACCATTTTTGCTTGGCGAGAAGCTGCTTCAAAACCTAAACCACCAGAACCTGCGAATACGTCTAAGCAGGTCGAATTTGGGATATCTTGTGCCACCCAGTTAAAGAGGGTCTCTTTTACTCGGTCAATGGTTGGGCGTAAGCCTTCTAAATCATGAACAGGTAGTTTTCTGCCTCTCCATGAGCCACTAATAATTCGAACAAAGCCACCGGATGGCTTTTTTTGTGATGTGTTTTGCTGGCGACGTCTTACCATAGATTTTTTGACCGCTAATAAAGTGATACTATACCGAGCCCAATTTAAGTTGGTTCGAGTATTAAATAAATTTGCAATGACAAAGTGTATCAAGCTAAAAGCAAACTTATCACTGCTTTGTCATTTTTCTTTACTATTCGTTTGTACAAGCTTGTATTGTATAACAATAGCAAAGAGTCGACGTGCATTAAGTCAATACAGTTAATTAGTAGATCTAGGAAACTCCTCGGATGACGGAAAAAAAGAAGCGCGGATTATTATCGTGGCTTGGTTTTGGTGAAGAAGAACAAAGCCCAAAAACTCAGAATGAAGCGAACGTAGAAAACGTTGAAGATCAAACTGAAGTTGAATCACAAGTCGAGGCTGAACAGGCCGCGTCTGAAGCTGAAGTAATTAAATCAACTGATGCTAAGTCAGTTGAATCTGAGCCTGCAGAATCAGAGCAAGCGCTTGAAGAGGCTCAACAAGAACAGCAACCTGTCCCAGCAGAAGCAGAAGCAGAAGCAGAAGCAGAAGCAGAAGCAGAACAGGAAGAAGTCGTTGCTCCTAAAGCTCAAGTTGAAGAAGTTCAAGATAAGCCGACAGAAAGCTTCTTTGCTCGCCTTAAGCGTAGTCTAAGCCGTACTAAAGCAAACATTGGTGCGGGCTTCTTTGGCTTGTTCAAAGGTAAGCAAATCGATGAAGATTTGTTTGAAGAGCTAGAAGAGCAGTTGCTGATCGCTGACGTGGGTATGAATACTACCGTTAAGATCATTGAAAACCTGACAGAAAAAGCATCTCGCAATGACCTAAAAGACGGTGAAGCGCTTTATGGTCTGCTCAAAGATGAGATGGCGGATATCCTAAGCCAAGTTGAACAACCATTAGTTGTTGATACGACTAAAACACCTTACGTTATCTTAATGGTTGGCGTGAACGGTGTAGGTAAGACAACGACTATCGGTAAGCTGGCGAAACAATTCCAAAATGAAGGCAAGAAAGTGATGTTGGCGGCGGGTGATACCTTCCGTGCAGCAGCCGTTGAGCAACTTCAGGTTTGGGGTCAGCGTAACGATGTTCCTGTTATCGCTCAGCATACAGGTGCGGACAGTGCGTCAGTTATCTACGATGCGATTGAAGCGGCGAAAGCACGTGGCGTTGATGTAGTGATTGCCGATACAGCCGGTCGTTTGCAGAACAAGAGCAACCTAATGGAAGAGTTGCGTAAGATTGTTCGCGTAATGAAGAAGATTGATGACTCTGCACCACACGAAATCATGCTAACGCTTGACGCAGGTACAGGTCAGAACGCTATCAGCCAAGCAAAACTATTCAGTGAAGTTGCACCGGTAACGGGTATTACGCTAACTAAGCTTGATGGTACGGCGAAAGGTGGTGTGATTTTCTCAATTGCAGACCAGTTCCAGATTCCAATTCGTTACATTGGTGTTGGTGAAGGCATTGACGACTTACGTCCATTCGAGTCAAAAGACTTTATTGAAGCGCTATTTAGCCGCGAAGAGTAACGCGAGTAGCAAAGTGGTTTATCCTTAACCTGCTACCGTTTTAAATTTGATATTAGTGATCGTAAGAGGAATTTTCGGTGATCAAATTTCAGCAAGTGAGTAAAGCCTACCGAGGCGGACGCCAAGCGCTCCAAAAAGTGGACTTTCACCTCAAACGTGGAGAGATGGCATTTTTAGGCGGGCACTCCGGTGCTGGTAAAAGTACCTTGCTGAAGTTGATCTGCGCGATAGAGCGTCCAACCGATGGACGTGTCTGGTTCAACGATCACGACATCACACGTATCCCAGCTAAAGACATCCCGTTTTTACGCCGTAATATCGGGATTGTCTTTCAAGACCATCGCCTGCTGATGGATCGCTCGATCTTCGATAACGTTGCTCTGCCTATGCGTATTGAATCTATTTCTGAAAACGAAATAAAGCGCCGAGTGAGTGCTGCGTTGGATAAAACTGGCTTACTCGACAAAGCCCGTTGTTTACCAAGCCAACTTTCTGGTGGTGAACAGCAACGCGTGGGTATTGCTCGCGCTGTGGTGAACCGTCCAACTCTACTTTTAGCGGATGAACCGACGGGTAACTTAGATCCTGAATTATCTAACCGCGTATTGCGACTGTTTGAAGAGTTTAACCGTGCCGGTGTGACGATCATCCTAGCGACGCACGATATCGGGTTAGTGAACACTCGCCCTCAATATCGTCATCTTGAATTAAACCAAGGCTTTTTGAGTGAGGTTGAAGACTATGGCCGCTAATAAGCGCATCAAGAAACCTCAATCTAATCGAGCAGCAAGCCGCGCTTCAAGTGATGGCTTCTTTGTTGTGCATTGGAAACAAGCCAAGTCATCGTTCTCGCAGATGTGGCAGCGCCCGCTGGGTAATTTGCTGACCCTTGCGGTGATCTCAATGGCGTTGGCGATGCCTGCGTGTTTGTACCTATTGGGTAAAAACGTGGGTGAAGTGGCGCAAGATGTCACAAGCCCGTCACAAATTAGTGCTTATGTAGAGGATGGCATTCCTGAGCCTAGGGTAATGGTGCTCAAGGATGAAATTGAAAGTTGGGAGCAAGTTGAGCTGGTGGAATACATTTCACCGCAGCAAGGACTTGCCGATCTCAGCCAGTATTCTGGTTTCGAAGATGCCCTAACTATCCTAGACGACTATTCACTGCCTGGTGTGTTGGTGATTACGCCAAGCGTACACAGTGATACTCAAATTAAAGAACTCGCTGGTACTGTTAAAAAGCAAGAGCTCGTCACTGATGTTCGCCTAGACGAAGATTGGTTGGCTAGACTAGACGCTATCAAAGCGTTAGCAGCCGTCATCGTGATTACCTTAACGGTATTGATGCTAGGCGCAGTATTTTTGATTATCGGTAATACATTGCGATTTAATGTATTGGCGCATAAAGAAGAGATTCAAACCATGAAGCTGATTGGTGCCACCGACAGCTACATTCTTCGCCCATACCTCTATGCAGGGATGTGGTTTGGTGTTTTAGGTTCGATTAGCGCTTGGGTAATGACGGCATTGATTACCGTATTACTGAATAGCGCTGTGGATGACTTGGCTCAGTTGTATGACAGCCACTTCCGCTTAATTGGCCTGAGCTGGGATGAATCTTTACTGCTTTTGATCGTCGGAACCCTGCTTGGTAGTGTGGCTGCGAAGCTTTCTGCACAGCGTCACCTAAAAGAAATTGAACCAGTTTAGGTGAATAGAGTCATATTTAGACGAAAAATAGGCACTTCTTAACCAGTTTTTGCCTTGTATAGACGAATTGATTATGCATAATTACTTCCCCCTCCTTGAAACCTGTTCATTTTAGGTTCAAGATTGTCGGGTTTTAATAGATGTATTACTCCAGATCAGAGATTGATGAGGAACCGAATGGCAAACCAAGCGTATCAAATGGCTTTAGTCACACAAGATAGTTTAGATAGCTATATCCGCTCAGCGAACAGCTACCCAATGCTGACGCCTGAAGAGGAACGTGGACTTGCAGAGCGATTACATTACAAAGGTGAGATCGACGCTGCGAAAGGCTTGATCCTTTCTCACTTACGATTCGTGGTGCACGTTGCAAGAGGCTACTCTGGCTACGGGCTGCCAATGGCTGATCTCGTCCAAGAAGGTAACATCGGCTTGATGAAGGCTGTTAAGCGCTTCAACCCAGAAGTTGGTGTTCGATTGGTTTCTTTCGCAGTTCACTGGATCAAAGCTGAAATTCATGAATACGTGCTGCGTAACTGGCGCATCGTTAAAATTGCGACAACTAAGGCACAGCGTAAACTGTTCTTTAACCTTCGTAAGTCTAAAAAGCGTTTAGGTTGGTTTAATAACGGTGAAGTTGAGACGGTTGCTCGTGAGCTAGGTGTTGAGCCTTCTGAAGTTCGTGAAATGGAATCTCGCTTAGCGGCACAAGACGCGACGTTTGAAGCGCCTATGGACGATGACGACGGCGGTTCTGCTTACACAGCTCCAGTTTACTACCTAGAAGATAAAGCATCAGACGTTGCTGAAACGGTTGAAGCGGCTAACTGGGAGTCACACACCAATAATCGCCTAGGATTAGCACTAGCAAGCTTAGACGAGCGTAGCCAACACATTGTTCGCTCACGTTGGTTAGATGACAACAAAGCAACGCTACAAGACTTAGCGGATACCTACAGCATTTCTGCAGAGCGTGTTCGCCAATTAGAAAAGAATGCGATGAAGAAACTGAAACAAGCCGTTGGTGATTTCTAATAGCATTTAGTTCCTAATAATATTTGGTTTCTAATAGTAGCTAGCAAATAACTGAATTTTGAAAAGGCCGAGATCGAGAGATCTCGGCCTTTTTGTTTTGGATCGATTTCTCAAGTTTTGCGATCGAAATTTGCAAAATGATTTTGTGGATAACTCTGTGAGAAGTTTATTCGTCAGCTGTCTAAAAGCAGGGTGTAGTAAGGCTTTGAACGGGTTTTTCGAGTGGGGATATGTTTTAGTTAACCCACAGTTAGATCAGGATCATTACTACATGTTGTGGATCTATTTTTGAAAAGGCACTTTATTCACGCAATTCACAGATTTATCCACACATGGTGTAAAAGTGATCGCTGGTGGATAACCTTATTAAGTGGATGTGATTGTTAGCCTTGGGATAGGTTACAATGGCAGCAAAGTAAATCAGTATAAAAAAGAGAAAGTCATGGACCAGTTTAAACATATCGACGTTAAAGGTGCTCAAGCCCTCATTGAACAAGGCGACGCTCGACTTGTCGATATACGTGACCCGCAGTCTTTTGCGGTTGCGCACTCAAAAACAGCCTACCATCTTACCAACGATACTATGGTGTCGTTCATGGATGAGGTTGAGTTCGAGCAACCTATCTTGGTGATGTGTTACCACGGTATTAGTAGCCAAGGTGCTGCACAATATTTAGTGAACCAAGGCTTTGAAGAGGTATATAGTGTAGATGGCGGTTTCGAAGCTTGGCACCGTGCTGAACTTCCTGTGATTGCTGGTTAATTACCTTTAAGCTTCAAGCATTTCTCATAGCATGAATAGGAAGTACCAATGATTAGATTGATGGTGTTAGACAACCCACGTCTTGCTCAAGCATTTATTGATTATATGGCGTCTCGTCAGATCCCTATTCAGATGTCTCCTGAGGGGGAAGGGCGTTTTGCGCTTTGGCTTATTGATGGTCAATTTCAGGTTGAAACCGAAGCTGAGCTCAATCGCTTCTTGTCGGAACCTAATCATAAGCGCTATCAAGCGGCGTCTTGGGACATGGCTGAGACCAGAAAGAGTAACTTTCATTATCACACACCAAGTTTCATGGGCATGATAAAAGCCAAAGCTGGCCCTGTGACACTCAGTATCATGTTGGTATGTGTGGTGATTTTTGCTCTGCAGCAGATAGGTTTCGGGCAGGCGATTTTTAATGCCTTACATTTCCCAGCGGTTGATGGACAGCAATGGCAATTGTGGCGTTGGCTCAGTCACGCTGTTTTGCATTTCTCGGTTATGCACATCGCATTCAACATCTTGTGGTGGTGGCAACTGGGCGGAGATATTGAGAAAAAGTTAGGTGGCCTTAAGTTACTGCAGATCTTTGCTGTCTCTTCTGCGCTTTCTGGCGCGGGTCAGTATTGGGTTGAAGGTGCGAACTTCGGTGGCTTATCTGGGGTTGTGTATGCCTTGGTTGGCTACCTATGGGTAGTTGGCGCCAAAGCACCGCAACTTGGTTTGGGTATCCCAAGGCAGATCGTCGGCTTTATGTTGGTGTGGTTGGTACTTGGGTATATGCAGCCGTTCATGGCTATCGCTAATACCGCTCACTTAGCAGGTTTGGTCGCAGGTGTGATTATCGGCTTTGTAGATTCAATGAAAGCGCCAAAATCGGCAACAAGCTAGCGCGTTAGTTACCGAGAATTGATAGATACAAAAAAAGCGGCCAGATGAGCCGCTTTTTTATTGGGATTTGTTTTTACATTATTACTGATAAAGGTATTTGGTAAACAGTAAGTCAGCAATCAGGGTTTTGCCCGTCTCAGGCAGCAGAATCTTGTTGAGGTGTTCAACCAAGGTCTTTCTCAAATCTTCACGGCCAGACAGAGATTTAATCGTTTCTTCGTTTTGTTTACCAAGCAATTCAATCACGGCATCGCGAATTAATGGTTGGTGGTGCTCAATGGCAGCTAGGTCATTGCTGTTCGCAACCATGATATCGAGGCGAACCTGAATGTAGCCCAGTTTTTTACCTTTAGTGTAAAAATTGGTGGTTAGGTCTGGCTCTAGCGTGAAGTAGGCTAGTTTAGGTGCCGATTCCTCTTCAGCGAAACTTGATGCTGAAAAGAGTAGGGTAATCGCAAGAATTATTTGGGCTACATAACGTTTGTGCATATTTGTGACTTTTCTTTAGTTTATTCGCGATATTCGAAACGCATTAGTCTTGTTACAATGAGCGGTCTAAATCTAAATACGTTTACAATTCGAAGAACGCTTTAATTTTGTTCGAAAGTTGAAGCTTTATTGTACGTGTAAAGTCACCTATTGAATACTAGTATGAATCAGCCAATATCGCTGTATCTTAATTCGTTAATGAATGTAGATTGGCAAAGTACAGAAACATTTGATTTTCCTAATGAAACCACCAAAGAGTGGCTTATGGAGCAAGGTTCTCTTTCCCGCAAGTTGGGCAAGAGCTGTCAGCACCTGTCTGTTGAGTTGCTTCATAATCAAGTTGTAGAACGCTCAAGGCTACAACAAGACGAGGAACATCTTTTATCATCGTTTGATTGCTTACTGCGTAAAGTGATTTTAAAGGGTGATGGCGAACCGTGGGTGTTAGGTCGAACCTTGATTCCCCGAGTTACGCTAGAAGATCAGCATTCCGACCTTTCTCAACAAGGTAATGTCCCGCTTGGATTAACCGTTTTCAGTGCTGAGAACGTGGAGCGAGATGCGCTGCAAGTCGGTTGGGTTATCGCAGGCGATGAGCGATTGCTCGCACGTCGTTCTCGATTATGGATGAACCATAAACCGATGCTTGTGGCAGAACTGTTTTTACCAACATCCCCCATTTACTCTAAGGAGAGTGTGTAAATGCTTGCCACCAAAGCGAAGGCGTATTGGCAATTAACGCGAATGAATCGCCCGATTGGTACCCTATTACTTCTTTGGCCTACGTTATGGTCGCTGATTATCGCCGCACAAGGCATGCCGGACTTGGATGTCTTGGTTGTTTTCGTACTCGGCGTGGTACTGATGCGTTCAGCTGGCTGTGTGATCAATGATTTTGCCGATCGCAAAGTTGATGGACACGTTAAACGCACCAAGCAGCGTCCATTACCTTCAGGTTTGGTTTCCAGTAAAGAAGCGATAATCTTATTTTTAGTACTAGCTGTGGTTTCATTCTTGTTGGTACTCACTATGAACCCGCTAACCATCAAGCTCTCTTTTATCGGCGTTGGCTTAGCGTTCATTTACCCTTTCATGAAGCGTTTTACACACCTTCCACAGTTGTTCCTTGGATTAGCGTTTAGCTGGGCAATTCCAATGGCATGGGCAGCACAAACCAATGAACTACCAAGTGTGGTCTGGTTTATCTTTGTTATTAATGCGCTGTGGACGATTGCTTACGATACGCAATATGCGATGGTTGACCGAGACGATGATCTTAAGATCGGTATCAAGTCGACGGCTATTTTATTCGGGCGCTTTGATAAGTTGATTGTTGGCTTCTTACAGCTTGTGACATTGGCGATGCTGATTGCGTTGGGTATGCATTACCAACTGGGTGATACCTTCTATTGGGCATTGTTAGTGGCAGGTAGCTTATTTGTATACCAACAACACCTGATGCGTCATCGTGACCGCGACTTATGTTTCCAAGCCTTTCTAAACAACAACTACGTTGGAATGGCAGTTACCGTTGGCTTGTTTATTACCTTCTGGTAAATAGCAATTAAAGCTAAAGAGAACAAAAATAAAAAGGCACCCATTGGGTGCCTTTTTTGATCGTTTCAGTCTAGCGATTAAAGCGAGCTAGCCAAGTGATTACTCTACTTGGTGGATACTCTCTTGAATCGTCAAGCGAACTTCTGGGTACAGCATTGAGTAAAGAAGCTTAGCGAATTGCTGAGTCTTTTCTAAATCGCAGTTACCATCGTTATCTAAGTACTGTTGCTGTTTAAGCGTTGCAAACATCGATGCGAACACACCTTTGTCGAAGAACTCCGGCGCATTGATACCTTGTAGGCGACCAAGACGCTGTGCAATGTCTTGGCTCTTTTGCTCAAGATCAGACTTATCCAGTTCAGGGTTTTCTGCCAATAGGTTGAGAGCAATAGAGTAGCGCTGTAGCGTTTCTGAGATCGTACGACCTAGTAGCATCAATGCTTGGCTGTTCGACTGGTTGATGGTGACTTCGTTGTCCGACACCATCAGCATGCCTTGGCTAACGAGCTCATCAATGATGTTCGCAACCACAGTCTCAAGCTGGTCTTCGTCGTAGCTTAAGAACAACTCTTTCTTCAAGAACGGGTAGATAGCTGCAACGTTCTCTTGAATTGTGTCAATTGATAAACCGCGCTGACGGATGGTCATTTGTGCAATTAACGACGGCAGAGCAAACAAGTGAATGATGTTGTTACGGTAGTAAGTCATCAGAATCGATTGGTGACGATCAAGTGAAATGATGTCGCCCATAGAATCTGATTCAATCAAGAACTTGTTCAGTGATTCCGCATGTTTTACCAATTCTTCAGCGCTGTCTTTTGGTACCGTGAACGTATCTGAGTAAGGCACATTCTTAAGTAGAGACAGGTAGCAGTTGATTTGAGAAACCAAAGAGTCACGAGACAATGCACGCTGGCGTGATGCAAGCAGAGCAGTTGCACACAGTGTCAGTGCGTTGGTCGCGGCCGCATCATTAATGTGCGTCATCATCTTGGTGGCTAGATCATTTACCACAGGAGCCATCCATTGTGGTTTGCTGGTACCCATTGGGTCGATGTCTTTGGTCCACTCTGGTGAGTGTTCGTTCAGATATTGGTTTAGCTGAATTGGCTCACCGAAGTTCACGTAGCCTTTACCAAAGTTACGCAGCTTACGGATTGTGCGAATCACTAGGCTCGCGTTTTCTTTCTCTTTACGCTTGCCACGCAACTCTTTCGCGTAAGTGGCTACTTCCATTACGTGCTCGTAACCGATGTACACAGGAACGAGTGTGACTGGGCGGTTCATGCCACGCAGCATTGCTTGGATTGTCATCGCTAGCATGCCGGTTTTAGCTTGTAGCAAACGACCAGTACGAGAACGGCCACCTTCGCTGAAGTACTCGACCGAGTAACCTTTAGCAAACAGTTCTGCTAGATACTCACGGAAAATCGTCGAGTACAGTTTGTTGCCTTTGAAGCTACGACGAATAAAGAACGCGCCACCGTGACGGAAAATAGGACCGGCAGGGAAGAAGTTCAGGTTGATACCTGCAGCGATGTGCGGAGGTACCATGCCTTCGTGGTAAAGCACGTAAGACAGCAGCAAGTAGTCCATGTGGCTACGGTGACAAGGGACATAAACGATCTCGTGACCATCTTGCGCCAGTTTACGAACCGTTGAAGCGTTACTGATGTGCAGGCCTTGGTACAGTTTGTTCCATAGCCAGCCAAGAATCTTCTCACCACGCTTGATTAGCGAGTAAGAGAAGTTCGCAGCGATCTCGTCCATGATGTCTTGAGCTTCTTTGCTCGCTTTTTCGATCGAGATGTTCTTTGATTTCGCTTCGTCTTCAATCGCCTTCTTGATCGCTTCTGATTTTAGTAGTCGATCGAACAGTGCTTGGCGGCTTGGCAGGTTAGGGCCAGAGGCTGCAAGTTTTTGACGAGAGAAGTGGATTCGAGCTACACGCGCCAGTTTGTGTGCGATGGTGCTGTCAGTACCGTGTGAGTTAGCCATGTAACGTAGAGAAACCACTGGGCTGAAGCGTACTAGACAGTCGCGACCTGCAAGTAATACCGCCTTAGACTTCTCCAAGCCGTTCATTGCTTGTAGGTAAGGTTTCTGGTTATTCTCTTTACCAGGCTTACGTCCCCACAGCACAGTGGCTGGGATAACTTGAACATCGAGTTCTGAATCTTCGGCATGCAGTGAAAGCAGCTCAGAGAAAACTTCAATAGAAGAGCTTGGTACATAATCATCGTCTTGCAGCAGTGTTTTGCGAGAAGAGATAAAAACGTAGCGTTGCAGTGATTTGCCACTTATTTCAAGCTTGCTTAATGGATCAGGTAAGCCTAATTCCAGCGCATGCTTTTGTAGCGTCAGCAGATCGACACTTGAGCGAAACGGTAAGGCGTATACAATCGGTTTGCCTAAATCAATGTTCAAATCCTCAACTGGGTTTGAAGGGATTGATGTGCCTTTTACCAAAACGGATAAAGGTAGCTTCATTAATGAACGTGAAAAAGATTGTCCAGAAGACATATAGGTTCACTGCCTCAATAGTTATTTCAATGTGCTTAAGCGTATCTCTATTTCTATGATGAAAAGGATAAAACCTATGAGTGAAATAGGGATAGGCCTAGGCGTAAATTTAATCGATGCAAGAATACCAGAAACTGGTCTAACCTTTTAATGGAAATAGTCATATTGCCGTTAAGTTTGTGGAAAATCATTCATCGACTGATTGAGTATAGGGTTAAAAATGGCGAAAAAATCAAACACCGGATTCAAACGCATCGTGAAAGCGGCGGGCTTTTCATGGCAAGGCATCACGAGTTCGTTTAAAAACGAAGCCGCATTTCGACAAGAAGTGTTTATGGCAGCGGTGCTTATTCCGTTGGCGTTTTACCTAGACGTGAGCCAAGTAGAGCGAATCTTGATGATCTCGTCGGTTGTGTTGGTGATGGTTGTTGAATTGATTAATACCGCGATAGAAGCGGTCGTTGATCGAATTGGCAGCGAACATCATGAGTTATCTGGGATGGCGAAAGATGTCGGTTCAGCGGCTGTTTTCATCTGTTTGGCGCTCGCGGGTTATGTGTGGTTAGAGATCTTGTTTTTGTAATTCGTTAAAAATGAACTAAAAACAACCAATTGCTTTGCTTTTGTGCAGTTACTGGATATACTCACAGTCAACTGTATAAAAAGACAGGTGAATCATGAAGCCGTTAACGCCCCGCCAGCAACAAGTCTTTGACCTTATCAAAGGTAAGATCGAAGATTCCGGTATGCCACCGACACGTGCAGAAATCGCGCGTGAACTAGGCTTCCGTTCTGCTAATGCTGCAGAAGAACATTTGAAAGCTCTTGCTCGTAAAGAAGCGATTGAGATTATCCCGGGTGCGTCTCGCGGTATTCGTATTTTGCTTGAAGATGCAGCAAACGAAGAGCAAGGTTTACCATTAATCGGTCAGGTTGCCGCTGGTGAGCCTATTCTGGCTCAAGAGCATGTAGAAATGCATTACCAAGTTGACCCTGGCATGTTTAAACCACAGGCTGACTTCCTACTTCGCGTAAATGGCGAAAGTATGAAAGACATCGGTATTATGGATGGTGATTTACTGGCTGTTCATAAAACTCAAGATGTTCGCGATGGTCAGGTTGTCGTAGCGCGTGTCGATGATGATGTAACGGTAAAACGCCTAGAACGTAAAGGTTCAACAGTGCTGTTACATGCTGAAAATGAAGAGTTTTCTCCAATCCATGTCGATCTTGAATCTCAACACTTGTCTATTGAAGGCCTTGCTGTTGGTATCATTCGTAACACCGACTGGATGTAGTCATTACAAATAGCTTATTGATATTTATTCTCAATAACTTGTTATTGCAATTGATATTCATTATCATCTTCTTTGTCGAGATACAAGGAAGATGATGATGCCAAACCCAACAAAACCTCAAATAAAGCCGCTTACTCGTAAGCCGCGCGCCTCTGATCAAAGGGCTTCTTCTGATCAAGGGTCTGCTCATCAAGAATTTCAAGTTCCGACGAATCTCGTTCAACATCTTTGGTTTCGCAGCCGCGAAAGCCTCGCCGACGATGGCTTAGTTTATGACCCTATTGCAGCTCAAGCCTGCAAGCGTTGCCAACTCGCACCTGAATGCCTTACTGGTGAACTCGACCAACAACAACTCCTTTACGCGACACTGACTCAACTTTGTGATTCTCAAGTTCAACAGTTTTTATCTCATAACCCAGATGCTTGGATTATTAACGTGGGAGCAGGGCTCGATACCCGTTTCTACCGTTTAGATAATGGTCGCTGTCATTGGGTTGAGCTAGATGTAACCGAGAACCTGCTTTGGCGACAACGCTTGTTCCACAAAAATGAACGCTATCGTTTGGAGTGTGGCTCTGTTGACGACTTAACTTGGTTAGATGAACTTAATATCCCAGAGCAAGCATCGGTGATGGTGGTGTGTGAACATGCTCTGCTTGATTGCAATGAACAGCAGACCGCGCACTTTATTCAGTCTCTGAGCCGTTACTTTACTCATGCGCATGCGTGCTTAGTATTAGCGGGTGATAAAAGCTCAAGCACTTTAGGCAAAAAGCTTGGTTCTGGTGACTATGCTCATGGCTTATCTTCCCCAGTTGATAGTATTCTAAATTGGTTACCTTGGACGCAATGGGTAAAAGCCTTTTCTCCACTAGATCAGCAATGTAATCGTTGGAAATTATGGCAGCGATTATTGTGCAAGATCTCTCAGGTCAAAAAGCGTTTAACGCCACAATTGGTGTTGGTTAAATGGTAGTGCCAGCAATTTAGCTTGTACATCACCAAAGCCCACCTTGCCATAAGCAAAAACCTCGCAACATAGTGAAAGCCCACTCACTAGGTTAAACTATCGCCTCTAACCGAAGAGGTGATCGTGAAGCTATTTAATCCCCAAACTATTTTTCAAACGCTATCCAATCAGGCGATGCACAAGCAAGTGCTGTTGCTCGCGATCCCGATGGTACTTTCCAATATTACCGTTCCACTTCTTGGTTTAGTTGATGCCGCAGTTATCGGTCACCTAGAACATTCTTGGTATCTCGGTGGTGTGGCATTAGGTGGCACCATGATCAGCGTAACCTTTTGGCTGCTCGGTTTTTTGCGTATGTCGACAACTGGGCTCGCAGCACAATCTTATGGTGCAGACGATGGCAAGCAGCTTGGCTTAGTCTTCGTGCAGGGTGTGACCATGGCCTTAGGGTTTGCTGGTGTCTTCTTACTCTTGCATAGCTTGGTTGCGGATCTGGTTTTCTCTTTGAGTAGTGCCAGTGATCAAGTGAAACACTTTGGTCAGCAGTATTTCTCAATCCGAGCATGGAGTGCACCTGCTGCACTGACTAATTTCGTGATTTTGGGTTGGCTACTTGGAACTCAGAATGCCAAAGCGCCAATGTGGATGGTGATTATTACCAATATCACCAACATCGTTTTGGATATCGTATTTGTTATTGGTCTTGGGTGGCAGGTTGAAGGTGCCGCGTTGGCATCAGTAATGGCCGATTATGCAGGCTTAACGTTTGGCTTAATCTGCGTTTATCGAATCTGGATTAAGAGACAACTTCCTTCACCGTGGGATTTGCTTAAGAAAACAAGTCAAGGTTTGAGCCGCTTCGTAAAATTGAATCGCGATATCTTTCTCCGTTCATTATGTCTACAAGCTACTTTTACTTTTATGACTTTCCAAGGTGCAAGCTTTGGTGATGATGTCGTGGCCGCAAATGCAGTGTTGATGAGCTTCTTGATGATTATCTCTTATGGGATGGATGGCTTCGCCTACGCGATGGAAGCCATGGTGGGTAAAGCGATTGGTGCGAAAGATAAAGACGAATTAAACCAATCATTGATTGGCACCTTTTTCTGGAGCTTCAATATTTGCTTGGTGCTCACTATCGTGTTCGCGATTGCAGGGTCTAGTTTGATTAATATGATCACCACAATCCCTGACGTTAAGAGCCAAGCGGAAGTGTATCTGCCATGGCTGATAGCGATGCCGCTGGTTTCTATGTGGTGCTTCTTATTGGATGGTATTTTTGTTGGAGCCACTAAAGGCAAAGATATGCGCAATAGCATGTTCGTGGCGACCTGCAGTTTCTTCGCTATTTCCTACTTAGCATCAGGTTTAGATAACCATGCACTGTGGCTAGCGATGCTGAGCTTTATGGCAATGCGCGGAATTGGTCTTGGTGTGTTGTTTGTTTCTCAGTGGAAGAAGGGTGAGTTCCTCGCTTAGCTTACTTAATTAGCTCAGTTCAGGGAGCAACAAATAGAGGCTGTACAGCTAAAGGGGTATTTAGAACATCATGATCTAATTACTATCATTATCATGTTATTCAGTATCTTAAATAAAAACAGCAAGCTCATGGCTTGCTGTTTATGTATTTGGCCTATGGGTGGTCAAATACTCCTGTTGGTTACTTATTTAGAACAAACGGTTAAGTCCGTTAAGTGCTGCAACACGATAAGCTTCAGCCATCGTTGGATAGTTAAAGGTGGTATTTACAAAGTACTCGATGGTATTTGCTTCACCTTTTTGTTCCATAATTGCTTGGCCGATATGGATGATTTCAGCAGCACGTTCACCAAACACGTGGATACCCAAAATCTCTTTGGTTTCACGGTGGAATAGGATCTTCAAGCTACCAATATCTTTACCTGCGATTTGAGCACGAGCTAAGTGTTTGAATGAAGAACGTCCCACTTCATAAGGTACTTTCGCAGCCGTTAGTTCTTGCTCGGTTTTACCAACAGAACTGATCTCAGGGATGGTGTAAATACCGGTTGGTATGTCTTCAATAAGGTGGCGTTCAGCTTCACCTTTGACAATCGCTTGTGCAACGAATCGACCTTGGTCATAAGCCGCACTCGCTAGGCTAGGGTAGCCAATCACATCACCTACCGCATAAACATGGTCAACATTGGTTTGGTAATTGGTGTTTACAGATACTTGTCCACGAGAATCCGCTTCTAAGCCAACCGCACCAAGGTTCAGCTTATCGGTATTACCGGTTCGGCCATTAGCATACAGTAGGCAATCAGCACGCATTTTTTTGCCTGATTCTAGGTGAATAATCACACCATCGTCCGTGCCTTCGATTTTCTCAAAGGTTTCGTCGTTACGAATCACTACACCGCTGTTCCAGAAGTGGTAAGAAAGCGCATCAGAGGTTTCATTGTCTAGGAATGACAGTAGGCGGTCTCGAGTATTGATGAGATCGGTTTTGACACCTAAACCGCGGAAGATAGACGCGTACTCACAACCGATAACGCCAGCACCATAAATGATGATGTGTTGAGGGTCGTGTTTAAGAGAAAGAATTGAGTCACTGTCGTAAACACGCTCGTGTAAGAAGTCCACGTTGTCTGGTTGGTAAGGGCGAGAGCCTGTCGCAATAACAAACTTGTCTGCACTGTAATGTTCTTCAGTGCCATCGCTTTGCATTACCGAGACTGTGTTGGTATCGATAAAACGTGCAGTACCAAATACCAGCGTGCACTGGTTGCGGTCGTAGAAGCCTTGACGTAATCGAGTTTGCTTATCGATGACTGATTTCGCATGACCCAAAATATTAGAGAACGTCGAGTGAATGCTTTTATTGTTCTGACAAAACAGTGGGTTGTTATTGAATTCAATAATACGGCTTACGGCATGACGCAGTGCTTTGGAAGGAATGGTTCCCCAGTGGGTACAACCACCACCAACGCTGCTCTCTTTTTCAATGATTGCAACGTTCAACCCGGCTTTGGTTAATCCCATCGCTGCCCCTTCGCCTCCGGGGCCACTACCAATTACGATTACATCAAAGTGGTTGGAGTGTGGCATAGATATCTTCCTTGTTATATTTGATTAACATTGCTTTAGCGAGATTTTAACTGATTCTGTTCTTGGGTACATGAAAAGGGCATCAGAGAGTCGGTGAGATCACGCAGTGTTACCGAAAAAATAATATTTGGTATGTCGTATGTCTCCAAATGACAGTGTGGATATTGAAATTTTTTCTTCGAACGTATTTACTTCGGTACGTGAACAAAGAGGCGTGTTGAGTGTCTTATATAACCAGAGTGCCTTATATAAATAAGTGATTCGCGTTATATTGAAGAGAGTATTAGACATGCCTGTTTAGGCTGTAAAAGAAGAAATTGATAAAGTATGAAACCAATGGGCATTCGCGCACAGCAAAAAGAAAAAACTCGTCGCAGCTTAATCGATGCAGCATTTAGCCAACTCAGTGCCGATCGTAGTTTTTCCAACCTAAGCTTGAGAGAAGTCGCTCGTGAGGCTGGAATAGCACCGACTTCCTTTTATCGTCACTTCAAAGACATGGATGAGCTTGGCTTAACCATGGTTGATGAAGGTGGCTTACTACTGCGCCAACTCATGCGACAAGCTAGGCAACGCATAGTAAAAGAAGGCAGTGTGATTCGCACATCGGTTGAAACCTTTATGGAATTCATTGAAAGCAGTCCAAACGTATTCAGACTGTTATTGCGAGAGCGCTCAGGAACCTCGTTTGAGTTTCGTGCGGCGGTAGCTCGTGAGATACAGCACTTCTCTGCTGAGTTAACCGAATATTTGATAACGACTGGCATGACACGAGACGAAGCTTTTACTCAAGCTGAAGCCTCCGTTATCTTGGTTTTCAACTCAGGGGCAGAAGCATTAGATTTAGATCGACGTCAGCGAGATGAACTGGCTGAACGCTTGATCATGCAATTGCGAATGATGGCCAAAGGGGCTTTTTGGTATCGTAAAGAACGTGAACGTAACCGATTAAAAGGCGGGATTGAATAATGTCGAATGAAAATAATGCTGTAAACCGTGGTTCAGAAAGAAAGACACTCGTACTTGCTGTTATTGCCGGTGTGTGTGGTGATGCTCTGTTATCTTGGGTAACAATGAGCGAAGTGGGCTTCTCTATTTTCCCACTGATTGCTTTAGTCTTGGCGGTACAAGCACTTTACCAAGAGTACCTAACTAATCCAGTATCTGAAGATATTCCACTAGTAGGTTTGGCTTGTTTCTTTGTAGGTGCGTTTGGCCACTCGGCTTTTGTGAAGGCACAACACCCTGATGCTGGCTCAAACTTCTTTGCGATTATTGTCGCGATGTTGCTTCTTGCATGGGTAGGTAAGAAACTAGGCTTTATTGGTAAAACCGCTTAAGCTAATTTAGAAATATAAAAAAACGAGCCAATGGGCTCGTTTTTTTATATCTGCTGTTTGGCTTAGACTTAGAAAGCGAGACTTACGCTTTACGTTCTAGGAACACACCCGCTTCCATGTGATGTGTGTAAGGGAATTGGTCAAACAGAGCAAAACGAGTGATGTCGTGCGTTTCGCTTAGGATCTCTAGGTTCTCTTTCAACGTTTCAGGGTTACAAGAGATGTACATGATGCGCTCGTAGCCTTGCACCATCTTACAAGTATCAACATCCATTCCTGAGCGTGGTGGATCAACAAAGATAGTGTTGCAGTTGTAGCTCTTCAGATCGATGTTTGCTTGTTGCAGACGGCGGAATTCACGCTTGCCTTCCATTGCTACGGTAAAATCTTCCGCAGACATACGGATGATCTGAACATTTTCAATCTTGTTAGCTGCAATGTTGTATTGCGCTGATTCAACTGATGGCTTCGCTAGTTCTGTTGCCAGTACACGCTCGAAGTTCTGTGCCAATGCTAATGAGAAGTTACCGTTACCACAGTAAAGCTCAAGCAAGTCGCCTTTGCTGTCTTGAGTACAGTCGACAGCCCATTCCAACATTTTCTCTGCTACTTTGCCGTTTGGCTGAGTAAAGCTGTTTTCTACTTGTTGGTAGATGTAGCTGTCACCATTCACGTCTAGCTTCTCAATGACGTAGTCGCGGTCTAGTACGATTTTCATCTTACGCGCACGGCCAATCAGGTTGAGATTGAAACCTTCATCGTTCAGTTGCTGTTTAAGTGCTTTCGCATCTTGAATCCATTGCTCACCCAATTGACGGTGGTAAAGCAGTGACACCAAAATTTCGCCGCTTAGTGTAGATAGGAAGTCTACTTGGAATAACTTGTGGCGTAGAGAGTGGTTGTCCTTCATTGCATCGACTAACAAAGGCATTAAGTCGTTGATAAGACGACTAGCAGCAGGGAACTGGTCTACGCGGTATTTTTCTTTGGTTTCTTGATTGAACATGACGTAATACATATCGTCACCTTCATGCCACACGCGGAACTCAGCACGCATGCGGTAGTGTTGTTCTGGAGATTCATACACTTCCAGCTCAGGCACATTATATTCTGAGAACATTTCAGTAAGACGCTCAGTCTTTTCTGCCAGTTGTTCTTGGTAGCGTTGCGGGTTTACATCTAAATTCGCCATTGTTATGCCTTTTGCTGTCGTGCTTTTAAATCAAGAGCGCAGATTTTATTCAATCACAGGCGCTTGTCCAGTGTTGAGAGCCAATCAGTGTAAATAGGCCATGAAAACTATAGCTTATAACTATCTTAGACTAGACAAATGATTCAGAGGTCAATACTATCTTCGGCAAGCTGGTGCCATTTAGATGTATAGATGGCTGAAGAGGGAATCTGGTGTGAATCCAGAACTGACGCGCAGCGGTAAAAGAGAACAAGTATTCATAAGACACTGCAAATAGCTTTTTGTGGGAAGTCGAATATAAGGTAACCATTAGGTTGTGCTCTTGAGTCCGAATACCTGCCAGTAGCTAAACCATAAGATGTGGTTTGGTAGGAATTTACGCGATTTAGGATAACAACATGAACAAATCCCTTTTAGCGATAGCTGTAGCATCGCTGCTTTCACCTATCTCCAATTTACACGCCCAAGAAGCCTCTGCCGACGAAGCCATGGTGGTTACGGCTAACCGTTTTGAGCAGCCTTTAAGTGATGTGATTGCGTCAACAACGGTTGTTTCTAAACAAGAAATAGAAGAAACCCAAGCTAAATCTCTAGTCGATGTTTTAAAACGAGTGCCTGGTGTCGAAGTATCGCAAAGTGGCGGACGTGGTCACAGCGCATCTGTTTTCATGCGTGGCTACAATAGCGATCAAGTATTGTTTCTTGTCGATGGTGTTCGTATTGATTCTGCGGCCGGCGGTATTAACTTCAACCATATTCCAGTAGGTATTATTGAGAGAGTTGAAGTGATTCGTGGCTCTGGCGGTGCTCTCTACGGTTCTGATGCTGTAGCGGGTGTAATTAATGTTATTACCGCTTCTGGTAGCTCGACGGAATCAACAATGATTTCTGTTGGAGCTGGTAGTGACGCTCAAAAGGAAGCAAACTTTTCAACGACCCGTAAGTTATCTAATGGCGGAACAGTAAAGCTTGCTGGTGGCTTTGATGAGACTGAAGGGTACGATATCAAAGACCCTGCGACAGGCCTTAACTATGGATATGAAAGCCAGAATCTTTTCGCGTCCTATTCTCAGCCTATTAATGAAGCCTTTACTGGTAGTGCTTCCGTTCGTTGGTTCGATAGTTTAACTGAGTATGACTCTGGTGGTAAAAACTATGGTTACTCAGAAAACCTGAGTGTTACAGCTGCACTTGATTATAAAGGTGATAACTTAAGCTCTACTTTTAGGGCTAATCAGCAGGCAATTGAGAACCTAGACTACTCACAGGCTCAAGGTAAAGACAATGCTGGTACCAAAAAGAAAATAGACCTGACGAATCTGCAGTTCTTAAATCAGTATTACATCAACGAGAACGTATCTGTGGGTGCTGGTGCGGATTGGCGCAGAGAAAAACTTGATGACGATGCTCTGTCATATGGCTCTCCAGATGCACTAGCAGGAGAATCTCGCGATACGACGGGCGTCTACGCTTCTTCTGAACTTCGTTTCGGTGATGTTCAAATCGTAGGTAGCGTGCGTAACGATAAACATGATACATACGACAATCACACTACATGGTCTTTAGGTACTCGTTATTACCTAACAGAAAAGCACTCACTTAGAGCGGCTGCCGGCACATCATTTAAAGCTCCGAGCTATTCTGATCTAACAACAAATCCAGACCTAGAGCCTGAAGAAGCCGAAAACCGCGAAATTGGATACACCGGTGAATTCGATTTATTCAAGCTGGATGTGACCGCATACGATAATGAAGTCGATAACTTGATCATTTGGTACGAAGGTAGCCCATTTTGGTATCCTCAAAACGTAGATGCAAAATTGAAAGGGCTAGAAATTACAGGTAATTTCAACACGTGGTTCATCCATCACACGGTTGTTGCTGAATTTAAAGACCATAAAGATTCAGCAGGCAACAAGTTAGCGAAGCGTGCAGACGAAAACTATAAGTGGTTGATGGATGCTTCATATGAAGATTTCGATGTAAACCTTACTTATACATATACAGGTGATAGAGCGGGTAATCCAAAAGAAACCACCGATCCAGATAATATCTTGCCATCAGTAAGCTTGTGGGATGTTTCTGTAGGGTATTGGATTTCACCTGAGTTGGTTGTTCGTGGTCGAGTTGATAACCTGACGAATGAAAAATACCAAACAACGCTAGGATATAATGCGCCTGAGCGTAGGTACTTTGCGAATCTAGCTTACCAATTCTAATTAACACCTAAACCGCCTTCGGGCGGTTTTTTCTTATTGGGTATATCAATGAAAAAGAAAGTCGTCATAAGTTGGTCATCAGGTAAAGACTCCACCTTAACCCTAGAGCGTTTGCTTGAGAGTGCCGAGTATGAAGTTGTTGCTCTCTATACTACGTATGTTGGAGATGAAGTCCCGTTTCAGGTAACTCCGATTGATGTGGTCGCCATGCAGGCACGATTAATCGGTTTGCCACTCATCACCATAGAGCTTCCTGAAGTGTTCCCAAGCAATGAGAGTTACCAAAGTACGATTGTCTCAGCATTGAAAGGGTCTGGCTTATCAATTGATGCGGTCGCATTTGGCGATATGTTTTGTAACGGTATAGCCGACTACCGCAAAAGCTATATAGAACCGGTTGGTTGGGAGTGTGTGTTTCCTCTCATGGGAGAGAGCAGTCACGCTCTAGCTAGTGAGATAATAAATAGGGGAATTGAAACCTTTCTCGTCACGGTTGATAGCGACGCATTGGGTAAGAGCTACTGTGGTCAGAAATACACGTCAGAACTAATAGAAAGTTTACCGAGTCATGTCGATCCATGTGGTGAAGATGGTGAGTTTCATACTCTAGTGACGTCAGCACCGTGTTTTAAAGGAAAGCTTAAGATAGAGTTAGAAAATGTAGAACAAGGTGAACGTTTTGTTCATCAACGCTATCAAGCTTGCATTATATAGAGTGAGGATTGGCGAAAACTAAGCGAAGGAGTATCATTGCAGCGAAACTTATTATAGGTAATCGCTGTGTCGGATAGTCTACAAAAAAATATATTGGTCTTTGATTCTGGAGTGGGTGGTCTATCTGTATATAAAGAGATAAGTCAGTTACTACCGAATCATAATTATATCTATGTATTCGACAACGAGGCTTATCCTTATGGTGAGCTTGACCAGCAAGTACTCATTCGCAGAGTTCAAAGCATCGTGGCTAGTTTTGTAGCCAGTCACGCGATTGATATCGTAGTGATAGCTTGCAATACAGCGAGCACGATTGTCTTACCGACACTCAGAGCTAATAACCTTATTCCTATAGTTGGTGTTGTACCGGCAATTAAGCCGGCATCCTTGCTTGCCAATAAAGCGGTCGGCCTTATTGCTACTCCCGCAACGATTACTCGTCAATACACGCACGACTTAATCAAAAACTTCTCGAGTAATAAAAGAGTCGAGCTTTTAGGTTCTACTCGGCTGGTGGATATGGCCGAAGAGAAACTTAGAGGTGAGGTGATTAATCTTGAAGAGTTGCAGCAAATCCTTCAACCGATGCTCAATACTATAGATGTGGCCGTTTTAGGGTGTACACATTTCCCACTGATAAAGTCCGAGATTCAACAGGTCTTAGGTAGTAATGTTTTATTGGTTGATTCTGGTAAAGCGATCGCTAAACGAGTGCAAGATTTATTGGATTTGGAAAGTGGTAATAAAGAGGGGGGGGGACGTGAGGTTTTTTGTAGTGCACTTCCTAAAAAAGAAAGTGCACTAAATAGCATGTTAAAGCAGTTAGGGTTTAGCTCAGTTCAGATTCGTCCGCTTCAGGATGTTTAGGATCATTTGCAACACGTACTTTTAAAGTTCGTTGCATGTAATCTTTATCATTAAGTGCAGAGATTGCATGATTCACATCATTACTTGCCATAACAACAAATCCAAAGCCTCTTCTTTTACCAGTGCGTTTGTCTTTCATTAAACGTACTGCAAAGACTTCACCATGCTCTGAGAATAATTCACGCACATGTGATTCGTTTGCTTTGTATGGAAGGTTACCCACATAAAGTGTTTTTGTTGAAGCCTTAGGTTCTGAATCTGATTTTGAGTCGGTGCTTGAAAAGTTAACAACAAAAGCGGAAGCCAAGACACCAAGGATAAAGGTAATTGCAGGCGATATATCTACCTGAGAGAAAACAATGCCGCCTAATACAGCCAGTGCGACAATTAACAACATCGATTTTTTTGAGTTCATATCGGAATACTACATATTAATAAACGAAATAGACGCATCTACCATTAACAAAATAGACACATGAATCTTACGTTCATGGCTTCCATTTTTCCAATGTATTGCTGTGATACGTCTCAAATGTTTAGTTTTTATTCGAAAAATGCGGATCTGGTGGCTTTTTAGGCGAACAAAACTTTTATTTCAAAAAGCCCTTGTGCTCCCCTTCAATCTCTCTATAATGCCGCCTCACCGACACGGAGTGAGACGAAAGTCACACAGCGAAATCGGTAGAGAAAAAGAGTTTGAAAATAACCCTTGACTCTCAAAGTGGTGCAGGTATAGTACGCACCCCTAGCGACTGAGATGTGAATCACAAAACGCTAGAGCTCTTTAACAATTTAAACCTATCAATCTGTGTGGGCACTCGTTGATGAATATCAAAACGTTTTATCGTTAGATAAAACAGATTCTTCGGAATCAAACTTGATTTCAATGAACTGAGTGACCAATACAAATAACCTCGGTTATTTGGCACAGTCAATTCATTATCATTCTGTTGGAATGGTAATAGCTTTAGAATTACATGTTTACTTCGGTAAATATTAGTTTTGAAGTCAGTATTCGTTGAGTCACAAAATCTTAAATTGAAGAGTTTGATCATGGCTCAGATTGAACGCTGGCGGCAGGCCTAACACATGCAAGTCGAGCGGAAACGACACTAACAATCCTTCGGGTGCGTTAATGGGCGTCGAGCGGCGGACGGGTGAGTAATGCCTAGGAAATTGCCTTGATGTGGGGGATAACCATTGGAAACGATGGCTAATACCGCATAATGCCTACGGGCCAAAGAGGGGGACCTTCGGGCCTCTCGCGTCAAGATATGCCTAGGTGGGATTAGCTAGTTGGTGAGGTAATGGCTCACCAAGGCGACGATCCCTAGCTGGTCTGAGAGGATGATCAGCCACACTGGAACTGAGACACGGTCCAGACTCCTACGGGAGGCAGCAGTGGGGAATATTGCACAATGGGCGAAAGCCTGATGCAGCCATGCCGCGTGTATGAAGAAGGCCTTCGGGTTGTAAAGTACTTTCAGTTGTGAGGAAGGGGGTAGCGTTAATAGCGCTATCTCTTGACGTTAGCAACAGAAGAAGCACCGGCTAACTCCGTGCCAGCAGCCGCGGTAATACGGAGGGTGCGAGCGTTAATCGGAATTACTGGGCGTAAAGCGCATGCAGGTGGTTCATTAAGTCAGATGTGAAAGCCCGGGGCTCAACCTCGGAACTGCATTTGAAACTGGTGAACTAGAGTACTGTAGAGGGGGGTAGAATTTCAGGTGTAGCGGTGAAATGCGTAGAGATCTGAAGGAATACCAGTGGCGAAGGCGGCCCCCTGGACAGATACTGACACTCAGATGCGAAAGCGTGGGGAGCAAACAGGATTAGATACCCTGGTAGTCCACGCCGTAAACGATGTCTACTTGGAGGTTGTGGCCTTGAGCCGTGGCTTTCGGAGCTAACGCGTTAAGTAGACCGCCTGGGGAGTACGGTCGCAAGATTAAAACTCAAATGAATTGACGGGGGCCCGCACAAGCGGTGGAGCATGTGGTTTAATTCGATGCAACGCGAAGAACCTTACCTACTCTTGACATCCAGAGAAGCCAGCGGAGACGCAGGTGTGCCTTCGGGAGCTCTGAGACAGGTGCTGCATGGCTGTCGTCAGCTCGTGTTGTGAAATGTTGGGTTAAGTCCCGCAACGAGCGCAACCCTTATCCTTGTTTGCCAGCGAGTAATGTCGGGAACTCCAGGGAGACTGCCGGTGATAAACCGGAGGAAGGTGGGGACGACGTCAAGTCATCATGGCCCTTACGAGTAGGGCTACACACGTGCTACAATGGCGCATACAGAGGGCAGCAAGCCAGCGATGGTAAGCGAATCCCAAAAAGTGCGTCGTAGTCCGGATTGGAGTCTGCAACTCGACTCCATGAAGTCGGAATCGCTAGTAATCGTAGATCAGAATGCTACGGTGAATACGTTCCCGGGCCTTGTACACACCGCCCGTCACACCATGGGAGTGGGCTGCAAAAGAAGTGGGTAGTTTAACCTTTCGGGGAGGACGCTCACCACTTTGTGGTTCATGACTGGGGTGAAGTCGTAACAAGGTAGCCCTAGGGGAACCTGGGGCTGGATCACCTCCTTATACGAAGATATTCACGATAAGTGTCCACACAGATTGATGGTTTAGATTTAGTTAAAGCCAGAGCTTTAATTAATAACGCAAGTTATTGATTAAAGCTTTTTGCTTTATGCTCTTTAACAATTTGGAAAGCTGACTGATTGATTACTTACGAGTAATTCAATCAAATTTAAAAGTTCTCAATGTTTATTTTTTGATAAACACAACAAACACATTCAAGTGTCTTGTATTCGATTCAAATTCGTTTGAATCACATTGAGTCCGGCAAACAGTCATTGAGAATTAACCCTTCTTAATGACAACCAAAAACCTTGGTTAGTTGCCATACACTAAGACCCTTTCGGGTTGTATGGTTAAGTGACTAAGCGTACACGGTGGATGCCTTGGCAGTCAGAGGCGATGAAAGGCGTAATAACTTGCGATAAGCCCAGATTAGGTAGTAATAACCTTTAAGTCTGGGATTCCTGAATGGGGAAACCCACTTACATAAGTAAGTATCCTGTTGTGAATACATAGCAACAGGAGGCAAACCGGGGGAACTGAAACATCTAAGTACCCCGAGGAAGAGAAATCAACCGAGATTCCGAAAGTAGCGGCGAGCGAAATTGGATTAGCCCTTAAGCTTTTAATGAGACAGATGAAGGCTCTGGAAAGTGCCGCAATAGAGGGTGATAGCCCCGTAATCGACATCTCATCATCAGTGAAAACGAGTAGGGCGGGACACGTGATATCCTGTCTGAATATGGGGGGACCATCCTCCAAGGCTAAATACTACTGACTGACCGATAGTGAACCAGTACCGTGAGGGAAAGGCGAAAAGAACCCCTGTGAGGGGAGTGAAATAGAACCTGAAACCGTGTACGTACAAGCAGTAGGAGCACCTTCGTGGTGTGACTGCGTACCTTTTGTATAATGGGTCAGCGACTTAATTTTAGTAGCAAGGTTAACCGTTTAGGGGAGCCGTAGGGAAACCGAGTCTTAACTGGGCGTACAGTTGCTAGGATTAGACCCGAAACCAGGTGATCTAGCCATGGGCAGGTTGAAGGTTGAGTAACATCAACTGGAGGACCGAACCGACTAATGTTGAAAAATTAGCGGATGACTTGTGGCTAGGGGTGAAAGGCCAATCAAACCTGGAGATAGCTGGTTCTCCCCGAAAGCTATTTAGGTAGCGCCTCGGACGAATACTACTGGGGGTAGAGCACTGTTAAGGCTAGGGGGTCATCCCGACTTACCAACCCTTTGCAAACTCCGAATACCAGTAAGTACTATCCGGGAGACACACGGCGGGTGCTAACGTCCGTCGTGGAGAGGGAAACAACCCAGACCGCCAGCTAAGGTCCCAAAGTATAGCTAAGTGGGAAACGATGTGGGAAGGCTCAGACAGCCAGGATGTTGGCTTAGAAGCAGCCATCATTTAAAGAAAGCGTAATAGCTCACTGGTCGAGTCGGCCTGCGCGGAAGATGTAACGGGGCTAAGCTATACACCGAAGCTGCGGCTACGTACCTTAGGGTATGTGGGGTAGGGGAGCGTTCTGTAAGCCGTTGAAGGTGGTCTGTAAGGGCTGCTGGAGGTATCAGAAGTGCGAATGCTGACATGAGTAACGATAAAGGGAGTGAAAAACTCCCTCGCCGGAAGACCAAGGGTTCCTGTCCAACGTTAATCGGGGCAGGGTAAGTCGACTCCTAAGGCGAGGCCGAAAGGCGTAGTCGATGGGAAACGGGTTAATATTCCCGTACTTCTTACAATTGCGATGGGGGGACGGAGAAGGCTAGGTGGGCCTGGCGACGGTTGTCCAGGTTCAAGTACGTAGGCGGAAAGTTTAGGTAAATCCGGACTTTCTTAACGCTGAGATACGATGTCGAGCTACTACGGTAGTGAAGTCATTGATGCCATGCTTCCAGGAAAAGCCTCTAAGCTTCAGATTGTAAGGAATCGTACCCCAAACCGACACAGGTGGTCGGGTAGAGAATACCAAGGCGCTTGAGAGAACTCGGGTGAAGGAACTAGGCAAAATGGTACCGTAACTTCGGGAGAAGGTACGCTCTTATCAGTGAAGTCCCTTGCGGATGGAGCAGACGAGAGTCGCAGATACCAGGTGGCTGCAACTGTTTATTAAAAACACAGCACTGTGCAAAATCGTAAGATGACGTATACGGTGTGACGCCTGCCCGGTGCCGGAAGGTTAATTGATGGGGTTAGACTTCGGTCGAAGCTCTTGATCGAAGCCCCGGTAAACGGCGGCCGTAACTATAACGGTCCTAAGGTAGCGAAATTCCTTGTCGGGTAAGTTCCGACCTGCACGAATGGCGTAATGATGGCCACGCTGTCTCCACCCGAGACTCAGTGAAATTGAAATCGCTGTGAAGATGCAGTGTACCCGCGGCTAGACGGAAAGACCCCGTGAACCTTTACTACAGCTTGGCACTGAACATTGAACCTACATGTGTAGGATAGGTGGGAGACTTTGAAACCGCGTCGCTAGATGTGGTGGAGTCGTCCTTGAAATACCACCCTTGTAGTTTTGATGTTCTAACGTTGGTCCCTGAATCGGGATTACGGACAGTGCCTGGTGGGTAGTTTGACTGGGGCGGTCTCCTCCCAAAGAGTAACGGAGGAGCACGAAGGTGGGCTAAACACGGTTGGACATCGTGTGGTTAGTGCAATGGCATAAGCCCGCTTGACTGCGAGAATGACAATTCGAGCAGGTGCGAAAGCAGGTCATAGTGATCCGGTGGTTCTGAATGGAAGGGCCATCGCTCAACGGATAAAAGGTACTCCGGGGATAACAGGCTGATACCGCCCAAGAGTTCATATCGACGGCGGTGTTTGGCACCTCGATGTCGGCTCATCACATCCTGGGGCTGAAGTCGGTCCCAAGGGTATGGCTGTTCGCCATTTAAAGTGGTACGCGAGCTGGGTTTAGAACGTCGTGAGACAGTTCGGTCCCTATCTGCCGTGGGCGTTGGAAAATTGAAGGGGGCTGCTCCTAGTACGAGAGGACCGGAGTGGACGAACCTCTGGTGTTCGGGTTGTCATGCCAATGGCATTGCCCGGTAGCTAAGTTCGGAATCGATAACCGCTGAAAGCATCTAAGCGGGAAGCGAGCCCTGAGATGAGTTTTCCCTGACGCTATAAGCGTCCTTAAGGGTTGTTCAAGACTAGAACGTTGATAGGCAGGGTGTGTAAGTGCTGCGAGGCATTGAGCTAACCTGTACTAATTGCCCGTGAGGCTTAACCATACAACACCCAAGGGGTTTTGTGGACTCAAAGACAGACCTTGAATGAGTTTGAAGAGTTACTTTTAAATACAGTTTTCCGAATTTTAAAATTTGCTTGGCGACCATAGCATTGTGGACCCACCTGATTCCATGCCGAACTCAGAAGTGAAACACAATAGCGCCGATGGTAGTGTGGGGCTTCCCCATGTGAGAGTAGGACATCGCCAGGCTTTAATTTCGACTTTGTCTACAAAGTAGACAAGTCACCATAGAGTTCTAAGTTTTCTTAGTATTTTATGTTGACTTTCAAAGTAGAAAGCGTATTATACGCGTCCTGCTTAAGTGCTAAGGCACTGAAAGCAAAGCTCTTTAACAATTTAAACCTATCAATCTGTGTGGGCACTCGTTGATGAATATCAAAACGTTTTATCGTTAGATAAAACAGATTCTTCGGAATCAAAATGATTTCAATGAACTGAGTGACCAATACAAATAACTTCGGTTATTTGGCACAGTCAATTCATTATCATTCTGTTGGAATGGTAATAGCTTTAGAATTACATGTTTACTTCGGTAAATATTAGTTTTGAAGTCAGTATTCGTTGAGTCACAAAATCTTAAATTGAAGAGTTTGATCATGGCTCAGATTGAACGCTGGCGGCAGGCCTAACACATGCAAGTCGAGCGGAAACGACACTAACAATCCTTCGGGTGCGTTAATGGGCGTCGAGCGGCGGACGGGTGAGTAATGCCTAGGAAATTGCCTTGATGTGGGGGATAACCATTGGAAACGATGGCTAATACCGCATAATGCCTACGGGCCAAAGAGGGGGACCTTCGGGCCTCTCGCGTCAAGATATGCCTAGGTGGGATTAGCTAGTTGGTGAGGTAATGGCTCACCAAGGCGACGATCCCTAGCTGGTCTGAGAGGATGATCAGCCACACTGGAACTGAGACACGGTCCAGACTCCTACGGGAGGCAGCAGTGGGGAATATTGCACAATGGGCGAAAGCCTGATGCAGCCATGCCGCGTGTATGAAGAAGGCCTTCGGGTTGTAAAGTACTTTCAGTTGTGAGGAAGGGGGTAGCGTTAATAGCGCTATCTCTTGACGTTAGCAACAGAAGAAGCACCGGCTAACTCCGTGCCAGCAGCCGCGGTAATACGGAGGGTGCGAGCGTTAATCGGAATTACTGGGCGTAAAGCGCATGCAGGTGGTTCATTAAGTCAGATGTGAAAGCCCGGGGCTCAACCTCGGAACTGCATTTGAAACTGGTGAACTAGAGTACTGTAGAGGGGGGTAGAATTTCAGGTGTAGCGGTGAAATGCGTAGAGATCTGAAGGAATACCAGTGGCGAAGGCGGCCCCCTGGACAGATACTGACACTCAGATGCGAAAGCGTGGGGAGCAAACAGGATTAGATACCCTGGTAGTCCACGCCGTAAACGATGTCTACTTGGAGGTTGTGGCCTTGAGCCGTGGCTTTCGGAGCTAACGCGTTAAGTAGACCGCCTGGGGAGTACGGTCGCAAGATTAAAACTCAAATGAATTGACGGGGGCCCGCACAAGCGGTGGAGCATGTGGTTTAATTCGATGCAACGCGAAGAACCTTACCTACTCTTGACATCCAGAGAAGCCAGCGGAGACGCAGGTGTGCCTTCGGGAGCTCTGAGACAGGTGCTGCATGGCTGTCGTCAGCTCGTGTTGTGAAATGTTGGGTTAAGTCCCGCAACGAGCGCAACCCTTATCCTTGTTTGCCAGCGAGTAATGTCGGGAACTCCAGGGAGACTGCCGGTGATAAACCGGAGGAAGGTGGGGACGACGTCAAGTCATCATGGCCCTTACGAGTAGGGCTACACACGTGCTACAATGGCGCATACAGAGGGCAGCAAGCCAGCGATGGTAAGCGAATCCCAAAAAGTGCGTCGTAGTCCGGATTGGAGTCTGCAACTCGACTCCATGAAGTCGGAATCGCTAGTAATCGTAGATCAGAATGCTACGGTGAATACGTTCCCGGGCCTTGTACACACCGCCCGTCACACCATGGGAGTGGGCTGCAAAAGAAGTGGGTAGTTTAACCTTTCGGGGAGGACGCTCACCACTTTGTGGTTCATGACTGGGGTGAAGTCGTAACAAGGTAGCCCTAGGGGAACCTGGGGCTGGATCACCTCCTTATACGAAGATACTCACGATAAGTGTCCACACAGATTGATTAGGTTTAGAAAAGTTAAGAGACGATATTGGGTCTGTAGCTCAGCTGGTTAGAGCGCTCGCCTGATAAGCGGGAGGTCGGTGGTTCAAGTCCACTCAGACCCACCAATATCGACCTAGATGGGGCTATAGCTCAGCTGGGAGAGCGCCTGCCTTGCACGCAGGAGGTCTGCGGTTCGATCCCGCATAGCTCCACCATCTTTAAGTATTCTCTTAAGAGAGTCTTTAAAAATGGTTTCGAAAGAAATCAAGCTCTTTAACAATTTGGAAAGCTGACTGATTGATTACTTACGAGTAATTCAATCAAATTTAAAAGTTCTCAATGTTTATCTTTTGATAAACACAACAAACACATTCAAGTGTCTTGTATTCGATTCAAATTCGTTTGAATCACATTGAGTCCGGCAAACAGTCATTGAGAATTAACCCTTCTTAATGACAACCAAAAACCTTGGTTAGTTGCCATACACTAAGACCCTTTCGGGTTGTATGGTTAAGTGACTAAGCGTACACGGTGGATGCCTTGGCAGTCAGAGGCGATGAAAGGCGTAATAACTTGCGATAAGCCCAGATTAGGTAGTAATAACCTTTGAGTCTGGGATTCCTGAATGGGGAAACCCACTTACATAAGTAAGTATCCTGTTGTGAATACATAGCAACAGGAGGCAAACCGGGGGAACTGAAACATCTAAGTACCCCGAGGAAGAGAAATCAACCGAGATTCCGAAAGTAGCGGCGAGCGAAATTGGATTAGCCCTTAAGCTTTTAATGAGACAGATGAAGGCTCTGGAAAGTGCCGCAATAGAGGGTGATAGCCCCGTAATCGACATCTCATCATCAGTGAAAACGAGTAGGGCGGGACACGTGATATCCTGTCTGAATATGGGGGGACCATCCTCCAAGGCTAAATACTACTGACTGACCGATAGTGAACCAGTACCGTGAGGGAAAGGCGAAAAGAACCCCTGTGAGGGGAGTGAAATAGAACCTGAAACCGTGTACGTACAAGCAGTAGGAGCACCTTCGTGGTGTGACTGCGTACCTTTTGTATAATGGGTCAGCGACTTAATTTTAGTAGCAAGGTTAACCGTTTAGGGGAGCCGTAGGGAAACCGAGTCTTAACTGGGCGTACAGTTGCTAGGATTAGACCCGAAACCAGGTGATCTAGCCATGGGCAGGTTGAAGGTTGAGTAACATCAACTGGAGGACCGAACCGACTAATGTTGAAAAATTAGCGGATGACTTGTGGCTAGGGGTGAAAGGCCAATCAAACCTGGAGATAGCTGGTTCTCCCCGAAAGCTATTTAGGTAGCGCCTCGGACGAATACTACTGGGGGTAGAGCACTGTTAAGGCTAGGGGGTCATCCCGACTTACCAACCCTTTGCAAACTCCGAATACCAGTAAGTACTATCCGGGAGACACACGGCGGGTGCTAACGTCCGTCGTGGAGAGGGAAACAACCCAGACCGCCAGCTAAGGTCCCAAAGTATAGCTAAGTGGGAAACGATGTGGGAAGGCTCAGACAGCCAGGATGTTGGCTTAGAAGCAGCCATCATTTAAAGAAAGCGTAATAGCTCACTGGTCGAGTCGGCCTGCGCGGAAGATGTAACGGGGCTAAGCTATACACCGAAGCTGCGGCTACGTACCTTAGGGTATGTGGGGTAGGGGAGCGTTCTGTAAGCCGTTGAAGGTGGTCTGTAAGGGCTGCTGGAGGTATCAGAAGTGCGAATGCTGACATGAGTAACGATAAAGGGAGTGAAAAACTCCCTCGCCGGAAGACCAAGGGTTCCTGTCCAACGTTAATCGGGGCAGGGTAAGTCGACTCCTAAGGCGAGGCCGAAAGGCGTAGTCGATGGGAAACGGGTTAATATTCCCGTACTTCTTACAATTGCGATGGGGGGACGGAGAAGGCTAGGTGGGCCTGGCGACGGTTGTCCAGGTTCAAGTACGTAGGCGGAAAGTTTAGGTAAATCCGGACTTTCTTAACGCTGAGATACGATGTCGAGCTACTACGGTAGTGAAGTCATTGATGCCATGCTTCCAGGAAAAGCCTCTAAGCTTCAGATTGTAAGGAATCGTACCCCAAACCGACACAGGTGGTCGGGTAGAGAATACCAAGGCGCTTGAGAGAACTCGGGTGAAGGAACTAGGCAAAATGGTACCGTAACTTCGGGAGAAGGTACGCTCTTATCAGTGAAGTCCCTTGCGGATGGAGCAGACGAGAGTCGCAGATACCAGGTGGCTGCAACTGTTTATTAAAAACACAGCACTGTGCAAAATCGTAAGATGACGTATACGGTGTGACGCCTGCCCGGTGCCGGAAGGTTAATTGATGGGGTTAGACTTCGGTCGAAGCTCTTGATCGAAGCCCCGGTAAACGGCGGCCGTAACTATAACGGTCCTAAGGTAGCGAAATTCCTTGTCGGGTAAGTTCCGACCTGCACGAATGGCGTAATGATGGCCACGCTGTCTCCACCCGAGACTCAGTGAAATTGAAATCGCTGTGAAGATGCAGTGTACCCGCGGCTAGACGGAAAGACCCCGTGAACCTTTACTACAGCTTGGCACTGAACATTGAACCTACATGTGTAGGATAGGTGGGAGACTTTGAAACCGCGTCGCTAGATGTGGTGGAGTCGTCCTTGAAATACCACCCTTGTAGTTTTGATGTTCTAACGTTGGTCCCTGAATCGGGATTACGGACAGTGCCTGGTGGGTAGTTTGACTGGGGCGGTCTCCTCCCAAAGAGTAACGGAGGAGCACGAAGGTGGGCTAAACACGGTTGGACATCGTGTGGTTAGTGCAATGGCATAAGCCCGCTTGACTGCGAGAATGACAATTCGAGCAGGTGCGAAAGCAGGTCATAGTGATCCGGTGGTTCTGAATGGAAGGGCCATCGCTCAACGGATAAAAGGTACTCCGGGGATAACAGGCTGATACCGCCCAAGAGTTCATATCGACGGCGGTGTTTGGCACCTCGATGTCGGCTCATCACATCCTGGGGCTGAAGTCGGTCCCAAGGGTATGGCTGTTCGCCATTTAAAGTGGTACGCGAGCTGGGTTTAGAACGTCGTGAGACAGTTCGGTCCCTATCTGCCGTGGGCGTTGGAAAATTGAAGGGGGCTGCTCCTAGTACGAGAGGACCGGAGTGGACGAACCTCTGGTGTTCGGGTTGTCATGCCAATGGCATTGCCCGGTAGCTAAGTTCGGAATCGATAACCGCTGAAAGCATCTAAGCGGGAAGCGAGCCCTGAGATGAGTTTTCCCTGACGCTATAAGCGTCCTTAAGGGTTGTTCAAGACTAGAACGTTGATAGGCAGGGTGTGTAAGTGCTGCGAGGCATTGAGCTAACCTGTACTAATTGCCCGTGAGGCTTAACCATACAACACCCAAGGGGTTTTGTGGACTCAAAGACAGACCTTGAATGAGTTTGAAGAGTTACTTTTAAATACAGTTTTCCGAATTTTAAAATTTGCTTGGCGACCATAGCATTGTGGACCCACCTGATTCCATGCCGAACTCAGAAGTGAAACACAATAGCGCCGATGGTAGTGTGGGGCTTCCCCATGTGAGAGTAGGACATCGCCAGGCTTTAATTTCGACTTTGTCTACAAAGTAGACAAGTCACCATAGAGTTCTAAGTTTTCTTAGTATTTTATGTTGACTTTCAAAGTAGAAAGCGTATTATACGCGTCCTGCTTAAGTGCTAAGGCACTGAAAGCAAAGCTCTTTAACAATTTAAACCTATCAATCTGTGTGGGCACTCGTTGATGAATATCAAAACGTTTTATCGTTAGATAAAACAGATTCTTCGGAATCAAAATGATTTCAATGAACTGAGTGACCAATACAAATAACTTCGGTTATTTGGCACAGTCAATTCATTATCATTCTGTTGGAATGGTAATAGCTTTAGAATTACATGTTTACTTCGGTAAATATTAGTTTTGAAGTCAGTATTCGTTGAGTCACAAAATCTTAAATTGAAGAGTTTGATCATGGCTCAGATTGAACGCTGGCGGCAGGCCTAACACATGCAAGTCGAGCGGAAACGACACTAACAATCCTTCGGGTGCGTTAATGGGCGTCGAGCGGCGGACGGGTGAGTAATGCCTAGGAAATTGCCTTGATGTGGGGGATAACCATTGGAAACGATGGCTAATACCGCATAATGCCTACGGGCCAAAGAGGGGGACCTTCGGGCCTCTCGCGTCAAGATATGCCTAGGTGGGATTAGCTAGTTGGTGAGGTAATGGCTCACCAAGGCGACGATCCCTAGCTGGTCTGAGAGGATGATCAGCCACACTGGAACTGAGACACGGTCCAGACTCCTACGGGAGGCAGCAGTGGGGAATATTGCACAATGGGCGAAAGCCTGATGCAGCCATGCCGCGTGTATGAAGAAGGCCTTCGGGTTGTAAAGTACTTTCAGTTGTGAGGAAGGGGGTAGCGTTAATAGCGCTATCTCTTGACGTTAGCAACAGAAGAAGCACCGGCTAACTCCGTGCCAGCAGCCGCGGTAATACGGAGGGTGCGAGCGTTAATCGGAATTACTGGGCGTAAAGCGCATGCAGGTGGTTCATTAAGTCAGATGTGAAAGCCCGGGGCTCAACCTCGGAACTGCATTTGAAACTGGTGAACTAGAGTACTGTAGAGGGGGGTAGAATTTCAGGTGTAGCGGTGAAATGCGTAGAGATCTGAAGGAATACCAGTGGCGAAGGCGGCCCCCTGGACAGATACTGACACTCAGATGCGAAAGCGTGGGGAGCAAACAGGATTAGATACCCTGGTAGTCCACGCCGTAAACGATGTCTACTTGGAGGTTGTGGCCTTGAGCCGTGGCTTTCGGAGCTAACGCGTTAAGTAGACCGCCTGGGGAGTACGGTCGCAAGATTAAAACTCAAATGAATTGACGGGGGCCCGCACAAGCGGTGGAGCATGTGGTTTAATTCGATGCAACGCGAAGAACCTTACCTACTCTTGACATCCAGAGAAGCCAGCGGAGACGCAGGTGTGCCTTCGGGAGCTCTGAGACAGGTGCTGCATGGCTGTCGTCAGCTCGTGTTGTGAAATGTTGGGTTAAGTCCCGCAACGAGCGCAACCCTTATCCTTGTTTGCCAGCGAGTAATGTCGGGAACTCCAGGGAGACTGCCGGTGATAAACCGGAGGAAGGTGGGGACGACGTCAAGTCATCATGGCCCTTACGAGTAGGGCTACACACGTGCTACAATGGCGCATACAGAGGGCAGCAAGCCAGCGATGGTAAGCGAATCCCAAAAAGTGCGTCGTAGTCCGGATTGGAGTCTGCAACTCGACTCCATGAAGTCGGAATCGCTAGTAATCGTAGATCAGAATGCTACGGTGAATACGTTCCCGGGCCTTGTACACACCGCCCGTCACACCATGGGAGTGGGCTGCAAAAGAAGTGGGTAGTTTAACCTTTCGGGGAGGACGCTCACCACTTTGTGGTTCATGACTGGGGTGAAGTCGTAACAAGGTAGCCCTAGGGGAACCTGGGGCTGGATCACCTCCTTATACGAAGATACTCACGATAAGTGTCCACACAGATTGATTAGGTTTAGAAAGTAAAAGAGACGAAGAACTCCCAAGTTCTTCAATCCAGTGTCCCGTTCGTCTAGAGGCCTAGGACACCGCCCTTTCACGGCGGTAACAGGGGTTCGACTCCCCTACGGGATACCATTGGGTCGTTAGCTCAGTTGGTAGAGCAGTTGACTTTTAATCAATTGGTCGCAGGTTCGAATCCTGCACGACCCACCATTCTTTCTCCGCGAAGGAATTAAAACTATCGTGGGCGATTAGCTCAGTTGGGAGAGCACCTGCCTTACAAGCAGGGGGTCACTGGTTCGAGCCCGGTATCGCCCACCATTCTCTAAATATTCTTGGAAGTTAAAACTCCAAACCACTTCTTATGTCGCTGGTTGGATTTTTCGACTGTGAGAGTCTTTAGAAAATGTGAATTTTAGAACACTGTTCTTAAAGTCTCATGCTCTTTAACAATTTGGAAAGCTGACTGATTGATTACTTACGAGTAATTCAATCAAATTTAAAAGTTCTCAATGTTTATCTTTTGATAAACACAACAAACACATTCAAGTGTCTTGTATTCGATTCAAATTCGTTTGAATCACATTGAGTCCGGCAAACAGTCATTGAGAATTAACCCTTCTTAATGACAACCAAAAACCTTGGTTAGTTGCCATACACTAAGACCCTTTCGGGTTGTATGGTTAAGTGACTAAGCGTACACGGTGGATGCCTTGGCAGTCAGAGGCGATGAAAGGCGTAATAACTTGCGATAAGCCCAGATTAGGTAGTAATAACCTTTGAGTCTGGGATTCCTGAATGGGGAAACCCACTTACATAAGTAAGTATCCTGTTGTGAATACATAGCAACAGGAGGCAAACCGGGGGAACTGAAACATCTAAGTACCCCGAGGAAGAGAAATCAACCGAGATTCCGAAAGTAGCGGCGAGCGAAATTGGATTAGCCCTTAAGCTTTTAATGAGACAGATGAAGGCTCTGGAAAGTGCCGCAATAGAGGGTGATAGCCCCGTAATCGACATCTCATCATCAGTGAAAACGAGTAGGGCGGGACACGTGATATCCTGTCTGAATATGGGGGGACCATCCTCCAAGGCTAAATACTACTGACTGACCGATAGTGAACCAGTACCGTGAGGGAAAGGCGAAAAGAACCCCTGTGAGGGGAGTGAAATAGAACCTGAAACCGTGTACGTACAAGCAGTAGGAGCACCTTCGTGGTGTGACTGCGTACCTTTTGTATAATGGGTCAGCGACTTAATTTTAGTAGCAAGGTTAACCGTTTAGGGGAGCCGTAGGGAAACCGAGTCTTAACTGGGCGTACAGTTGCTAGGATTAGACCCGAAACCAGGTGATCTAGCCATGGGCAGGTTGAAGGTTGAGTAACATCAACTGGAGGACCGAACCGACTAATGTTGAAAAATTAGCGGATGACTTGTGGCTAGGGGTGAAAGGCCAATCAAACCTGGAGATAGCTGGTTCTCCCCGAAAGCTATTTAGGTAGCGCCTCGGACGAATACTACTGGGGGTAGAGCACTGTTAAGGCTAGGGGGTCATCCCGACTTACCAACCCTTTGCAAACTCCGAATACCAGTAAGTACTATCCGGGAGACACACGGCGGGTGCTAACGTCCGTCGTGGAGAGGGAAACAACCCAGACCGCCAGCTAAGGTCCCAAAGTATAGCTAAGTGGGAAACGATGTGGGAAGGCTCAGACAGCCAGGATGTTGGCTTAGAAGCAGCCATCATTTAAAGAAAGCGTAATAGCTCACTGGTCGAGTCGGCCTGCGCGGAAGATGTAACGGGGCTAAGCTATACACCGAAGCTGCGGCTACGTACCTTAGGGTATGTGGGGTAGGGGAGCGTTCTGTAAGCCGTTGAAGGTGGTCTGTAAGGGCTGCTGGAGGTATCAGAAGTGCGAATGCTGACATGAGTAACGATAAAGGGAGTGAAAAACTCCCTCGCCGGAAGACCAAGGGTTCCTGTCCAACGTTAATCGGGGCAGGGTAAGTCGACTCCTAAGGCGAGGCCGAAAGGCGTAGTCGATGGGAAACGGGTTAATATTCCCGTACTTCTTACAATTGCGATGGGGGGACGGAGAAGGCTAGGTGGGCCTGGCGACGGTTGTCCAGGTTCAAGTACGTAGGCGGAAAGTTTAGGTAAATCCGGACTTTCTTAACGCTGAGATACGATGTCGAGCTACTACGGTAGTGAAGTCATTGATGCCATGCTTCCAGGAAAAGCCTCTAAGCTTCAGATTGTAAGGAATCGTACCCCAAACCGACACAGGTGGTCGGGTAGAGAATACCAAGGCGCTTGAGAGAACTCGGGTGAAGGAACTAGGCAAAATGGTACCGTAACTTCGGGAGAAGGTACGCTCTTATCAGTGAAGTCCCTTGCGGATGGAGCAGACGAGAGTCGCAGATACCAGGTGGCTGCAACTGTTTATTAAAAACACAGCACTGTGCAAAATCGTAAGATGACGTATACGGTGTGACGCCTGCCCGGTGCCGGAAGGTTAATTGATGGGGTTAGACTTCGGTCGAAGCTCTTGATCGAAGCCCCGGTAAACGGCGGCCGTAACTATAACGGTCCTAAGGTAGCGAAATTCCTTGTCGGGTAAGTTCCGACCTGCACGAATGGCGTAATGATGGCCACGCTGTCTCCACCCGAGACTCAGTGAAATTGAAATCGCTGTGAAGATGCAGTGTACCCGCGGCTAGACGGAAAGACCCCGTGAACCTTTACTACAGCTTGGCACTGAACATTGAACCTACATGTGTAGGATAGGTGGGAGACTTTGAAACCGCGTCGCTAGATGTGGTGGAGTCGTCCTTGAAATACCACCCTTGTAGTTTTGATGTTCTAACGTTGGTCCCTGAATCGGGATTACGGACAGTGCCTGGTGGGTAGTTTGACTGGGGCGGTCTCCTCCCAAAGAGTAACGGAGGAGCACGAAGGTGGGCTAAACACGGTTGGACATCGTGTGGTTAGTGCAATGGCATAAGCCCGCTTGACTGCGAGAATGACAATTCGAGCAGGTGCGAAAGCAGGTCATAGTGATCCGGTGGTTCTGAATGGAAGGGCCATCGCTCAACGGATAAAAGGTACTCCGGGGATAACAGGCTGATACCGCCCAAGAGTTCATATCGACGGCGGTGTTTGGCACCTCGATGTCGGCTCATCACATCCTGGGGCTGAAGTCGGTCCCAAGGGTATGGCTGTTCGCCATTTAAAGTGGTACGCGAGCTGGGTTTAGAACGTCGTGAGACAGTTCGGTCCCTATCTGCCGTGGGCGTTGGAAAATTGAAGGGGGCTGCTCCTAGTACGAGAGGACCGGAGTGGACGAACCTCTGGTGTTCGGGTTGTCATGCCAATGGCATTGCCCGGTAGCTAAGTTCGGAATCGATAACCGCTGAAAGCATCTAAGCGGGAAGCGAGCCCTGAGATGAGTTTTCCCTGACGCTATAAGCGTCCTTAAGGGTTGTTCAAGACTAGAACGTTGATAGGCAGGGTGTGTAAGTGCTGCGAGGCATTGAGCTAACCTGTACTAATTGCCCGTGAGGCTTAACCATACAACACCCAAGGGGTTTTGTGGACTCAAAGACAGACCTTGAATGAGTTTGAAGAGTTACTTTTAAATACAGTTTTCCGAATTTTAAAATTTGCTTGGCGACCATAGCATTGTGGACCCACCTGATTCCATGCCGAACTCAGAAGTGAAACACAATAGCGCCGATGGTAGTGTGGGGCTTCCCCATGTGAGAGTAGGACATCGCCAGGCTTTAAATTATGAACGACTTGTCAGCGACGACAAGTAGTCCACTGCGGAGTGGTAGTTCAGTTGGTTAGAATACCGGCCTGTCACGCCGGGGGTCGCGGGTTCGAGTCCCGTCCACTCCGCCACTTATTAGAAAAGCCCTGCTAGAAATAGCAGGGCTTTTTTACATTTGAATCATTGTACATTTCCTTCGGGCGAAAGAGTTCTACTCGTGCGCGAGTCCGATGGAATACCAGCATAGCCAATTATCAGAAAGCCTAGTCTCACGACTAGGCTTTCGTCGTTTCTGGCTATAGATAATTTGGTCTTCGACCAATGAGTTCAGGCTGCCAGAGACCTCAGCAACAACGCCACTTATTAAGAAGCCTTACTAGAAAATAGCGCGGTTTTTTGCGTTTAAATAATGGTATTTTCCTTGGGTAGAAAGACTCCCGTATAGGACTTACCTCGTAGCCCTAGGCTTTTGCCACTTATCAGAAAGCCTAGTCTTACGACTAGGCTTTCATCGTTTCTAAACTAGGATGAAACGGTCACTGAGTGCCGTTCTGGATGGGTCCAGTTCACATCAAATCACTACTTATGAGGAACACTTCCTCGAACTTCCGAAGCTTGTTTGCACTTTAAGAATATACGATTATCTTTGGTCTGATCATTATTGAAGATGCGGAAATCCGACTATTCGGTTACCTATTAGAAAAGCTACTCCTATCAGAATGCTCGCAAGTTTTATATGCCTCCTATCTGCACATGTCGTCGTAAGAGTTTCGTGATACTTAGACTAACTATTAAGATAATTCTGATATCGATTGAGACTACTTAGCGTAAATGGTCGATTGAAGTTGTTTGATTGGAGTTTTGCTCGTTAGGTGTGTTAGATGAAGTTATGTTCATCTCCAGTCGCTTAGTTGTGGGGTGAAAGCAGTTATTGCGTATATAGCTTTTAGGTAATTAAATTGAGTATTCGATCAATTGAACTTGTCTCCGATCTAGTCATTCCCGAGACCGATAAAAGAAGGGATGTGGAGTCTCTGTCGTTTAGCTGATATTTACGTTTGATAGTTTGTACCGGTTTAGAAAATATATCTCGTATTATTGATACAAAAACGCCTAGCGTTTGCTAGGCGTTGATTAATCTTAGGGAAACCATTCGCTATAGAATCTGTTTGAGGACCCTGTCGGCTTTGACGCGAGTGATCTTACGAATCAGCTTCTGAACTTCCGTAGGGTAGCTATCTACTTTATCTAACTGCTTATAAGTACAGATAAGCTGAGTGTGTTGAAGAATGTTGTCTACTTCAGCTTGGAACTTATCAGTTAGGTGATGGTAGTGATCTTGGATAAAGATACCGTTCTCTAGATCGAGTTTCCATGCACGAGGGTTTAGGTTATTGCCAGTTAGGAGCATATAACGCTTATCGACCCAGATACCCTTCAGGTGGAAGCTATTAGAATCGTGTTGCCAAAGTCGAATCGATAGATTGCGGCTAGCAATGTGGGCTTCATTGGCTTTAGCAAAGCGACGTAAGTTCAATTCGTAAAGGTATGGCAAGCCACCAATTGTTTTAAACTCTTCTTCTGGTGAGATAAAGAAATCGTTCGCTGTTTTATCACCGACAACAATACTGACCTTTACACCACGCTTTAGCGCTTTCTTCACTTCTTTAGCTAGGCTAGGTGGGAAGTTGAAGTAAGGTGTGCAGATAAAGATCTCATCTTTAGCTTGAGCGACAAGTTGATTGATGCCTTGATTCAGACGGTTACGTCGTTTGCCAATACCAACTAATGGCGTTACGGCTACTTGCTCTGGTGAAACCCCCTGACTATCGAATTGGTATTGAGATCGAGCTAGTGAAGCTCGGAACTGGCGAATCGCTGGTTTCAGTTCTTTGGTTACTGGCTTGTTTTGATCTGCCAAGTCGTAAACAGCGCTGTCTGAGATCATTTGCTCGTGCACGTAGGTAAACATCGAGTCAGCCAGTGCTGCGTTGCTTAAAACATGGTAGCGATCAAAGCGATAGCGGTCATGGTAGTTCAGGTAGATATTGTTAAGGCTTGCACCGCTGTATATCACGCTGTCATCGACGATAAAGCCTTTTAGGTGCAATACGCCAAAGACTTCTTTACCGCGAACAGGGATGCCATAGACAGGAACAGAGTGCTGATACTTTTCAGCAAACTCTTTATACATTGCCGCGTTGCCTTCAGAGGACTCTGCGCCAATCAATCCACGTTGCGCTCTGTGCCAATCGACACATACACTCACGTCTAGTTCTGGATTCTTTTGCTTTGCTTCATATAAGGCAGTTAGGATCTCACGGCCAGCCTCATCATCTTCAAGGTACAAAGCGACTAAACTAATACGAGTCGTTGCGCGAGATATCTCATCAAGTAAGCGAGTTCGAAACTCTTGCGCTGATAGTAGTACTTCAAACTTGTCAGGATTCTGCGCTATGGTTGGCAACTGTATGAATGGATTCCTACTGGCAATCATATTGACTGTTTTACCTTAAAAATATGCAAAATTGCGAACCTTTAATTTTACCAAAGGGATAGCCCCAAATACTAGATAATCGAGGCATTCTCTAACAATTTTGCTGATAATGCATAGGAATGAGATCTTTTCCGCTATTCGAATAGCGCTCGTATAAAACTCTCAACCCATTGGGTAGCTGTTCTGGCTCGATCTGTACGAAGTTATGTCGCGCGTAAAAGCTGGTGAGATGCGCGTAGGCGAAGCAGTAGTCGTTTTCTGTCAGCGTATGCTGAGCACAATAATCCATAAGCTGAGAGCCTAATTGCTTACCACGATGTTCTTTTGAGATAGCCATTCCGGTAAGCAAGCGAGCACTTTCTATCGTCCGAAAACGCACGACACCACAAAGCTCGTTATCCATGAGTAATGAATAGATAATCTCCCTCTTGTTGGCTTTCCCTGTTGGATAATGTTCCTTGTAGAAACGTTTTACTAGGGGAACTTTAACGGGGTCTAATTGGGTAATGATGACATTGTTCATTCAGTCACTGCGCCACTGGTTTATCTGCTGTAGAATGGCTGCAGTGTAAGTTAATTGAATATCGTCATGCAATTCCATCTCAATGCTAGTTTAAAAAACGTTCATACTTTTTCCATCGACCAGACATGTGATGCGTTGGTTGAAGTCACGACTATCGAAGAACTGATTACGGTTTATCAAGACCCTAAATGGTCAACTTTGCCTAAGTTAATACTGGGTAAGGGCAGTAATATGCTTTTTACTGAGCATTTTGCAGGCTTAATTATTGTGAACCAGTTAGCCGGGATTACTCTAACCGAGACAGAGAGTCATCACCATCTACATGTTAATGGTGGTGAGGATTGGCCTAGTTTGGTTAAGTGGAGTGTTGATAAAGGGCTTGGCGGTTTAGAAAACCTTGCAATGATACCGGGGTGCTCAGGTTCTGCACCTATTCAGAATATTGGTGCGTACGGCGTTGAGCTGCAAGACGTCTGCGAATACGTCGATATTCTTTGTCTGGATACTTATACAGTTAAGCGATTAACCAAAGAAGAATGCCTCTTTGGTTACCGAGATTCCATTTTTAAACACGCTCTTTATGGCAAAGCGATTGTTGTCGCGATCGGTTTAACACTGCCGAAAGAGTGGAAGCCATGTAACCATTACGGTCCGCTTAAAAGCCTGCCAGAAGAAACACTTTCCCCTAGCATGATATTCGATGAAGTATGTGCTATTCGTTCGAGCAAACTGCCAGACCCTTCGAAACAGGGCAATGCTGGAAGCTTTTTCAAAAACCCCGTGATCACCAAAGATCATTTTGATCGCTTGTCAGAGCTGTACCCAAACATCGTTGGTTACGAGAGTAACGATATGATCAAAGTCGCTGCAGGGTGGCTCATTGATCAATGCCAATTTAAAGGTGTTACTGAAGGCGGCGCTCAAGTTCACCCAAACCAAGCGCTGGTTATCATTAATTATGATCAAGCTTCTGCTATCGACATCCTTAAGCTTGCTGACCGAGTTCGCAAATCTGTCCTGAACAAGTTCGATATTCAGTTGGAACACGAAGTCCGCTTTATGGGTAGAGAAAGCGAGACAAACTTAGATAGAGCTTTGGAGGTATTAGTATGAGGGAGCACAGTACCAAGCTAGCACTACTAAAATGCCTTTCCGATGGCGAGTTTCATTCCGGAGAAGACCTCGGCGAGATGATAGGCGTATCAAGAGCGGCTATCAGTAAGCACATTAAAGGGATTCAAGAGTGGGGATTGGATATCTATCGAGTGCAAGGCAAGGGCTACAAGTTAGCTAACCAGTTGGACATGCTTGACCAAGAGAAATTGTCAGTTCCAAGTCCTGACGCTTCACTTGAGCTGATCCCAATCATTGGTTCTACAAACCAGCACTTGTTAGAGCGTACGAACACTCTTGAGTCTGGTTCGGTTTGTATTGCTGAGTATCAAGCTGCTGGCCGCGGGCGTCGTGGAAGAGAGTGGGTATCGCCATTTGGTGCAAACCTGTACCTTTCAATGTACTGGAGGCTAGATGCCGGTATGGCTGCTGCGATGGGCTTAAGCCTTGTGGTTGGCGTAGCCGTTGTAGAGGCTTTGGAAGAGATGGGCGTTGAAGGCATCAAGCTTAAGTGGCCGAATGACCTATACCACAATGACAAGAAGCTCGCGGGTATCTTGGTCGAGCTCTCTGGGCAGTCGGGTGGCGCAGCTCATATTGTTATTGGTTTAGGGCTGAACCTATCGATGGACCCAACAACATCAGGTATTGGTCAACCGTGGACTTCTCTTAAAGAAGTGTGTGACGGGAAGGTGCCAGATCGTAACCAATTAGCACAGGCTCTGATTAATGCTTGGGACAAGTCTCTTGTGGATTATGAATTGAAAGGGATGTCTAACTTCGTAGAACGTTGGAATCGCTTAGATAATTTCTTAGGTCGCAATGTAAGGTTGATTATTGGACCTAGAGAAATTGAAGGTGTTGTTCAAGGCATCGATGAACAAGGTGCCGTGTTACTCAAAACCGAGGATGGCATCGAGAGTTATATTGGTGGCGAAATATCGCTAAGAAAAGGGGATTAAGGCGTTACTATTTTCTAAGTAACACTTCTTCAACCATATGATCTGCGCCTTTTCGCAAAATCAGATGCGCTCTTTCTCTTGTTGGAAGGATATTTTGTTCAAGGTTCAAGCCATTGATTGAACTCCAGATACCTTCCGCTTTGTCCAGTGCAGCTTGATTCGATAGCTTAGTGTAATGACTAAAGTACGAACCGGGCTTGGTAAACGCCCCGTCGCGAAACTTCATAAAACGATTGATGTACCACTCTTTGATCTGCTGGCTGTCAGCATCCACATAGAGTGAGAAATCAAGGAAGTCTGAAATAAACACACGATGCGGTTCGTGTGGGTAGTTCATGCCACTCTGTAAGACATTAAGCCCTTCAATAATAAGCACATCGGGTAGGTCGACACACTTAACATCATCAGTAATGTTGTAAGTTAGGTGCGAGTATACCGGTGCGGTGACATTTCTTTTGCACGCTTTAACATCCGAGACAAAGTTCACTAGACGCTTGATGTCGTATGACTCAGGGAAGCCTTTCTTACTCATCAACCCTTTCTCTTCCAACACTTCATTTGGGTATAAGAAACCGTCTGTTGTGACTAACTCAACTTTTGGGTGGTTCTCCCAACGAGAGAGTAGGGCTTTAAGCAGTCGCGCAGTTGTACTTTTACCAACGGCAACACTACCTGCAATACCGATGATAAAAGGTGGCGCTTTCTCTTTCTTATCTAGGAACTCATGAAGTACCGAGTTTCTGTTTTGTCTGGCTGCCACATAGAGATTCAACAGGCGAGAAAGCGGTAGATAGATCTCCACAGCCTCTTCCATTGTGAGTTTTTCATTGATGCCTTGAAGCTCTTTTAAGTCGCTTTCAGAAAGTGTCATCGGAACTAAATTCCTTAGCTCAGACCAGCGTTCGCGGTCAAATGACATAAATGGGCTCATACAAAACTCTATAGTGGATAACAAAACAAGTGCATGGAAAATACATCAAGCGATAGATAAATAAAATATCTTCCTGTGCTAGATGCGGGTTAAAGATGGAAACCTTGAGCTAAATTGCCGTATGTAGGAGTTTGGTAAGAGAATTTTGCACTTTTTTTCAATTTACTATTGCAAGGTGGAAAATCATTCAATAAAATGCGCCCCACTTGTGCCGACTTAGCTCAGTAGGTAGAGCAACTGACTTGTAATCAGTAGGTCACCAGTTCGATTCCGGTAGTCGGCACCACTTTCTCCCTTCCTTCTAAGGCAAGCGAGAGAAAGCTCAAAATTTGGAGAGGTTCCCGAGTGGCCAAAGGGAGCAGACTGTAAATCTGTTGGCACTGCCTTCGATGGTTCGAATCCGTCCCTCTCCACCATATTCTAAAGGTTAAATAGCTCAAACAGAGTTACGTGTTGCGTGCATCGTATAATGGCTATTACCTCAGCCTTCCAAGCTGATGATGCGGGTTCGATTCCCGCTGCACGCTCCAACTCATTTTGTGTGCTGATATAGCTCAGTCGGTAGAGCGCACCCTTGGTAAGGGTGAGGTCCCCAGTTCGACTCTGGGTATTAGCACCAGTCTAAAGCTTATTCTCCTTTAATAAAGAAAACCATTTTTTTGGTTGCGTGGTCTTATTTTAAGCCACCTAATCCGTACCTAGAGGGACACCCCATGTCTAAAGAAAAATTTGAACGTACGAAACCGCACGTAAACGTTGGTACTATCGGCCACGTTGACCACGGTAAAACAACTCTAACTGCTGCTATCTGTACTACACTTGCAAAAGTGTACGGCGGTGTTGCTAAAGATTTCGCATCTATCGATAACGCTCCAGAAGAGCGCGAGCGCGGTATCACAATCGCAACTTCTCACGTTGAGTACGATACTCCAGCACGTCACTACGCACACGTAGACTGTCCAGGACACGCGGATTATGTTAAAAACATGATCACTGGTGCTGCACAAATGGACGGCGGTATCCTAGTTGTTGCTGCGACTGACGGCCCTATGCCTCAAACTCGTGAGCACATCCTACTTGGTCGTCAAGTTGGTATCCCTTACATCATCGTATTCATGAACAAATGTGACATGGTTGATGACGAAGAACTACTTGAGCTAGTAGAAATGGAAGTTCGTGAACTTCTTTCTGAGTACGACTTCCCAGGTGATGACCTTCCAGTTATCCAAGGTTCTGCACTTGGCGCACTAAACGGCGAGAAGCAGTGGGAAGACAAGATCGTTGAGCTTGCAGAAGCACTAGATTCTTACATCCCTGAGCCAGAGCGTGCAGTAGACCAACCGTTCCTACTACCAATTGAAGACGTATTCTCAATTCAAGGTCGTGGTACTGTTGTAACTGGTCGTATCGAGCGTGGTATCCTACGTGTAGGTGACGAAGTAGAAATCGTTGGTATTAAAGAGACTACTCTTACTACTTGTACTGGTGTTGAAATGTTCCGTAAACTGCTTGACGAAGGTCGTGCAGGTGAGAACGTTGGTGCACTTCTACGTGGTACTAAGCGTGATGACGTTGAACGTGGTCAAGTACTTTCTGCGAAAGGTTCTATCAACCCACACACTAAGTTTGAGTCTGAAGTATACGTACTTTCTAAAGACGAAGGCGGCCGTCACACTCCTTTCTTCAAAGGTTACCGTCCACAGTTCTACTTCCGTACAACTGACGTAACAGGCGACATCACTCTACCAGAAGGCGTAGAAATGGTAATGCCAGGTGACAACGTTCAAATGACTGTTGAGCTAATCGCTCCAATCGCAATGGACGAAGGTCTACGTTTCGCAATCCGCGAAGGTGGCCGTACAGTTGGTGCTGGTGTTGTAGCTAAAATCTTTGCATAAGATTTGACGAACCACTAGTAAAAAGGGCATCATTTGATGCCCTTTTTCTGCGCTGAAAAAAGAGTTGAGCGATTTGACATCAATTTCGGCTCTTAGCAAAGAATTAAACGGTCTTTTTGACTAAAATGACTGTTAGATGTGTTGTTTTGCAACGCAAAGGAATGTGCCCTGCAACAGCGGGGTTATTGTCGTCTATATTTAAGACTTATCACAGGTTGGTTTTATGAAAGCAAACGCTGAAACTCCTGATAGCTCAAGTGCAGCAGATACAATGAAGTGGATTGTCGCTTTTGTTCTGTTGGCTGCTGCTGTTGTGGGTAATTACCTGTATGGTGAATTGTCTGTTGTAATTCGCGCTGCAGGTGTAGTTGTGCTGATTGCTGCCGCACTAGGCGTTGCAGCAACAACAACTAAAGGTAAAGCTGCGATCGATTTTGCAAAAGAATCTCGTATGGAGATTCGTAAAGTTGTTTGGCCTACTCGCCAAGAAACTATGCAAACTACATTGATCGTTTTAGCTGTATGTATTGTTATGTCTCTAGTGCTTTGGGGAATTGACGGCATTATGGTCCGTCTAGTTTCTCTAGCAACTGGGGTGTAGAGGGTTCTGATTCATGAGTGAAGCTCCAAAAAAACGTTGGTATGTAGTTCAAGCCTTTTCTGGCTTTGAAGGTCGTGTTGCACAGTCGCTACGCGAGCATATTAAAATGCACAACATGGAAGAACTATTTGGCGATGTGCTAGTACCTACTGAAGAAGTAGTGGAAATGCGTGCAGGCCAACGTCGTAAAAGTGAACGTAAATTCTTCCCTGGCTACGTATTAGTTCAAATGATCATGAATGATGAATCATGGCACTTAGTACGCAGCATTCCGCGTGTTATGGGCTTCATTGGTGGTACCTCTGATCGTCCTGCACCAATCACTGATAAAGAAGCTGATGCTATCTTGAACCGTCTAGAGAAAGCGAGCGAGTCTCCACGTCCTAAGACAATGTTCGAAGCGGGTGAAGTGGTTCGTGTGAACGATGGTCCATTTGCTGACTTCAACGGTACTGTTGAAGAAGTAGATTACGAGAAAAGCCGCATTAAGGTATCTGTATCGATCTTTGGTCGTGCAACACCGGTTGAGCTTGAATTTGGTCAGGTTGAAAAACTGGACTAATACTCTTACCTTTTGAGCAAGTTGTGGATAAATAGTTCATAAGCTGTTCAAAATTAAAGAGTATAAAAAATCACCTTTTTAGGGTTGTTAAAGGCGCGAATTATGATTATAATTTCGCGCCTTTTTGCTTCTATGGAAGTAAAAAAGAGTTAATTGAAATTATGGGGAGCTCGCCTTACGGCTGGCGCATGTACCCAAATATTAGGAAATATCATGGCTAAGAAAGTTGAAGCTTATATCAAACTGCAAGTTGCAGCTGGTATGGCAAACCCAAGTCCACCGGTTGGTCCTGCTCTAGGTCAACACGGCGTGAACATCATGGAATTCTGTAAAGCGTTCAACGCAAAAACAGAATCTGTTGAGAAAGGTCTACCTACTCCAGTAGTTATTACTGTTTACAACGACCGTTCTTTCACGTTCGTAACTAAGACTCCACCTGCTGCTGTTCTTCTTAAGAAAGCTGCTGGCGTTAAGTCTGGTTCTGGTCGTCCAAACACTGAGAAAGTTGGTACTGTTACTGACGCTCAAGTTCAGGAAATCGCAGAAACTAAAGCTGCTGATATGACTGGTGCTGACATCGAAGCAATGAAGCGTTCTATTGCTGGTACTGCTCGTTCAATGGGCCTAGTGGTAGAGGGATAAGATCATGGCAAAACTTACTAAGCGTATGCGCGTAATCCGCGACAAAGTTGACTCAACTAAAGAATACGAAATCAACGAAGCTGTTGCTCTTCTTAAAGAACTAGCGACTGCTAAATTCGTTGAGTCTGTAGACGTTGCTGTTAACCTAGGCATCGATGCTCGTAAATCTGACCAAAACGTTCGTGGCGCAACTGTGCTACCTCACGGTACTGGCCGTGACATCCGCGTTGCTGTTTTCACTCAAGGTGCAAACGCAGAAGCTGCTAAAGCTGCTGGCGCAGATATCGTTGGTATGGAAGATCTTGCTGAGCAAGTGAAAAAAGGCGAAATGAACTTCGACGTAGTTGTTGCTTCTCCAGATGCAATGCGTGTTGTTGGTCAACTAGGTACAATCCTAGGTCCACGCGGCCTTATGCCAAACCCTAAAGTTGGTACTGTAACTCCTAACGTTGCTGAAGCGGTTAAGAACGCTAAAGCTGGTCAGGTTCGTTACCGTAACGACAAGAACGGCATCATCCACACTACTATCGGTAAAGCATCTTTCGAAGCTAACCAGCTTCAAGAGAACCTAGAAGCACTTCTAGTTGCTCTTAAGAAAGCTAAGCCTTCTTCAGCTAAGGGTACTTACCTGAAGAAAGTAAGCATCTCTACTACGATGGGTGCTGGTGTTGCTGTTGATCAAGCTAGTCTTGATACTCAAGCAAACTAATTTGCTTAGGCGCAGATTTAGTGTATACTTCTGCGCCTAATATTTGTGGTTGGGTGGTTTTAAAGCAATTTGAAATCATCTATCCCAAGACCGTAGGCGCTGTCGATTTTCATTAGATTATTGATAGCTTAATAAAACCTACGTAGGCGATGTTGTGGTTTGAAGTGGATTTATTCATTTTTAAATAACATCGTAAACGCTCAATACATTTTGTATTGGGTGCTGTAATCACAACCAGAGGTTAATCCAAATGGCTTTAAATCTTCAAGACAAAAAAGCAATTGTTGCTGAAGTCAACGAAGCTGCCAGTGGTGCACTTTCTGCAGTTGTAGCTGATTCTCGTGGCGTTGAAGTTGGCGCAATGACTTCTCTACGTAAACAAGCTCGCGAAGCGGGTGTTTACATGAAAGTTGTTCGTAACACACTAGCACGCCGTGCGGTTCAGGGTACAGACTACGAGTGTCTAGTAGACACTTTCACTGGTCCAACTCTGATCGCGTTCTCTAACGAGCACCCAGGTGCTGCAGCGCGTCTTTTCAAAGACTTCGCTAAAGAGAACAAAGATTTCGAGATCAAAGCTGCTGCATTTGAAGGCGCAGTTACTGATGCTGAAGTACTAGCGACACTACCAACTTACGACGAAGCTATCGCACGCCTAATGATGTGCATGAAAGAAGCTTCTGCTGGCAAGCTGGTTCGTACTATCGCTGCACTACGTGACCAAAAAGAAGAAGCAGCGGCTTAAGCCTTGCTTTTCACTGGTTGCAAATTAAACTTATTGTTGACTTAAAAGAGAATTGTTATGTCTATTACTAACGAGCAAATCCTAGACGCAGTTGCAGAAATGTCTGTAATGCAAGTTGTTGAGCTTATCGAAGCTATGGAAGAGAAATTCGGCGTTTCAGCTGCAGCTGCAGTTGTAGCTGGCGGCGCAGCTGGCGGCGACGCTGCTGCTGAGCAAACTGAATTCGACGTAATCCTAACTGCTGCTGGCGCTAACAAAGTACAAGTTATCAAAGCTGTACGTGGCGCAACTGGCCTAGGTCTTAAAGAAGCTAAAGGTCTTGTAGACTCAGCTCCTGCAGCGCTTAAAGAAGGCGTTGACAAAGCTGAAGCTGAAGCTCTTAAAGCACAGCTAGAAGAAGCTGGCGCTTCTGTTGAAATCAAGTAATTATTACTTAATTTCATAGCCGCAAGGCTAATGGCTGGTGGTTTATTAACCACCGGCCTTTTTGCGCTGTAGGGCTATGACGAAATTTCCGCTGTTTAACCGTCATAATCCGAGCAAAAAAACAGTCATTTTTTCGAAATGATTGTTCACTACCACTAAACAGCTGTTTGTCACCACCCCCTCTGAAGAGTGTTTTGGGTGGTTTGGGTCACTTATCAGCGAGCTGAGGAACCCCATGGTTTACTCTTATACCGAGAAAAAGCGCATCCGTAAGGATTTTGGTACTCGTCCACAAGTTTTGGACATTCCATACCTGTTATCGATCCAGCTTGATTCTTTCGACAAATTCATCGAACAGGATCCAGAAGGTCAATACGGTCTTGAAGCTGCTTTCCGTTCTGTATTTCCAATTCAGAGCTACAACGGCAATTCTGAGCTGCAATACGTTAGCTACCGTCTTGGTGAGCCAGTTTTTGACGTTAAAGAATGTCAAATCCGCGGTGTTACTTACTCAAAGCCACTACGCGTAAAACTACGTCTAGTTATCTTTGATCGAGATGCACCAGCAGGTACTGTAAAAGACATTAAAGAACAAGAAGTCTACATGGGCGAAATTCCGCTTATGACAGACAATGGTACTTTCGTAATTAATGGTACCGAGAGGGTTATCGTATCCCAGCTGCACCGAAGCCCAGGCGTGTTCTTCGACAGTGATAAGGGTAAGACCCACTCATCAGGTAAAGTTCTTTATAACGCACGTGTAATTCCTTACCGTGGCTCATGGTTAGACTTTGAGTTCGATCCTAAGGATAATTTATTCGTACGTATCGACCGTCGTCGTAAGCTACCAGCATCGATTATTCTTCGTGCACTTGGTAAGTCGACTGAAGAGATCCTTGATCTGTTCTTCGACAAAGTGAACTTCGAAGTTAAAGACCAAACTCTTCTTATGGAGTTGGTTCCTGATCGTCTACGTGGTGAAACTGCGTCATTCGACATCGAAGCAAACGGCAAAACTTACGTTGAGACTGGTCGTCGTGTTACTGCTCGCCATATCCGTCAACTTGAAAAAGATGGCGTTGAGCACATCGAAGTACCAGTAGAGTACATCGTTGGTAAAGTTGCATCTAAAGATTACATCAACGAAGCAACTGGCGAGATCATCGTTGGCGCGAACCAAGAGATTAGCCTAGAAGCACTTGCTAACCTGTCTCAAGCAGGCCACAAGGCTCTACAAACTCTGTTCACGAATGACCTAGATCACGGTCCATTCATGTCAGACACTCTACGTGCAGATAGCACAGTAGATCGCATCTCTGCATTGGTAGAAATCTACCGCATGATGCGTCCTGGCGAGCCACCAACGAAAGAAGCTGCAGAATCTCTATTCGAAAGCCTATTCTTCTCTGAAGAACGTTACGACCTATCAACTGTAGGCCGTATGAAGTTCAACAGCTCTATCGAGCGTGAAGAAGAAGAAGAGCGCGGTACTCTGGATGAATCAGATATCATCGAAGTGATGAAGAAACTGATTGGTATCCGTAACGGTATTGGTGAAGTGGACGATATCGACCACCTTGGCAACCGTCGTATCCGTTCTGTAGGTGAAATGGCAGAAAACCAATTCCGTGTTGGTCTAGTTCGTGTAGAACGTGCCGTTAAAGAGCGCCTAAGCCTTGGTGACCTTGATGCAATCATGCCTCAAGATCTTATCAACGCTAAGCCGATCTCTGCTGCAGTTAAAGAATTCTTTGGCTCTTCACAGCTTTCACAGTTCATGGACCAAAACAACCCATTGTCAGAAGTTACGCACAAGCGTCGTATCTCTGCTTTAGGTCCTGGTGGTCTTACTCGTGAGCGCGCAGGCTTCGAAGTACGTGACGTTCACGTAACTCACTACGGTCGTCTATGTCCGATCGAAACGCCTGAAGGTCCAAACATCGGCCTAATTAACTCGCTATCTGCGTTTGCACGTTGTAACGATTACGGTTTCCTAGAAACTCCGTACCGTCGCGTAGTAGATGGTGTAGTAACAGAAGAAGTTGATTACCTGTCTGCAATCCAGGAAGGTCAATTCGTAATCGCGCAGGCAAACACTGTTCTTACAGAAGAAGGTACGTTTGCAGATGAGCTAATCACAGCTCGTCAAAAAGGTGAATCTGGTCTTCACCCTCGTGATCACGTTGACTACATGGACGTTGCGACAAACCAAGTAGTATCTATCGCTGCTTCGCTTATCCCGTTCCTAGAACACGATGATGCGAACCGTGCATTGATGGGTGCGAACATGCAACGTCAAGCTGTACCAACACTTAAGGCTGATAAGCCTCTAGTAGGTACTGGTATTGAACGTAACATCGCAGTTGACTCTGGTGTTACAGCGGTTGCTAAACGTGGTGGTCAAGTTCAGTCTGTAGACGCTTCTCGTATCGTAGTTAAGGTTAACGAAGATGAGTTGGTACCTGGCGAAGCTGGTATCGATATCTACAACCTAACTAAGTACACGCGTTCGAACCAAAACACATGTATCAACCAACGTCCAACTGTACTTCCTGGCGAACCAGTTGCACGCGGCGACGTTCTTGCTGACGGTCCTTCAACAGACCTTGGTGAACTAGCTCTTGGTCAAAACATGCGTATCGCGTTCATGCCTTGGAACGGTTACAACTTCGAAGACTCGATCTTAGTATCTGAGCGCGTAGTTCAAGAAGACCGTTTCACGACTATCCACATTCAAGAACTATCTTGTGTGGCTCGTGATACTAAGCTGGGCTCTGAAGAGATCACAGCTGATATTCCAAACGTAGGTGAGTCTGCTCTGTCTAAACTAGACGAGTCAGGTATCGTTTACATTGGTGCTGAAGTTAAGGGTGGCGACATCCTAGTTGGTAAAGTAACACCTAAAGGTGAAACTCAACTGACTCCTGAAGAGAAGCTACTACGTGCTATCTTCGGTGAGAAAGCATCTGATGTTAAAGATACTTCTCTACGTGTACCAAACTCTGTTTCGGGTACTATCATCGATGTACAAGTCTTCACTCGCGATGGCGTAGAGAAAGACAAGCGTGCACTTGAAATCGAACAGATGCAGCTTAAAGAAGCTAAGAAAGACCTAACTGAAGAGTTCCAAATTCTTGAGGGTGGCCTTCTTAACCGTGTTAAAGCTGTACTTCTGTCTGGTGGTTACTCTGAAGCTAAGCTTGATACTATCGGTCGTAAGCAATGGCTAGAGCAAGTTCTAGAAGACGATGCGCTACAAACACAGCTTGAGCAACTTGCTGAGCAGTGGGATGAGCTAAAAGCAGACTTCGATAAGAAGTTTGAAACTAAGCGTCGTAAAATCACTCAAGGTGATGATCTAGCGCCTGGCGTTCTTAAGATTGTTAAAGTTTACCTAGCGGTTAAACGTCGTATCCAGCCTGGTGATAAGATGGCCGGTCGTCACGGTAACAAAGGTGTAATCTCTAAGATTAACCCTGTTGAAGACATGCCATACGATGAGAAAGGTCAACCTGTAGACATCGTACTTAACCCGCTGGGTGTACCATCGCGTATGAACATCGGTCAGATCCTAGAAGTTCACTTAGGTTTGGCTGCTAAAGGTATCGGTGACAAGATCAACCAAATGGTTAAGGAACAACAAGAACTGCATAAGTTCCGTGAGTTCCTACAGAAGGTTTATGATCTTGGTGATACTCGTCAGAAAGTTGATATTGCTGAACTGTCTGATGATCAAGTTCGTACACTGATCAAGAACCTACGTGGCGGTCTACCGATTGCTACTCCTGTGTTCGACGGTGCTTCTGAGACATTAATCAAAGAACTACTTAAACTGGGTGATCTGCCAGAATCTGGTCAGCTTAAACTGTTTGATGGTCGTACTGGTGATTCGTTTGAGCGTCCTGTAACTGTAGGTTACATGTACATGCTGAAACTGAACCACTTGGTTGATGACAAGATGCACGCTCGTTCTACTGGTTCTTACAGCCTAGTAACTCAGCAACCACTTGGTGGTAAAGCTCAGTTCGGTGGTCAGCGTTTCGGTGAGATGGAAGTATGGGCACTAGAAGCATACGGTGCTGCATATACTCTACAAGAAATGCTAACAGTTAAGTCGGATGACGTTAACGGCCGTACTAAGATGTATAAGAACATCGTAGACGGTAACCATAGCATGGAACCTGGTATGCCTGAGTCGTTCAACGTACTGTTGAAAGAGATTCGCTCGCTAGGTATCAACATCGAGCTAGAAGACGAAGAGTAATCCCTCCTCTTTTTAAAAGAAGATAGGATTATTTGGTAAAAGGGAGCCCGCTGCAGTAGCGAGCTCCTTTAACTCCTTACAGGAGCTGAATGTGAAAGACTTATTAAACTTTCTAAAAGCACAGCATAAGACCGAAGAATTTGATGCAATCAAAATCGGTCTATCTTCACCAGACATGATCCGTTCATGGTCTTTTGGTGAAGTTAAGAAACCGGAAACAATTAACTATCGTACGTTCAAACCTGAACGTGATGGTCTGTTCTGTGCGCGTATTTTTGGTCCAGTTAAAGACTACGAATGTCTTTGTGGTAAATACAAGCGCCTGAAGCACCGTGGTGTTATCTGTGAGAAGTGTGGCGTTGAAGTTACACAGACTAAAGTTCGTCGTGACCGTATGGGCCACATCGAGCTAGCTTCTCCAGTTGCTCACATCTGGTTCCTAAAATCACTGCCGTCTCGTATCGGTCTACTAATGGATATCCCTCTACGTGATATCGAACGTGTTCTTTACTTCGAAATGTACGTAGTAACTGAACCAGGTATGACTGATCTAGAAAAATCTCAGATGCTTACTGAAGAAGAGTATCTGGATCGTCTAGAAGAGTGGGGTGACGAATTCACTGCTAAGATGGGTGCTGAAGCGATCAAAGATCTGCTTGCAACAATGGACCTTCATCAAGAAGTGGAAGAAATGCGCGAAGAGTTGGAAACAACTAACTCTGAAACTAAGCGTAAAAAAGTTACTAAGCGTTTGAAGCTAGTTGAAGCGTTCATCCAATCGGGCAACGACCCACAATGGATGATCCTGACTGTACTTCCAGTGCTACCGCCAGATCTACGTCCTCTAGTTCCACTAGATGGCGGTCGTTTTGCGACTTCTGATCTGAACGACCTTTACCGTCGTGTTATTAACCGTAACAACCGTTTGAAGCGTCTTCTAGAGCTAGCTGCTCCGGACATCATCGTACGTAACGAAAAGCGTATGCTGCAAGAGTCTGTTGATGCACTTCTAGATAACGGTCGTCGCGGTCGTGCGATTACAGGTTCGAACAAGCGTCCTCTGAAATCTCTTGCTGATATGATCAAGGGTAAACAAGGTCGTTTCCGTCAAAACCTTCTAGGTAAACGTGTAGACTACTCTGGCCGTTCTGTAATCACAGTAGGTCCATACCTTCGTCTACATCAGTGTGGTCTTCCTAAGAAGATGGCACTTGAGCTATTTAAGCCGTTCATCTACAGCAAGCTAGAAACTCGTGGCATGGCTACGACAATCAAAGCTGCTAAGAAGATGGTAGAGCGCGAAGAAGCTATCGTTTGGGATATCCTAGACGAAGTTATCCGTGAACACCCAGTACTGCTTAACCGTGCACCTACACTTCACCGTCTAGGTATCCAAGCGTTTGAACCAGTACTAATCGAAGGTAAAGCGATTCAGCTTCACCCACTAGTGTGTGCGGCATACAACGCCGACTTCGATGGTGACCAAATGGCGGTACACGTGCCTCTAACTCTAGAAGCACAGCTTGAAGCACGTACACTGATGATGTCGACGAACAACATTCTGTCGCCAGCGTCAGGTGATCCGATCATCGTACCTTCTCAGGACGTTGTATTGGGTCTTTACTACATGACTCGTGAAAAGATCAACGTGAAAGGCGAAGGTATGTACCTTGCTGGCCCTGAAGAGGCTGAGAAGGCATACCGTACTAAGACTGCTGAGCTACACGCTCGCGTTAAAGTTCGTATCACTGAGACCGTAGTAGACGAAGATGGTAACAGCACTACTGAAACGAAGATGGTTGATACAACTGTCGGCCGTGCAATGCTATGGCAAATCGTTCCAGCTGGCCTACCGTACAGCATCGTTAACCAGAAGTTAGGTAAGAAGCAAATTTCTACCCTTCTTAACGAAGCGTACCGTAAGCTTGGTCTTAAGGACACAGTAGTATTCGCTGACCAAATCATGTACGCAGGTTTTGCATACGCGGCACTTTCTGGTGTTTCTGTAGGTATCGACGATATGGTTGTACCTCAAGCGAAATACGATGAAATTGAATCTGCTGAAGAAGAAGTTCGTGAAATCCAAGAGCAATTCCAATCTGGTCTTGTTACTGCGGGTGAGCGTTACAACAAAGTTATCGATATCTGGGCATCTACGAATGACCGCGTTGCGAAAGCAATGATGGATAACCTATCTTCTGAAACAGTTATCAACCGTGACGGTGAAGAAGAACAGCAAGAATCGTTCAACAGCATCTACATGATGGCCGACTCGGGCGCACGTGGTTCTGCAGCTCAGATTCGTCAGCTAGCGGGTATGCGTGGTCTGATGGCGCGTCCAGATGGTTCAATCATCGAAACGCCGATCACAGCGAACTTTAAAGAAGGTCTAAACGTCCTTCAGTACTTTATCTCAACGCACGGTGCTCGTAAGGGTCTTGCGGATACAGCACTGAAAACAGCAAACTCGGGTTACCTAACTCGTCGTCTAGTAGACGTTGCTCAAGACGTTGTAGTTCACGAACATGACTGTGGCACGCACGAAGGTATCGACATGATGCCTCACATCGAAGGTGGTGACGTTAAAGTTGCACTTTCTGAGCTTGCTCTAGGTCGTGTAGTAGCTGAAGACGTTCTTAAGCCTGGTACTGAAGATGTACTGATTCCACGTAATACTCTGATTGATGAGAAGTGGTGTCAAATCATGGAAGACAACTCAGTAGATAGCATGAAAGTGCGCTCTGTTGTTACCTGTGATGCAGACTTCGGTTGTTGTGCACAGTGTTACGGTCGTGACCTAGCACGTGGTCACCTAGTGAACCAAGGTGAAGCAGTTGGTGTTATCGCTGCACAATCTATCGGTGAACCGGGTACACAGCTAACGATGCGTACGTTCCACATCGGTGGTGCGGCATCTACTGCAGCAGCAGAGAACAGCATCCAAGCTAAGACAACTGGTACTGTGAAACTTCACAACGCTAAGTTCGTAATCAACAAAGACAAGAAGCTAGTTATCACTTCTCGTGCATCTGAGATGACGATTATTGATGAGTTCGGTCGTACTAAAGAGAAGCACAAACTTCCTTACGGTTCTGTACTGAGCAAAGCGGACAACGACGCAGTGGAAGCTGGTGAAGTTGTAGCTAACTGGGAAGCGCACACTATGCCAATCATCACTGAAGTGGCAGGTCGCATCCAGTTCGTTGATATGATCGATGGCGTAACTGTTTCTCGTCAAACGGATGATCTAACTGGTCTTTCTTCTTCTGAAGTTACAGATGCAGCAGCTCGTCCAGCAGCAGGTAAAGATATGCGTCCAGCTATCAAACTTGTTGACGAGCAAGGTAACGATGTAATGATCCCTGGTACTGAAATGCCAGCTCATTACTTCCTACCTGGTAAAGCGATTGTAAACATTGAAGATGGCGCTGAAGTTGGCATTGGTGACACACTATCTCGTATCCCTCAAAAATCGAGCGGAAACAAAGATATCACCGGTGGTCTACCACGCGTAGCTGACCTATTCGAAGCTCGTAAGCCTAAAGAGCCTGCGATCCTTGCTGAGCACACAGGTACTGTGTCTTTCGGTAAAGAAACGAAAGGTAAGCGTCGTCTAGTAATCACTCGTGAAGGCGGTGACGCTTACGAAGAGATGATTCCTAAGCATCGTCAATTGAACGTGTTCGAAGGTGAGAAGATTGAACGTGGTGATGTAATCGCCGACGGTCCTGAAACTCCACACGATATCCTGCGTCTACGTGGTATCCACGCAGTAACTCAGTACATCGCGAACGAAGTTCAAGAAGTTTACCGCTTACAAGGCGTTAAGATTAACGATAAGCACATTGAGACTATCGTTCGTCAAATGCTACGTAAGTGTACAATCACTCATTCTGGTGACTCTCAGTTCCTACCTGGCGAACAAGTTGAGTACCACAATGTTAAGATTGCTAACCGTAAGCTAGAAGCTGAAGGTAAAGAACTAGTACGTTTCGAACGTGATCTACTAGGTATTACTAAAGCATCTCTTGCAACTGAGTCATTCATCTCAGCTGCATCGTTCCAAGAAACGACTCGCGTACTAACAGAAGCTGCGGTTTCTGGTAAGCGTGATGACCTTCGCGGTCTGAAAGAGAACGTAATTGTTGGTCGTCTGATTCCAGCTGGTACTGGTTTCGCATACCACCAAGAGCGTCAAGCTAAGCGTGAAGAAGAGCAAGAAGGTCCTTCAGCTGAACAAGCTACTGACAATCTAGCAGCACTTCTAAATGCTGGTTTCTCTTCAGAAGAGTAAGCTCTACGAGTAGTCTCTAAGAGATAACAAAAAGGCACCTACGGGTGCCTTTTTTGTATCTGGCGTTTGGGTTATTAGTATGTGAGTTTAGGCGTGTTTTTACTGACGCTAGCCGGTGAATCACGAGCATTGATGGAAAGAGGATAATAGTGGATGAGTCGAGGGGACGGATTAGCAGTTTGCTGGTGGTGCTTAGGCTTTAATAGAGTTGAGAGGTTGAGTTATAGGCAAAACAAAAAGCTTGCACAGAGGCAAGCTTATTAAGGATTCAGCTAACTAAGCGCCTGGTGGAATCGCTAAACTGTCTGCAATAAGCTGGATAAGATTATCTTCTACTTCAAAACGTACTTCGAGTAGTTCACCTACTTTTGACATATCTCCTTCGAAGTTAGGCAACTCATCGTCTGCATTTACTTTAACGTACTTATCATTGAACTCTAGAAGCGGCTCGGTTGTAAGTACGATCTTCGCGTAAGTTGTATCAATCTCGTCATTGGTTTTAAAGCCTGTTGCTTGCCATTTTTTCATGACCATATCGTAGATCTTAAAATGACCCTCTGAGATATAATCGACAACATGATCGCAGAATGAGCTTATTTCTTTAGGAGAAGGGAGTTCAACAACGTTTGATTGCCCGTTGCTAGCTGGCTGCAAGGCACCTAGCTTACAATACTCAACGATTAGAGACTGTCGAGTTTCGAGCCAATGATCGATGACCTCATTAGAGCCACCCCATTGTTCTTGTATTTGTTTGAATTTATTTAGCATGACCATGTCCTCATGATCTGATCACAACCTTGTGATCAAGTAATTGCCTAAGCAGGGTCCGTTTATTGATAACTACTAAAAGTAATAGCTTGAATTATTCTCTGCTACAACTCTAGTATGAAATTAGATTGCCAGTAAAATGAACGAACTGCAAGCAATGAGGCATAGGGATGTTAAAAAAAAGTGATAAGAAAATGACAGAGCAAGCTTATTGGTGCGTCGTTTCAGGTAGTGATATTTGGGTTAATAATGATCAGTTTCCTTACGGCTCAGCTGACGAGCTAGGGCTGAGTGTTGAACATGCGATTTGTATTGGCCAACATCAAGGTCGTAAGGTGTATTGGCTTAACGATTGTGATGTCGAGAGTGAACTAAGCATGGTTAATCTACGCGAGTTACTGCACTGGCCTGAATCGAACTTTCTCATGGCAAGTAAAGCTATCCAGTATGGGCACATGACCCAAAGTATGCGTTTTTGCCCGCAATGCGGCGGTCGTAATCATCTGAATCACAATCAAGTGGCGATGCAGTGTGGTGACTGTCGAACTCTTCATTATCCACGCATCTTTCCGTGCATCATTGTCGCTGTGCGAAACGACAACAAGATATTGCTGGCACAACACCCAAGACATAAAACGGGCATGTATACCGTGATAGCGGGCTTCCTAGAGGTTGGAGAGACCTTAGAGCAGTGCGTGGCGCGTGAAGTCAAAGAGGAAACGGGTATCGATGTGGGTAATATTCGTTACTTTGGTAGTCAGCCATGGGCTTTCCCATCGAGTATGATGATGGCCTTTCTGGCTGATTATGCTGGTGGTACTCTCAAGCCTGATTACAGTGAGCTATCCGATGCCCAGTGGTTTGACGTGACGGCTCTACCTGACGTGGCTCCGGTTGGTACTATTGCGAGACAATTGATTGAGAAAACAGTCGATGACGTGATGAAAGGCGAAGTGACAGAGTAGGTGCTCGAGCACTAAATGGCCTGCAATAGTATTTGGCCTGTGGGTAGTCAAAAGCTAAAAAAAACCCTCCACAAGTGGAGGGGGTAAGTAAGATGTCGTTATGAGATGCTGAGTAGTGACTACTCAGGTGTTATAATTGTAATTTTCGCTAGCGAACAAATTTTTAACACGCTCTCTTAATTGGGTGCAAATTAAGCATTGATTTAAAAGTTAATAACTTGATCTAGGTTGCAAAGCACACAGCTTTTACCCCTCAATCAGTGTTAGAATACTTGCCATCAAAACTAGACAAGATTGAATTGGAATTTAACGGAATGACCGAATTAAAAAACGATCGCTATTTACGCGCACTTTTAAAACAGCCTGTTGATTACACACCGGTATGGATGATGCGCCAAGCTGGCCGCTATCTTCCAGAGTACAAAGCAACGCGTGCAGAAGCAGGCGACTTCATGTCTTTGTGCAAAAACGCGGAACTTGCATCAGAAGTAACCCTTCAACCTTTACGTCGTTTCCCGCTTGATGCGGCAATCTTGTTCTCAGACATCCTAACGATCCCTGACGCTATGGGCTTAGGTTTGTACTTTGAAACAGGTGAAGGTCCTAAGTTTGAGCGTCCTATCACATGTAAAGCTGACGTAGAGAAAATTGGCCTACCTGATCCAGAAGGTGAGCTTCAATACGTAATGAACGCTGTTCGTCAGATCCGTAAAGACCTGAAAGGCGAAGTACCACTGATTGGTTTCTCTGGTAGCCCATGGACACTAGCGACATACATGGTTGAAGGTGGAAGCTCTAAAGCGTTCACTAAGATCAAGAAGATGATGTACGCAGAACCACAAACACTGCACCTGCTTCTAGATAAGCTGGCTGACAGTGTAATTGAATACCTAAACGCGCAAATTAAAGCGGGTGCTCAATCAGTAATGGTATTTGATACATGGGGTGGTGTACTTACTCCTCGTGATTACAACCTATTCTCACTGCAGTACATGCACAAAATCGTTGATGGCCTAATCCGTGAAAACGAAGGTCGTCGCGTTCCAGTTACTCTGTTCACTAAGAACGGCGGCATGTGGCTTGAGTCTATCGCAGCAACTGGCTGTGATGCTGTAGGTCTAGACTGGACAATCAATATCGCAGACGCGAAAGCTCGCATTGGCGACAAAGTGGCACTGCAAGGTAACATGGATCCTTCTATGCTTTACGCTCAACCAGAACGTATTCGTGAAGAAGTAGGTAGCATTCTTGAAGGCTTCGGTGACGGTGGTACAGGTCATGTATTTAACCTAGGCCACGGTATTCACTTAGATGTGCCGCCAGAAAACGCTGGTGTGTTCGTTGACGCTGTTCACGAACTGTCTAAGCCTTACCACAAGTAATTCTGTGTAAGATGTTGAAAGCGCTGCTGGGCAACCCGCAGCGCTTTTTTATTGCCTTCATATCAGCATTCAATATTCGTTGAATTTCGACAGTGTGCAGTTAATTAGGCATTTAGATCATGGTAGGCCAAATGCTCTGAGATGTGCTGTCTGATATAAGGAATGACGTCACTCTCAAACCAAGGGTTCTTCTTGAGCCAGATATTATTACGTGGTGAAGGGTGAGGAAGTGGTAAAAACTCCGGTGCCCAAGCCTGCCAGTTCTTGACTGTCTCAGTCAGTGTTTTGGTTGTCCTTTCCTTTAAATAATAGTTTTGCGCATACTGACCAATCAATAGTGTCATTTGGATATTGGGTAGTGATTGCAGTACTTTCTGATGCCACAACTCTGCACATTCTGGTCTTGGAGGGAGGTCGCCACTTTTTCCTTTCCCCGGGTAACAAAACCCCATCGGTACAATCGCGACTTTTTGCTCGTCATAAAAGGTATCGCTGTCTACCTCTAGCCATTCTCTTAATCTTTCACCACTGGCATCGTTCCAAGGGATGGAGGATTCATGCACCTTGATACCTGGCGCTTGACCTATGATCAGCAAGCGCGCGTTTGGATGTGCTTGAATGACAGGATTGGCACCATGCGAGAGGTGAGGCTCACATGCTGTGCATTGTCGTATCTCTTTAAGTAGCGAAGAGGACATCAGTAGCCTTTATCAAAATCAATGACATGGTTCAGTGTAAAACCATCTCGCCATTGTTGGTAATTCTCTACAAAGATCTCGACCACTTGTCTTGGCTCACTGAGTGCAGCAATGTGTGGCGTAATCGTCACTTGCGGGAGTTTCCAGAAAGGGTGGTCTTGCGAAAGAGGCTCGCTTTCAAATACATCTAAAAATGCGTGTTCTACCCATCGGTTTTTAATCGCTAACAACAAGGCTTTGTTGTCTAGGCTTTCCCCTCTTCCGACATTAAACAGCAGCACATTAGAACAATAACTGAGAGTGGTTTGATTAAGTAGTTGATGGGTTTCAGGCGTCGATGGCAGGGTATTGACCACAATATCTGCTTGCTTGAGGGCGGCTTCTAACTCATTGATGTGGAATGTGTCTTTGAAGGTCTCTTGCTTTGATGGGATACCAGTGCGGTTGACACCAATGGTATGAATGCCAAACGCTTCAGCGGTTTTTGCTAAATGACTACCAATAGACCCTGTTCCTAAAATCACCATGGTTTTGTCAGTTAGGCTAGAATTAAGCTGAGGCTGCCAGTTTCGTTGCTGTTGTTGCTGGTGGTAATGAGGAAAGTGTCTAAAGTGGCTGATGGCGTAACCTAAAACGTACTCCGCGATAGCAGGGCCGAAGATACCTTTGACGTTGGTCAGCGTGTAATCCTGACGAAGCTCTGGTTGAGTGAGCTTATTGATGCCAGCGTAGGTGCTTTGTACCCAATCAAGCGTTTTAAACTCGTTAAGACGCTCGGCTATCAGGGGAGGTGAGGCTAATACAATCTCAGCCAACTCGGGGTTTTGAGTGATTTCTAAGTCGGGTAAATCCTGGTTTAGAATCAGTTGCGTATAGGTATCGTCATGCTCAGTAAGAATATAGAGCTTATTCGTAAAATTGTTCATCGGCTTACCTTTTCCCCCCAGGGTTTATCAAGTACACTTTCGCTGTCTTTTTCTGCAATTATTGAGTGACTATGCTTCAGAATCCACTGCAGGTTCGTCTTGAAAAGTTAGAACCTTGGCAACAAATTACCTTTATGGCGTGTCTATGTGAGCGTATGTACCCTAACTATGCCATGTTTTGTGAGAATACAGAATTTGCGGAAGCTCGAATCTATCGTGATGTTTTGGATAGCATTTGGGAAATCCTAACGGTTAAAACGGCAAAGGTGAACTTTGAACGTCAACTAGAGAAAGTAGAAGAACTATTCCCTAGCGCAGATGATTTTGACTTCTATGGTGTTTACCCTGCAATGGACGCGTGCCAAGGTTTAGCAACGCTGATCCATGGTCTGCTTGACCGTGAGCACATGTTTGAAGCTGTGATTAAAGTGAGTCAACAATCGGTGAAGACGGTTGCTGAGCTTGAGTTTGCTCAAGGCGCTGATGAAGTGACAAACGAAAACCAGAAAGAAAACGAAGCGGTGTGTGAAGAGTGGGATGTTCAGTGGGCCATTTTCCGACCTCTACGTGAAACGACGGAGCGCGACCTAGAGCTTATCAAAGACCTACGTCACGAACTGCGAGAAGACCCAGTCAGTAACATTGGTGTCGCGTTATAATTCGTTATCGCATCAAAGTACGAATAAAAATAAAGGCTCCCTTGGGAGCCTTTATTGTATCTGACGATATCAAATCGAGATTAAGCGTCTTTTTTCTCTTCTTTTGGCGCTTGCTCTTCATCCGCAGTTTTTGAATCAGAGGCTTCGTTGTCTGCTTGAGTTTCTTCCTCTAGATCATCTTCTTCATCGCGGTTTTCGATAACACCGTGTGTTTCTTTCCACTTCTCCCAGCGTTGAAACGCCAGTTCTTGCATGTCAGTGGTCTTATCCGCTTCGTCGACGATCTCTTCGCCTACAAGGTGCTCAAAGATGTCTTCTAGGGTGATGATGCCCTGAATTGTGCCGTACTCATCAACAACCAAAGACAGTTGCAGGCGGTTTGCCATCATTTGGTCAAAAGCTTTCGCTAAGCCCATGTTGTTCAGTAATACGTGAATAGGACGCATCACTTCACCTAGCGCTTTTTCACCACAACCGGCTTGCTGCAATCTAAACAGCTCCAAGCGGTGGACGAAGCCGATGATGTTATCGCTCTGCTCGCTGTAGACCAGTGGGCGAGAGAATGGCGTATCTTTGTGTTGCTCAAGGAAAGTATTCACACTCATTTCCGCATCAACACGGAATACAACTGGGCGTGGTGTCATTACTTGAGTCACAGGCACGTCTTGAATACCAAGTAGATTGCTCAGGATTTTTGATTCGCCTTCTGCAAACTCACCGCTCTCTTTTGCCAAAATTGCCATTGCAGACAACTCATCACGCATTTTTGGTGCTTGGTGGCCACGAGCCAGACGCTTTGTAATTTGCTCCGAGAACCAAACAAACGGAGTTAGGAAGAACACCATCCAACGAAGTACGGTTGATGATGCTGGAGCAAGTTGACGCCAGTAGGTTGCACCAATTGTTTTTGGAACAATCTCAGACAAGACCAAAATACCCAGAGTTAGCACAGCTGAGAATACACCCAACCATTGGCTACCAAATACAACCGCTGCTTGCGCACCCGCTGTCGCTGCACCGATCGTGTGCGCGATAGTGTTGAGCGTTAAAATTGATGCCAGTGGGCGGTCAATATCTGTTTTCAGTTTGTCTAATGACTCTGCTGCAGGGTGCCCATTTTGTTTTAGTTGAGCAATGTAGCTCGGACTAATACTCAAAAGTACAGCTTCCAAAACAGAACAAATGAAAGAAACTCCAATAGCAATGGAGACGTAAATAGTTAGCAGCAGCATGTTTGCCCTTAAATTAAATTGTACGCTTTATCAGCGATTCAGCGTGGATTATAGAGAAAAAGTAGTGGCTAGGTCATCATTAATTTTACGCTGAGCCCCTTTTAAACAAGGGCTTGCTCAATAAAATCAGTAACAAATTGTGAGTTATTACTCATATTATGGCTAAAACTACGGCATTAGAGCTAAAGATCGACGACAAACCTTTGCCAGATGGGGCATTTATGTTTTAGAGTGAATTGAATTCAAAAATACAAAGAAGGGAAACCTAAAATGAACAAGACTCAATTAATCGACTTTATTGCTGAAAAAGCGGACCTTTCTAAAGCACAAGCTAAAGCTGCTCTAGAAGCGACTCTTGGCGGTGTTACAGATGCTCTTAAAGATGGCGATCAAGTTCAGCTAATTGGTTTTGGTACTTTTAAAGTAAACCACCGTGCAGCTCGCACTGGTCGTAACCCAAAAACTGGTGACGAGATCCAAATCGCTGCTGCAAATGTTCCAGCATTTGTTGCAGGTAAAGCGCTGAAAGATTCAGTGAAATAATCTAAACTGTACCGAGGTAGTCGTATTCCACCTCGGTACAGGTTTTTATGAAAAAAGCATTTCTTCTCGTTTCACTGTTATCTACATTTCTCATTGGCTGTTCTTCAACAAGCCCTCGCAAAAACCTAGAGCAATTTGAAACTCATACCGGCGGCCAAGTCATGGGCGACGCGACAAGTTTCTACTGGGTCACCAATAAGCTAACACAACCTCATACTTCAGCTGACTACGTCACTGTGGGCGATTACGGCTGGTACCAAACTGACTATGCTTGGTCGGAAGGTGTACTGCGTGAATTCATTCGTGAAGGCGAACAGCGTAATTCATCGAATGAGCTAGTTCCTTATCGCGTCCATGTGCGTTTCAATAAGTCAGGCGAAGCTGTGTATCAACAGTATCGTCTTAACAACAAGATCTTACCTATCCAAGCTAAACAGCTTGAGAACTACCAGAAAGAAGCTAAGTCGGTTCTAGAGACCACAATGAAGCAGTATGACGAAGGTTTTCGACTGATTCAGGGGTACTGGAATGGCAGCTTTTTCGAAACATGCTCTGGCGGCGAATTTGATAGCTTTGAGTTTAACCAGACCTTACCAAGCTTCGTGATTGACCGATTGGCGTCTGTGGAAAGCTATGCGGCGTTTTTAGGCAGCGATTCACTCGGTAAAATGTCGGTTGAAGAGCTACTGATGTTAGCTGATGACAGCCATGACTGTGTGACAAGGCCTTCATTGCTGAAAGAGTAGTGGGTAATCAGAGATTTAAGAGTATTTGGCCTATGATAGGCCAAATGCTAATTTGTCTGTACAGCTGCAGATTAAGCAATAAAAAAGGCGCCTTAGAGGCGCCTTTTTTCATTTTGTTGCGAACAGTCTTTTGTGGTCACTCACTTACCGTATTCGTATTAAGCGAGTGACGACATTGATTACTGCTCTTGCTCGCGCGCAATTGCACGGTAACCAATGTCATTGCGGTGGAACATACCATTCCAGCTAACTTGCTTCGTTAACGCGTAAGCGCGCTCCTGAGCCTCAGAAACCGTGTTGCCCAGTGCAGTTGCACAAAGTACACGGCCGCCGTTTGTCACAACGTCGCCAGCTTCGTTATTTGTCGTACCTGCGTGGAAAACCTTTTGGCCTTCAACTTCGCTTGTTGGTAGTGAAATAACGTCGCCTTTTGCGTAGTCAGCAGGGTAACCGCCAGCTGCAAGAACAACACCGATTGAAGCGCGTGGATCCCACTTAGACTCTGCTTCGTCCAGCTTCTCGTCGATAGCCATTAGGCAAAGTTCAACAAGGTCTGACTCCATACGCATCATGATAGGTTGCGTTTCAGGGTCGCCGAAGCGGCAGTTGTATTCGATAACCTTAGGCGTGCCATCAGCATCGATCATTAAGCCAGCGTAAAGGAAACCAGTGTAAGGTGCGCCTTCAGCATCCATACCACGTACCGTTGGGTAGATAACTTCCTCAAGGATACGGTTGTGGATTTCAGGAGTCACAACTGGAGCTGGAGAGTAAGCACCCATGCCGCCAGTATTAGGGCCAGTGTCTTTGTCGCCAACACGTTTGTGGTCTTGGCTGGTGGCCATAGGTAGAACGCTAGAACCGTCAACCATTACGATGAAGCTTGCTTCTTCGCCTTCAAGGAACTCTTCAATCACCACGCGACTGCCTGCTTCGCCAAATGCGTTGCCAGCAAGCATGTCTTTGATTGCGTCTTCAGCTTCTTCAAGTGTCATCGCAACGATAACGCCTTTACCAGCGGCAAGACCATCTGCTTTCACTACAATTGGTGCACCTTGCTCACGCACGTAAGCGATAGCTGGGTCAATCTCAGTGAAGTTTGCGTAGTAACCTGTTGGGATGTCATGACGAGCTAGGAAGTCTTTCGTGAACGCTTTTGAACCTTCAAGCTGCGCTGCTGCTTGAGTAGGGCCAAAGATAGGCAGACCGACTTCGCGGAATGCGTCAACCACACCAATAACCAATGGCGCTTCAGGGCCAACGATAGTCAGTTCGATTTTTTTCTCTTGAGCAAACGCGACTAAACCAGCGATGTCTTCAACGCCGATGTTTACATTCTCAAGTTTCGGCTCAAGTGCAGTACCTGCGTTACCTGGAGCAATGAATACTGTTTCAACGTTTGGGTTCTGTGCTGCTTTCCAACCAAGTGCGTGCTCACGACCGCCGGCACCAATAATCAATACATTCATGTTTTAAAATCCTTATAGCTGCTTCAGAGTCTTTATTTCTGTGTCAAACATGCTCACTTATAGTCATAAGCTCCGCGTGTTTTCCTTGAACTAAAGTCACTGACTTGCTCTACGTATTTCAAATATCGGAATATTTAAAAAACAAAATTATAAGTTTTGCTCAAAGTAGTTGGTGATGTGGCTAGGCAGCAATTGAGCCCATCCCCGGGAGCATAGCCTGCTATGTGACCGGGGTGGGCGAAAGTAGCTAACGACGCCACAGTGCCAAATACGAAGAGGAAATTAGTGGCGGAAGTGACGCATGCCTGTAAAGATCATCGCCATGCCGTGTTCGTCTGCTGCTGCGATAACTTCGTCATCACGCATAGAGCCGCCTGGTTGGATAACACACTTAATGCCAGCTTCTGCTGCCGCGTCGATACCGTCACGGAATGGGAAGAATGCATCCGATGCCATCACACAACCTTCAACCTGTAGACCTTCGTCTGCCGCTTTGATGCCTGCGATTTTCGCAGAGTAAACGCGGCTCATTTGGCCTGCGCCCACACCAATAGTCATGTCGCCTTTCGAGTAAACGATAGCGTTAGATTTAACGTACTTCGCTACTTTCCAGCAGAATAGCGCGTCTTTTAGCTCTTCAGCTGTAGGTTGGCGCTTAGAAACCACTTTAAGGTCATCTTCAGATACCATGCCTTGGTCGCGGTCTTGAACTAGCAAGCCACCGTTAACGCGTTTAACGTCAAAACCAGTTGTCTTAGTTGTCCATTCACCACACTTAAGTAGGCGAAGGTTTTTCTTAGCCGCTACGATTTCTACTGCTTCAGCAGAAACAGAAGGTGCAATGATAACTTCAACGAATTGACGCTCAGTGATAGCTGTTGCTGTTGCAGCGTCTAGTTCACGGTTGAAAGCGATGATGCCGCCAAATGCAGACGTTGGGTCTGTTTTGAATGCACGGTCGTAAGCTTCTAGGATGTTTTCACCTAGTGCTACACCACATGGGTTAGCGTGCTTAACGATTACACATGCTGGCTGGTCGAACTCTTTCACACACTCAAGTGCTGCATCAGTGTCAGCGATGTTGTTGTAAGAAAGTGCTTTACCTTGAATCTGGCGAGCAGTAGACACTGACGCTTCTTCTGGGTTTGCTTCAACGTAGAATGCTGCTGCTTGGTGGCTGTTCTCACCGTAGCGCATGTCTTGTTTCTTCTCGAACTGTTGGTTGAACGTGCGAGGGAATTTGCTTTCTTCGTCACCTTCTTTGTTCTCGCCGTAGCTAGGAACCATAGTGCCGAAGTAGTTTGCGATCATGCCGTCGTAAGAAGCTGTGTGCTCGAATGCTGCGATAGCTAGGTCGAAGCGAGTCTCTAGCGTTAGAGATTTCTCGTTCGCGTCCATTTCAGCAACAACGCGCTCGTAGTCGTGAGCGTTCACAACGATAGTCACGTCTTTGTGGTTTTTCGCTGCAGAGCGAACCATTGTAGGACCGCCGATGTCGATGTTCTCAACAGCATCAGCAAGGGTACAACCTTCTTTAGCAACGGTTTCTGCGAATGGGTATAGGTTTACAACAACCATATCGATAGGGTTGATACCGTGAGTTTCCATCACGTCATCGTCTTGACCACGACGGCCTAGAACACCACCATGAACTTTTGGGTGCAGAGTCTTAACACGGCCATCCATCATTTCTGGGAAACCAGTGTAGTCAGATACTTCTGTAACAGAGATGCCTTTTTCAGCAAGCAGGCGAGCAGTGCCACCGGTAGATAGGATATCTACACCACGGTTAGCAAGAGCTTGTGCAAATTCAACGATACCAGTTTTGTCTGATACGCTGATTAGAGCGCGGCGAATTGGACGAGCGTTATTCATGCTTCCATCTTCCTCAAATTCATGGGGTTAAAATAAAGATATTTGCCAAAAAAGAACTTGTTTCTATCTTCTTAGCGTGGATTATCTTAGATACCAGTAAGAGATAAAATATTGGCCAGTTTTGGTAAAGACCTTTTGGGTTTGTCTTATGATCTAGCTATAAGATAACCAACTCCAAATTTGATGGCGCAGATTCTAACTAATTTATTACAAAAAAGCTCGCGCAATCGTTTGGCATCTCAAAATTAATTATGAAAAGTGCCATTTCAGCCTGAAAAGTAACGATAAGGTTAATTGTGGAATGGACGAAAGAGTAGGAAAAAACATGTTCCAGATCGGTGAATTAGCGAAACGATGCGGTGTGACGGCCGATACCTTGCGATTTTATGAGAAGAATAACCTGATTGCGCCAGCCAGTCGCAGTGAGTCGGGTTATCGTCTCTATGATGAAAATAACCAGAAACAGGTGACCTTTATTCTCAAATCCAAAGAGTTGGGGCTGAGTTTGGATGAGATTAAAGAATTGCTTGAGATTCGCTTGGAAGCGACACAGCACAGTTGTGCCGAAGTGAAGTCGATTACCACAGCCAAGCTGGAGATGATTGATGAGAAGATTACCGAGCTCACCAAGATTCGTACTGCACTCAAGAAAATTAATGATGCGTGTTGTGGTCACATAGACGACGATGCGAGCCATTGTTCTATTCTGGCAGCTTTGGACTCAGCAAACCTTGATAAGGGGCGTTGCTGTAGCTAACAGCGGCTTTCATAGCCAGTTCAGGTACTAGATTCTGTCTGGTACTCAATCGACAAGCCAAAAAAAAGCCAAACTCAATCAATGAGCTTGGCTTTCAATTCAATTAATTACGAAAGAACGATTAGTTCATGCCGTATTTTTTAAGTTTCTTGCGAAGAGTACCGCGGTTGATACCCATCATAGTTGCTGCGCGAGTTTGGTTACCGCGAGTGTACTGCATGATGGTGTCTAGTAGTGGCTGTTCAACTTCAGCTAATACTAGTTCGTATAACTCGCTGACTTCTTGACCGTTTAATTGAGCAAGGTAGTTTTTCAATGATGCTTTCACTGAATCACGTAGTGGTTTCTGCGTGATTTGGTCTTGTGATGTTACTGTAGTCACTGTCAATGCTTCTGAAGTCAGATTTTGTTCGAACATATTCGGTCTAGCTCTTCTCGTAATTATGGTGCAACGTTATCAAAATAACCTTCTAGCGCCTCAAGCTGCAGATCACCTGCTTCGAGTGCGTTGAAGGTACGGCGAAACTCACTCGCTTGTTCATGCTCTTTTAGATACCAACCCACATGCTTACGAGCGATGCGAGGGCCTAAAAACTCTCCATAGAATTCATGCAGAGCGTTAACATGACCAAGCATGATGTCCTTCACTTCCAAGATTGGTAGTGGGTCCATCGTGGTGCCGTTTTCCAAATAGTGTAGGATTTCGTTAAAAATCCACGGACGACCTTGGGCAGGACGACCAATCATCAAAGCGTCAGCGCCGGTGTACTCCAGCACAAACTTAGCTTTTTCCGGGCTATCGATATCACCGTTAGCAATAACCGGAATAGATACAGCTTGTTTCGCCGCTTTAATGTGTTTGTATTCTGCCTCACCTTTGTACATACAAGCGCGAGTTCTCCCGTGAAGGGCAAGTGCCTGTATGCCGCAGTCTTCGGCTATTTTAGCGATTTGGACACAGTTTCTGTTATCTGTATCCCAGCCTGTACGAGTCTTTAACGTTACTGGAACGTCGACTGCGTTTACGACAGCCTTCAAGATCTCTTCAATGAGTTCTGGATGCTGAAGTAGGGCAGAGCCCGCAAGCTTCTTATTCACTTTTTTGGCTGGACAACCCATATTGATATCGATGATTTGCGCACCGTTATCGACATTGAATTGAGCAGCCTCGGCCATAAGCTGTGGATCTGCACCAGCGATTTGTACTGAACGAATGCCCGATTCGCCTTCATGTACCATACGCTGCTGAGACTTCGACGTTTTCCAAACCTTAGGATTGGAGGACATCATTTCACTGACTGCCATCCCCGCACCATAGCGAAGACACAACTCACGGAATGGTCTATCCGTTACGCCAGCCATTGGAGCGACGATTAGATTGTTCTTAAGTTGATAATTTCCGATTTTCAAAACGTCATCACAGTTCTGTACCAGCAAGGGCGCGCATTTTACGCATTTTTTCGCTGCGTGAAAAGACTAATATTTGAGCATTTACAAATTGTTTTTGTAATTTGCATAAAATTCAATCAATTAGCGCCCAAAGTCTTGTCTAGCCTTGCTTGCGACCAGAGATACGACACCACTCTTGTTGCTCGATGATCGGATCAATGTGAAGCTCATCACGATAATAAGTCGCAACATCTTCCGCTTGTGTATCTAAAACACCCGACATCGCCAGCACACCATTTGGCTTAACTAGGCCTTTAATGATGCTTGAAAGGTCACGTAATGGACCTGCAAGAATGTTGGCAACAACCACGTCAGCCAGCAAACCTTCAGGTTGATCTTGTGGCAAGAACACTTCTAGTTGCTCAGCAACGCCATTGCGTTGTGCATTGTCTTTTGATGCAAGCAGAGCTTGAGGATCAATGTCGATCCCGATAACTTTTGCTGCGCCAAGTTTGATCGCTGCGATCGCTAGGATGCCTGAACCACAACCGAAATCGATCACGGTTTTGCCTGTAAGGTCTAGACCTTCAAGCCACTCAAGACACAATGCCGTTGTTGGGTGAGTACCTGTACCGAATGCAAGACCTGGATCCAGCATTACGTTTACAGCGTCAGGTTCAGGGATATCGCGCCAGCTAGGGCAGATCCATAAACGCTCACCAAACTTCATTGGGTGGAAGTTGTCCATCCATTCACGTTCCCAATCCTTGTCTTCAATTTGCTCTACTTTATGAGCAAAGTCTGCAGGGAACATGTTGCTTGCTTTAATCTGCGCTAGAACGACACCAGTATCAGTCTCAGCGTCGTAAAGCGCGAGAATGTCAGTATCACCCCAAAGGCGAGTTTCACCCGGCAGAGGCTCAAATACAGGGGTATCTTGTGCATCCAGGAAAGTTACAGAAAGAGCACCAGTCTCTTCCATTAACATGTCGCCGATTTGTTCGGCATTTTCATTGGTAGCATTAAGCTTGATTTGAATCCAAGGCATGGCTGCATCTTCTATATGAGAAAAATTGGATGGCGAGTCTAGCAGAAAATATGAGCAAATTCACCAAAACCCCACGGAATAAAATGGGGATTAAAGATTGAGTTTATCGGGGCTCTAAAAACAAAAATGCTCACCGAAGTGAGCATTTTAAATGTTCTTAAAAGAACCGATTACTTAGGGCTAGTTTTATTGCAGACCAAGCTTCTTCTCAAGGTAGTGGATGTTCGCACCACCGTGTTGGAAGTTTTCGTCGTTCATAATAGACAGTTGCAGTTCAGTATTAACGTTAATACCTTCAACAATCATTTCACCCAGTGCGTTCTTCATACGAGCGATAGCAACATCACGGTTCTCACCGTAAGTGATCAGCTTACCAATCATTGAATCGTAGTGTGGTGGCACTGTGTAACCTGTGTAGATATGAGATTCCCAACGTACGCCCATGCCGCCTGGTGCGTGGAAACGTTCAATCTTACCTGGAGAAGGTAGGAAACGAACTGGATCTTCAGCATTGATACGACATTCGATTGAGTGGCCACGCAGCTTAATATCATCTTGAGTGAATGATAGAGGCTGACCAGCAGCAATACGCAGTTGCTCTTTCACTAGGTCGATACCCGTTACCATTTCAGTAATCGTGTGCTCAACCTGGATACGTGTGTTCATTTCGATGAAGTAGAATTCACCATTCTCGTATAGGAATTCAAATGTACCTGCGCCGCGGTAACCAATCTCAAGACAAGCACGAGTACAACGTTCGCCGATGTACTTACGCATTTCTTCAGTGATACCTGGAGCTGGTGCTTCTTCCACAACTTTCTGGTGACGACGTTGCATTGAACAGTCACGCTCACCTAGGTGGATAGCATTACCTTGGCCATCTGCAAGCACTTGTACTTCAATGTGACGTGGGTTTTCTAGGAATTTCTCCATGTAAACCATGTCGTTGTTGAAACATGCTTTTGCTTCAGCACGAGTCATCGCGATAGCTTCTGTTAGTTCTGCTTCAGAACGAACAACACGCATACCACGACCGCCGCCGCCGCCAGATGCCTTGATGATTACTGGGAAACCAATGCGCTTAGCGTGCGCTTTGTTTTTCGCGTCGTCGTCGTCAAGAGGACCGTCAGAACCTGGTACACAAGGTACGCCAGCTTTCTTCATCGACGTGATAGCTGACACTTTGTCACCCATCATGCGAATAGTTTCAGCTTTAGGGCCAACAAAGATAAAGCCACTACGCTCTACCTGTTCTGCAAAGTCTGCATTTTCAGATAGGAAGCCGTAGCCAGGGTGAACGGCTACTGCACCTGTAACTTCAGCTGCGCTGATGATACGAGGGATGTTTAGGTAGCTATCGATACCACGAGCTGGACCGATACAAATGGTTTCGTCTGCAAGCAGTACGTGCTTAAGATCGCGGTCAGCTGTTGAGTGAACAGCTACCGTTTTAATGCCAAGCTCTTTACATGCACGCAGAATACGTAGTGCAATCTCACCACGGTTCGCGATTACTAATTTATCTAACATAATGAGTGCTCTCTATTATTCGATAATTACTAGAGCTTGGTCGAATTCTACTGGTTGACCATCTTCAACTAGGATAGCGGTAACAACACCAGACTTATCAGCTTCGATTTGGTTCATCATTTTCATTGCTTCAACGATACATAGAGTTTCGCCAGCTGTTACTGATTGACCAACTTTAACGAATGGTTTTGCGTCTGGGCTTGGAGCGCCGTAGAAAGTACCAACCATTGGAGAAAGAACTTGGTGGCCCGCTGGAACTGCTGGAGCCGCTGCTTCTGCTGCTACAGGTGCCGCCGCCGCAGGAGCTGCTGCCGCTGCTACAGGAGCTGGAGCTGCTGCATATTGAACAGGTGCTACAGGTGCAGTGCTGTTACGACTGATTCGTACTGACTCTTCACCTTCAGAGATTTCTAGCTCAGAAATACCAGATTCTTCAACCAATTCGATTAGCTTTTTGATTTTGCGAATATCCATTGTTTCTTTCTCTTTATCTGTTAATTGAACTTACTCTATGACTGAGTAGGTTAGTAATAGTTCGTTGTTTATGTTTACTTTGAGTTGAGCTTGCTGAGCGCAGCGGTCAAAGCAAATTGATAACCTTGGGCACCTAAGCCACAAATCACACCTTCTGCTTTATCAGATAGGTAAGAGTGGTGACGGAATGGTTCACGTGCGTGAACATTCGATAGATGGACCTCAATAAATGGGATTGCAACGCCAAGTAGTGCATCACGCAGTGCCACACTGGTATGTGTGAAGGCTGCTGGGTTGATAATGATAAAATCAACATTTTGATAAGCACTATGGATCGCTTCAATTAGTTCATACTCGCGATTTGACTGTAAGTGAGATAGCTCAACATCGTGTGCTTTCGCTTGCTCGGTCAATGAGCTAATAATCTGGTCAAGTGTTTGAGAACCGTAGTGTGCCGGCTCTCTTAGGCCTAACAGGTTAAGGTTTGGGCCATTTAAAACTAGAATGCGAAACTTTGTAGACATCGTGGGGCTATCTTCCTTCATCGTGTTTACGAACGTGAATGTTGCCATTTTATTGAAAATTTGCGGTTAATTTCTAGTGAGAAAAACCCAAATTTAAAAATTAGAACCAGATTATAGCTAATTCAGCGCAAATCGCAGCAATTTACTGGTCTAATCTCCTATTGATACAGCGTGGAATTGTTACCAACTTAACAAAAAAGCGCCTTAGCCTTAATTTGGGGCGGGATATTTGAGATCAAGATCAGCCATAAAAAAACCGCCACATAGGTGACGGTTTAGGTAAGGTCTGTTTTAAACAGTTATTCAGGGTGTGACTGGTTGCTTATGCCAGTTCTGCTTTCTCGGCAATCAGCTTATCAACCACACTTGGGTCTGCCAAAGTAGATGTATCACCTAGGTTACCTGTATCACCGGTAGCAATCTTGCGCAGGATACGACGCATGATTTTACCTGAACGAGTTTTCGGTAATGAGTCGGTCCAGTGCAGCACATCTGGCGTTGCGATTGGGCCGATCTCTTTACGTACCCAGTCTTTCACTTCTTTATGAAGTTCAGCAGTTGGGAACTCGCCATCATTGAGCGTGATGTAAGCGTAAATCGCTTGGCCTTTAATATCATGAGGGATACCCACAATCGCTGCTTCTGCGATCTTATCAAACGCTACTAGAGCCGATTCAATTTCTGCAGTACCCATACGGTGACCAGACACGTTAAGTACGTCATCAACACGACCAGTAATCCAGTAGTAGCCGTCTTCATCACGACGAGCGCCATCACTGGTGAAGTACATGCCTTTAAACGTAGAGAAGTAAGTCTGTTCGAAGCGGTCATGATCGCCATGAACGGTACGCATTTGGCCCGGCCAAGAATCTAGAATGACGAGGTTGCCGTCAGTTGCGCCCTCAATGATGTTACCCATGTTATCAACTAGTGCCGGTTGTACACCGAAGAATGGACGCGTCGCTGAGCCTGGTTTTAGGTCGGTTGCGCCCGGTAGTGGGGCGATTAAGATGCCGCCCGTTTCAGTTTGCCACCATGTATCAACAATTGGAGACTGCTCATTACCGATTGTTTTGTAGTACCACTCCCATGCTTCTGGGTTGATAGGTTCACCCACTGATCCCATGATTCTTAAGCTGTCACGAGAAGTGCCTTCAACGGCTTCGTTGCCTTTCGCCATTAGTGCACGAATAGCCGTTGGTGCAGTATAAAGAATATTCACTTGGTGCTTATCGACTACTTCACTCATGCGGCTTGTGTTCGGGTAGTTCGGCACGCCTTCAAACAGAATAGTTTTAGCGCCATTGGCAAGCGGCCCGTAAACAAGGTATGTGTGACCTGTAATCCAACCCACATCCGCAGTACACCAGAAGGTTTCGCCCTCTTGGTAGTCGAATACATATTTGAATGTCATTGCTGCATAAACAAGGTAACCACCTGTGGTGTGCATAACACCTTTAGGCTTGCCTGTTGAGCCTGAGGTATAAAGGATGAATAGTGGGTCTTCTGCATTCATCTCTTCTGGTGGGCAATCTGCCGATACATTAGCAATAGCATCGTGCCACCACACATCACGGTGTTCATGCCAAGCAACATCACCGCCAGTACGCTTGAATACTACAACCTTCTCGATGTTCTTCACTTCAGGGTTAGTCAGCGCTTCATCAACGTTTTTCTTAAGTGGAACAGCACGGCCGCCACGCACGCCTTCATCGGCAGTGATCACGACTTTAGAATTTGAATCGATAATACGACCAGACAGAGCTTCTGGTGAGAAACCACCGAATACCACTGTGTGAACCGCACCAATACGGGTACACGCCAGCATAGCAACAGCTGCTTCAGGTACCATTGGCATGTATAAACACACCACATCACCTTTACGTACGCCTTGCTCTTTCAGAGCATTTGAAAACAGGCACACTTCTTTGTGTAGTTCATTAAAAGTTAGAGTTTTATCATCGGCAGGGTCATCACCTTCCCAGATGATTGCGACTTCATCACCGCGTTCTGCAAGGTGACGGTCGATACAGTTAGCCGATACGTTAAGCGTGCCATCTTCAAACCAACGGATGTCGATATGACCAGGGTCGAAAGAGGTATTTTTTACCTGTGTGAAAGGCTTAATCCAATCAACGATTTTTCCGTGTTCACCCCAAAAGCCTTCAGGGTCAGAAACAGATTGCTGGTACATGGCTAGGTAAGTGTCATTATCCGCGTGTGTGGTTGATTTAATATTTTCTTTTACCGGATAAACGTGGGCTTCACTCATTGCATCTCTCCTTGTGCCTACATTCCTAATGAACTGGCAACTTCCTTTGTGTTCAGTTTCTAGGTCTATTACAGAACCGTCTTTGTGTTATCACTCTCGGCTAGGACGGCGATTTCCACAATTAGACTTTAGGATGAGACGCCGCTTTTCACTTAAAAAATAGCGAGTTAAGTTCATTTTTGAGATGTTGCTCTCTATGTAGAAAGCCCGTGGTTGAATTAAGAATAAGAAGAGTTGAAGCGAGGCAGGTCACCGTGTTTCAGGCGAACAAAGATCAGCGCGGCGGAGATAGCGTCTTGTAATGCATCATGTTTATTGACTGGAATAGGCAAGTCGAGCTGGCGACAGATGGCATCCATGCTGAGGTCGAAGTAGGCATTGGGCAGCTGTCTTTCGAGTTTGTCTTGATAGAGTTGGCTCACTTCGACTAATCGGTTAGGCAGTGGGAATCCGAGCTGTTTTAAACAGGCGCGGTCGAGAATTTTTTTGTCATAGCGGATGTGATAGCCGACTAAAGGACGATTACCAATAAAATTAAGTAACTCAATTAAGGCCTGCTTCTCTTCTATGCCGTGTTTGAGATCTTGATGGCGAATACGGTGGATTTTTATCGAATTGCAATCGAGTGATTGAGGCGCTCGCAACCGCACTTCAAAAGGTTGGCTGGTAATGATTCGGTTACCGATGATCTTGGTCGCGGCAATGGTCACCAGTTCGGCTTGATTGGGGTCGAGGCTGGTGGTTTCACAATCGAGTGAGACATATTCTTGATGAACAGGCGCAGTAAACAGAGGCTGATACGAAGAGCCTTTGAGCTTGTGGTGCCAGTAATAGCGAACCAGTCTATTCATCGTTCAATCGCCTAGTCCCTTATCTGATAGTGGTAGCCGAGCCATTGCTTGAATTTTTTAACCACATGCAGACTATGACGAAGCAGATCTCGGTCTGCTCGCTCCATCAGTTTGACGTCGATTTTATTGCTGCTGTGCTGTTGTGAAAGGCGTTGTGATAAGCGCCACTTAAAGAACTGCTTGAGCGCTTCATTGAGGTTATCCGCGGTGCTTTGCTCTAGTACCTTTTTGTTCACGAGATGCTCAATGCGTTCAAAGGTGTTATTGACCGTCACACCATGTTCAAGGCTCAGTGCTCTCACACCGTGCACGAGAGGGAAAATACCGCCTTGTTTGATGTCGAGTCCCGATTTGGATTGTTTCACATTACCAAACAGGGTCAGGGGAACCGAGAAGTTCAGAGCTGGGCGGCAGAATTCGGTCAGAATCAACTCTTGTCCGAGCATCAAATCACTGAGGTGCTGTTTGACCGGTTTTAGTAGTTCTCTGTTTCCCGCCACGGCGTGTGCGTCCGCCATGATGGCGATATCCATCACGGTCTCTGGCGTTGCTTTTCTTACCCAACTGGTGAGGGTTTGTTTCCACTCTTGTTCTGAATGCACCCATTTCGGGTTGTTGACCATCACGTTGCCCGGGCATAACGGATACCCCAATTGCTGCAGTGTGTGGGTGAGGTCGTTCATGGCACTTTGACATTGATGCCACTCCAAACCATCTTGAATTATTAACGCGTTGTCTTGATCGGTTTTGAGGATTTGTTCTCCACGCCCCTCAGAACCCAACACGATCAAGCAGCAATGGTTGTGTAGCGCTGGCGGGATAACTAACTCAAACGCCTTCTCTATAATCTGTTCATTTACGGCTGAAATTAGCTCCATGATAAAGCGTGTACGAATGCCATTACTGAGTAGGCTTTCGACCAATTGACGCTGCTTGTTGGAAGCCATGGCCAACTCTTCAATGCTGGTGGCTCGCGCAATTCGCAAAGTAAGTACATGCGAGTGAGTGGAGAACGCGCTGAGTATTTGCGTCATATCGACCATGCCCACTGCGTTTTGACCATCACAAACCATCAGTCTTTTTACGCGATTTCGGGTCATGGTGATCATGGCATTAAACAAGAAATCGCCTTGATTAACATGCAGAACAGGGAAGGTTGCTATCTCGCCAACCGCAGTATCTAGCGGGCGGTTATCGAGCATCACCGCGTGCAATAAATTGGTTCGTGTGACGATTCCATATGGAAAGGTACATGATGATCCAAAAGCTTTTGGATCATCATGTGCCAAATGAACTAGAGCCGAGTCCAACCCTTGCTCTTTAAGGGTTTGAGTCACTTGGTTAATCGGTTGGTTGGGTTCGAGTATCAGTGGTGGGTGATAAATAGAGTCGTCGACTTTGGTCAGTATGAACTCGGCAAGATTCTGTTGCTGCTGAGCGGCTTCAATCAGTGCTTTTCGGGTCGATAGGTTACTATCAAAGTAAGCCGCGAACTGGCCATTGGCGTGGTAAAGCTCAAGGAATATATCGGTTGGTAATAGATAACTTAAGGTATCTTCTAGCGCGATATATTGGTGCTTGGTGTGAGGCTCAAATTGACTACGCACATCGAAAATATCGTCATTGGCATAGTGCGCGTAGATCTCTCCATTGCTACTGGCACGCTCTTCGACGGCCCCTTTAATCAGAATATGCAGATGGCGACTTGGGCGGTCGGCCTCCAATATCACCTCGTGCGCTCGGTAATAAACCACATCTAATGAGGAACGCAGCGTTAACTGTTCCGCGTCGGACAGGCTATCGAAGGGCGGGTGCTGCATATTAAATTTATCAGGCATAAGCATCGAAAGAGTTAGGAGTCTCTTTTCAGTCTGACAAATTACCAGCGAAGCTCCAGACGACTTTAGTCTAAATGCGATCGTGAGGGCTAGTGAATGCTGGATACTTGAACTAAATGGGATGTCGATATTCATTGAATACAGGAATGCTATCTCTTCAATAATTCCCTTTTTCATCCTATGCGACGTAGGCATAATTGGTGCTGCTTCTTTCTGCACATTTTATAGGTCGCCTATGTTTAGTCCTTCTCCCTATGGCTGGATCTCCCAGTATTTTCTTGGTTTCTTTTTTGCCTATGGTGTTTATTTGCCATTTTGGGCGCTGTGGTTTGAAGACCAAGGCGTCTCTGCAGGTGACATTGGTGTATTGATTGGTATCGGCTTTGCGACGCGTTGTGTGGCAAATCTAGTGATTACGCCTCGTATCCATAAAGTTGAACACTTAATGCCAGCTCTGCGTTGTTTGAGTTTTGCGGCACTGCTATTTGTAGGCTTCCACTTTTTCACCGGCGGCAGCTTTATATTGATGCTGTTGGCAACGGTGCTGTTTAACCTCTGCTATGGACCGATCATCCCGCTCTCGGATGCGATGGCTAACCACTACAGTCGCCTTAATATGCTCGACTATGGACGCACTCGCTTATGGGGTTCGATCGCCTTTATCGCAGGTTCGACAGTGGTGGGTTACTTGGTCGCGCAATTCGGCACGGACATGATCTTGTACACGGCGTTTGCTGGTGTGCTGGTGTCATTAGTGCTGGCGATGAGAAATCCGAACGTGATGCCGGTGACGCATTCTCAACAACAGGCGGTACGTCCTAAACTGGGTGAACTGTTGCGAGAGTCTTCTGTTGTGAAGTTCTTGGCTTTGATGGCACTGCTGCAAGGTAGCCACGCCGCGTATTACAGCTTTAGTGCGATTTACTGGAAAGAAGCGGGCCACTCTGAAGCCATTATTGGTTACCTATGGAGCTTAGGTGTGGTTGCCGAAGTCGCAGTATTTGCTCTAAGCAAGCGACTGTTCTCTGGATTAACGTTGCGTACTTTGTTTGTTGTGGCGGCATTAGGTGTGATGGCTCGTTGGGGTATCACAGCATCAACCACGGCCATTGCTGCTCTGATTTTGGTGCAACTACTGCATGGCGTGACCTTCGCGATGGCGCACATCGCTGCGATTCAATACATTCAGTCTGAAGAACAGAACAAGATGGTGGCGTTGCAAGCTCTGTACAACGCAATCCCGCTGGGTGCATTCATTGCTTTAATGACAACACTGAGTGGCTGGGGCTATGAGCTATGGGGTGCCAATATCTTTTGGGCAATGGCTGCGATGGGTGGACTGGCACTGTTCATCAAACTGGATGAAAGAAGCTCTGTGGTTGAAGTTAATCAACCAGAGTCAGAAGTTCATAGCTGATAACCAATCGTGATTATTAGAGTCTAAAGCACAGAATTTAAGCGATGCGATTGAGTTAATCCCACATCCTTAGTTAAATGAAACCTCTCCCTTATGGAGAGGTTTTTTTATGGATGAAGAAAGGGTTTTCAATGCAAGGATGGGTAGTAATTCCAGTCTCTTTAGCCTACTTGGGCGTGTTATTTCTGATCGCTTGGTATGGAGACAGGCAGGTTCGTTGGCTATCGCGCTGGCGTCCGTGGATCTATAGCCTTTCCATTGCGGTGTATTGCACCTCTTGGACCTTCTATGGAACGGTGGGTCAGGCGAGCAATAACCCGTGGTCTTTCTTACCCATCTATCTCGCACCAATTCTGGTATTCACTCTCGGCTGGCGGATCTTAGCGCGGCTGATTTTGATCGCGAAACGGGAACACATCACCTCAATTGCCGATTTCATCGCGGCTCGCTACGGAAAATCTCAAGGCTTAGCGGTGGCCGTCACCGTGATTGCTGTGGTCGGTATTCTTCCTTATATCGCGCTGCAATTGCGTGGTATCACCATGGGGCTCGATATTGTTGCTCCGAGTCTGGCGCAAGATTTTGGCTATCAGGATTATCACGTCTCTTGGTTTGTGGTTGGTGCACTGGCCATCTTCACCATGTTGTTTGGTACCAGGCACATCGATAACACGGAACATCACCGTGGCATGATGATGGCGGTGGCGTTTGAGTCCATCGTTAAGTTGGCGGCATTCCTGATTGTTGGTCTGTTTATCATGTATTTGGCGATGAGCAGCGATAAAATCGACCTGCTTGATGTGGCGGCTTCCACCTACGAATCACCGAATATTCCGACCTTAATTATTCATACCGTCTTAACCATGTTGGCGATTGTCTGTTTGCCACGCCAATTCCATACTATGGTAGTTGAAAACGAGCGCCCTCAAGATCTGCACACCGCTCGTTGGTTATTTCCGCTTTATCTGATTTTGATGGGCTTGTTCGTACTGCCGATCGCATGGGCAGGTCAGGGATTATTGACCGACATGCCAGCCGATACTTACGTTATCAGTGTGCCAATGGCAGAGGGTGCTAATCATATTGCCTTGCTCGCTTTCTTAGGTGGTACTTCTGCTGCGAGTGGCATGGTGATTGTCTCGACCATCGCGTTAGCAATCATGGTGTCGAACGATTTAGTGATGCCTTTGCTTCTGCGTCGCATGCGCTTAACTCAAAGAACCCATCGTCATTTTTCTGGACTGTTACTCGTTATTCGTCGCGGGTTGATCCTGTTGCTGCTTCTTGGTGCTTGGTTGTTCTATCAGGCGCTCGACACCATTCATTCCTTGTCTGCGATCGGCTTCCTTTCGTTTGCAGCGATTGCTCAATTTGCTCCGGCGTTGATTGGCGGTTTGTACTGGCGTCCGGGTAACCGAAAGGGTGTCTATGTCGGCTTAATGGTCGGTTCGGTGATTTGGCTGATTACTCTGATGAGTCAAACCAGCATGTTGGCAGGCGATAGCGAAAGTAACCTTTTGCTGTGGATTATCACGCCGCCAGAGTTGCTCAGTAGCTGGAATATCAGCAGTTCTAACTGGGGCATTGTGCTGAGTATTGTGCTTAATACCTTATGCTATGCAGTGGTTTCGATGTCGACAAGACCAAGCCTAAGTGAGCGCTTACAATCGGCAGCATTTGTTGGTACACCGCTGCCTGAGAATGAAAATATCAGCCTGTATCAGAACCGTGTGACGGTCGCTGAACTAGAGATGTTGGCATCGCGCTTTGTCGGTCGAAAGCGCGCGAAAAGCGCCTTACACAGCTATTGGCAACAACACGGACAGCCGTTGCTTCCTAATCAACAAGCGCCCGCGAGTTTGATTCGACATGCAGAGCGCGTACTCGCGGGTGTATTCGGCGCATCTTCCGCTAAGTTAGTACTTACTTCTGCTCTGCAGGGCAGAAATATGCAGCTTGAAGAAGTTGCGACCATCGTTGATGAAGCCTCTGAACTGTACGATTTTAGCCGTGGCTTACTGCAAGGTGCGATTGAACACATAGGCCAAGGCATTGCGGTAATAGACAAACAAATGAGGCTGGTGGCGTGGAATCAACGTTACTTAGAACTGTTTGAATTCCCCGCGGGTTTGATTCAGGTTGGGCGACCCATTTCAGATGTGATTCGCCACAATGCCGAGCAAGGTTTGTGTGGTCCGGGTGACCCAGAAGATCACGTTCGCCGCCGTGTTTATCACCTTGAGCAAGGTACGCGACACACCTCTTCTCGTATTCGTCCTGATGGCCGAGTGATTGAGGTGCAAGGTAATCCGATGCCAAGTGGTGGCTTCGTAATGAGCTTCACTGACATCACGGTATTCAGACAAGCAGAGCAAGCATTAAAAGATGCCAATGAAACCTTGGAATCGAGAGTTCACGAACGAACTCAAGAGCTCGAAAAGCTGAACCATCGCTTGGTCAAGGCGACACAAATCTCTGACCAAGAATCGCAATCTAAGAGTCGTTTCTTGGCGGCAGTAAGCCACGACTTGATGCAGCCACTCAATGCAGCGCGCTTGTTTGCTTCCTCACTTTCAGAGGTGGCAAAAGAGCAAGAGGTGAAGCAACTTTCGTCTCATATCGAGAGTGCGCTTGGTGCTGCTGAAGATTTGATTGGCGACTTATTGGATATCTCTCGATTGGAATCCGGCAAGCTAGAAACCAACATCCATGCGATAGCTGTGCACGATGTACTAACCAACTTAAATGCGGAATTTAGTGCCTTAGCGAGACAACAAAAAATTGAGTTTAAGATGATTCCATCGTCACTGTTCATTCACTCTGACCCTAAGTTATTAAGGCGTGTGATTCAGAACTTTTTGACCAACGCTTTTCGCTATAACCCAGAAGGGAAAGTGGTACTCGGTGCGAGACGAGTCAATGGTCAGGTGCGAATTGATGTCTGGGATAACGGAACCGGTATTGACGAAGACAAGCAACAAGAGATCTTTGAAGAGTTTACTCGTGGCAGTCAAGTGCGTGCAGACCAAGGCTTGGGATTAGGCCTTGCGATTTCTAAAGGTATTGCTCATGTACTTGGTCATCAAATATCGATGCGTTCATGGCCGGGGCAAGGCAGTGTTTTCTCTATCACCTTAGCGAGAGCCGAACAGATCGCTCCGGTTGTGCAAGCTTCAGCGCCAATGGCAACAAGTGATATCGAACACCTGAAAATCTTGTGTGTCGATAATGAGCGCGAGATTTTGGTCGGAATGGAGAACCTGATTGGTCGATGGGGCTGTGAGGTTAAGACCGCGGTTGATCTGGTTGAAAGCTTGAAGTGTCTCGACGATGGTTGGCAGCCGGATGTGATCTTCTCTGATTATCGCCTCGATAATGGTCGAACGGGTCTGGAAGTGTTGCAACAGTGTCGCTTGCGCCTTGGCGACTCCTTTGAAGGGGTCATCATTAGTGCCGATAGAACCGATGACATGTTGGCAGCGATAAAGGCCAATAGTTTTAGCTTTATCGCCAAGCCAGTGAAGCCGTTAAAACTCAGAGCGGTATTGAATCGTGTGAGTTAATTTGAATTAACAGGTTCGGATTAGCACGTTTGGATTTGCTAGCGGATATCGAAAAGGCCTCGTATGAGGCCTTTTTTGTCTCTGCTATTTCAGTGAGTTTTAGCAAATGTTTGTCAGCTTGCTAACTAACCTGCAATACCACCTTGAGTGAGGGCGGTTGGATCAAGCAGCTTGCTGAGTTCTTCTCGGCTGAGATCGGTTTCTCTTTCTGCAACATCAAGGATTGGCAAACCCTCTTTGTAGGCTTTCTTAGCAATATCCGCTGCCTTGAGGTAACCAATCACAGGGTTGAGTGCTGTCACTAGAATTGGATTCTTTGAAAGTGCTAAATCAAGATTGTCTTGGCGCACCGTGAAGGTCGCAACCGCTTTATCTGCTAGCGCGACAGAGCTGTTAGCCAATAGCTCTATACTTTCTAGTACGTTATGAGCAATGACTGGCAGCATCACATTCAGCTGGAAGTTACCAGATTGGCCAGCGACAGTAATAGTGGTGTCGTTACCAATCACTTGTGCAGCTGCCATCGCTGCGGCTTCTGGAATCACAGGGTTTACTTTGCCCGGCATGATCGATGAGCCTGGCTGTAGTGCCTGCAATTCAATTTCACCTAAGCCTGCCAATGGGCCAGAGTTCATCCAGCGAAGATCGTTTGAGATCTTCATGATCGCAACTGCTGCAGTTTTGAGCTGACCCGAAAACGCAACGATCGCATCTTGGCTGCTGAGATTAAAAAAGAAGTTCTCACTTGAGTTAAAACTGATCTTTGTCGACTGAGACAGGTTACTTGCAAACTTATCGGCAAAGCGTGGGTCGGCATTGATCCCCGTTCCTACCGCCGTTCCACCTTGAGCAAGTGCTTTGATAGCGGGCAGGGTGCTTTCAATGGCTTGCTTAGCGTGTTCAATCTGGAATTTCCAACCACCGAGCTCTTGAGTAAAGGTAATTGGCATCGCATCCATTAGGTGAGTACGGCCTGTTTTTACTACCTCGGCTAGTTCTTGCTGTTTAACGGTAAGTGCTTCTGAAAGGTGAGTTAATGCAGGTAGCAGTTTGTTTTCTGCCATAAGAGCGACACTGACTTGAATTGCGGTTGGCACCACATCGTTGCTGCTTTGGCCCATATTGACGTGATCATTCGGATTCACGTTCCCTTGCAAACTTCTTGAAGCGAGTGTTGCAATCACTTCGTTGGCATTCATGTTGGAGCTTGTGCCAGAGCCAGTTTGGTAAACATCGATCGGGAATTGATCGAGGTATTTACCATCAATGATCTCTTGGCTCGCTTCGGCGATCGCGTTGGCAATATCACCTTCCAATAAGCCCAACTGAGCGTTGGTGTCTGCGGCGGCCTGTTTAATGAATGCCAATGCTTGAATGAAGCTGGCTGGCATCTTGTGTGAACTAAAAGCAAAGTTATCTGCAGCACGTTGAGTTTGTGCTTGGTATAGCGCATCGGCAGGGACTTTTACTTCCCCCATGCTGTCTTTCTCAATTCGATATTGTAGGGTCATCTTCTATCCTTGTTAGCCAAGTGGGGCTTGGACTTGTTGTAGTGTTTGGCTGAGATTCAAAAAACGCGCTTGGCCTTGAGGTTGCTGGCAGTAGTGGCGTTTCAAATAAAATAGTGGTGAGTGAATAGAGTCTAGGCAGATATGACGAAAGGCGAAACTGCGCTCAGGAGACTCAATCGCTTCAATCAAATGGAAGAAAACTTGGCGCAGGTACAGCTCGCACAACAAGATGTTTTCTTGGGCTGCGTGCTTTTCATAGTAGGCGGAAAGCGTTAGTGCGCACTCGATGTAATCTCGAATCACAAACGGCTCATGGCCTTGTACTTGCTCTAATGAAGCAAAGCGATCTTGTGCTTTGTAAAACCTCGAATAGAGACCTTGCTGTTCTTTCATCATCATTTGCATCTCTTTATTGGATGTTAATGATAATTATTATCAAATGACATTTTAAAAACAACCCTTTGTTTGTCTTTTTATAAAATGAAAAGGGAAAAGAAAAAGCCGATACATGAAGTATCGGCTTTCTGAGATTCAGTACCTAATCCCTACAATGTAAGTACTGATTCATTTTTTGCTAAACATCTTTGTTTCGTGGTCGTGCTTAGTGGTCGTGAGCTTCACCAGCACCTTTCGGGTAACGGATGTTCTCAACCATGTCTTGTACATCTTGTGGCACTTCAGCAGTTACTTTGTTTACAGCAATTGATACTACGAAGTTTAGACACATACCTAGCGTACCGATGCCTTCTGGGCTGATACCAAACCACCAGTTTTCAGGTGTGCTTGCTGCTGGGTTAATGAACTTGAAGTAGATGATGTAGCTTGCTGTGAAGGCAATACCTGACAACATACCTGCAATTGCACCTTCCTTGTTCATCTTCTTGTAGAAGATACCTAGGATAATTGCTGGGAAGAAGGATGCTGCGGCTAAGCCGAAGGCAAACGCTACTACCTGTGCTACGAAACCTGGTGGGTTAATACCCAAGTAACCTGCACCGACAATCGCGACCATGGCGGCCAAACGAGCGGCTAACAGCTCCTGCTTGTCGGTCATGTTTGGTCTGAAGCCTTTCTTCAACAAGTCATGTGAAATCGACGTTGAGATTACCAATAGTAGACCCGCGGCAGTTGATAGTGCGGCTGCTAGGCCACCGGCTGCCAGTAGTGCTACAACCCAGTTTGGTAGTTTCGCTAGCTCTGGAGAAGCCAGTACGATGATGTCACGGTTAATCTTCATCTCGTTACGCTCATCGCCCGAGTAGAACATTTTGCCATCGCCGTTTTTATCTTCCCAACCTACTAGGCCAGTGCTTTCCCAGTTTTTGTACCAGCTTGGTGCGTCTGCTGCTGCGACACCTTGCATGTCAGGGCCGTTGATTGTTTCGATCATGTTTACACGAGCGAATGCTGCAACGCCTGGTGCTGTTGTGTATAGCAATGAGATGAACAGTAGAGCCCAACCCGCTGAGATACGAGCATCACGTACTTTTGGTACCGTGAAGAAACGAATGATTACGTGTGGAAGACCTGCAGTACCTACCATTAGAGCCGCACAGATGAAGAATACATCCACCATGCTCTTGTTACCTTCAGTATAGGCGGTAAATCCGAGTTCCTCGGTGAGTCCATCCAGTTTATCAAGTAAGTAAACATCCGTACCTGATAGCGTAGAGCCCATACCAACTTGTGGAAGTGGGTTACCTGTCATCATGATTGATGTAAAGATTGCTGGAACAAGGAAGGCGAAAATGAGGACACAGAATTGAGCTACCTGCGTATAAGTGATGCCTTTCATGCCACCAAGTACTGCGTAGAAGAACACAATACCCATACCAATGATGATACCTAGGTTAATGTCGACTTCTAGGAAACGAGAGAATACAACGCCTACACCACGCATCTGGCCTGCAACGTACGTGAATGATACGAAGATTGCACAGAATACCGCTACCATACGAGCTGTTTTCGAGTAGTAACGCTCACCGATGAAATCAGGAACCGTAAACTGACCGAACTTACGTAGGTAAGGTGCTAAACATAGCGCAAGTAGTACGTAACCACCTGTCCAACCCATTAGGTAAACCGCACCGTCGTAACCAACGAATGAGATGATACCTGCCATTGAGATGAATGATGCTGCCGACATCCAGTCAGCGGCAGTCGCCATGCCATTTGCTACTGGGTGTACACCACCGCCAGCAACGTAAAACTCACTCGTCGACCCTGCACGAGCCCAGATTGCGATGCCGATATATACCGCGAAAGTAATACCGACGAGAATAAACGTCCAAGTTTGAATATCCATGTTCTAGCCTCTAGTCTTCCTGTACGTTGTATTTTTTGTCGAGCGCATTCATGCGAACAACGTAAATAAATATCAGCGCCACGAAGGTGTATATCGAACCTTGCTGAGCGAACCAAAATCCTAGCTTGAACCCGCCAAACTGAACGGTATTGAGGGCATCCACAAATAAGATGCCAGCGCCGTAAGACACTGCAAACCAGACCGCGAGCAGTGTTCCCATAATTCCCAAGTTTTCCTTCCAGTAGGCTTGAGCATGTTCCGTAGATTCGAACGCCATTGCCTTCTCCTTTATTCCGTTTTCGTAGAAACCGTTTTTGTAAAATAGCGTGTTAACGTAATGTTACGATTTAGAATGTAGCAAGGATGAGTCAAGGGATCTGTGCAACTTTAGTCGGGATGCTATCGGCGCTAATGTACTGAAATATGGGAGTTAGGAGGCAGAACCATAGAAAAATGTGATGTTACAAGGTTGTTAAATTAGCCAAAGGTCTAACAAAAGTGGATGAATTAGAGTGCGAGTCATAAAATTTAACAACTAAATGACTGAGAAACGGTATTTAGTCCTGCGTATGACACGAAGGGAAACATAAGTTTGTTATAGTGACTAAAGCACTTTCATCGACCGTGCCATGCTTAGCGGCAGAAGATCAACATGCCTATATCTTGAGTTTTATTCTTTGGGGGAACGAATTGGACGCAATAACTATCAACCACTTATTTTTAACTGGTGCGGTGCTCATCGCCATCAGTGTGCTTTTCTCACAAGTGTCCTCACGATTGGGCGTTCCGATTCTTTTGATCTTTTTATTCGTTGGTATGTTGGCGGGTGAAGATGGTCCGGGTGGTATTAATTTTGATGATTACTCACTGACTTATTTGGTGAGTAACCTCGCGCTTGCCGTGATCTTGCTTGATGGCGGTATGCGAACCAAGGTCGCAAGCTTCAAGGTCGCTTTCTGGCCGTCGCTCTCATTAGCGACAATAGGTGTAGCCTGTACCGCAACCCTAACCGGTTTAATGGCGGCTTGGCTGTTTGACCTGTCACTGATGCAGGGCATTTTGGTCGGCGCAATTGTCGGTTCAACCGATGCGGCAGCAGTATTCTCTTTGTTGAAAGGGCAGAGTCTCAACGAACGTGTTGGCTCAACCCTAGAGATCGAATCGGGTACCAACGACCCAATGGCGGTCTTCTTGACGGTTACCTTAATTGCGCTACTTGGCACCCCAGATGCCGAGATGGGAATGAACTTCCTACTGAAAAGCTTCGCGATGCAGTTTGGTGTCGGCACGCTTATCGGCCTTGGTGGTGGTTGGGTTCTATGGAGTCTAATCAACCGAGTACAGCTGGCTGATGGCCTGTATTCGATTCTGGTGCTCAGTGGCGGTGTGGCTCTGTTTGCCTTCTCTAACATGCTTGGCGGGAGTGGCATCCTATCGATTTACCTAGTGGGCTTGTTCATTGGTAATCGTCCGACGCGCTCTCGACACTCGATTCTTAATGTCCTTGATGGCATGACATGGCTAAGCCAAATCGTGATGTTCTTGGTGTTGGGTCTATTGGTGACGCCATCGACCTTGATGGACATTGCTCTTCCAGCATTAGCACTGGCTTTCGGTATGATTCTGTTTGCTCGTCCACTGTCTGTTTGGTTGGGCTTGCTGCCGTTCAGAAGCTTTACCACCAAGGAACGCTGGTTTGTTTCTTGGGTCGGTTTACGTGGTGCGGTGCCGATCATTCTGGCCGTGTTCCCGATGATGGCGGGCCTGCCTAATGCTCAGCTTTACTTCAATATCGCGTTCTTCGTGGTTATGGTGTCGCTGATTGTTCAAGGCGGCAGCTTGATGAAAGTCGCGAGATTGGCTCAAGTGACATTACCTCCAACGCCGACACCGATTTCTCGTACAGGCATTGAAATCTACCCTGCTAGTGAGTGGGAGATGTTTGTCTACAAGCTGAAAGAAGAGAAGTGGTGTGTCGGTGAGCCGCTTAAGCGTTTGTCTATGCCGGAAGGAACACGCATTACAGCACTGTTTAGAAAGGATGCCTTGCTTCATCCTTCGGGCAGTACCGTGCTAGAGGCGAATGATATCCTCTGTGTGCTTGGCCAAGATAAAGACCTAGATAGTTTAAGTGAGCTATTCAGTGAGGCACCGTTGGCCGAAGACGCAGCTCGATTCTTTGGTGATTTCTTCCTTGAGGTTGGGCTATCGATTGCCGCGGTGAGTGACTGCTATGGCATTGAACTTGGCTCGGAAGAAGAGCGCGACATGACCCTAAAACAATTGGCTGAACGCGAACTTGGCGCGCACCCAGTATTGGGCGATAGCTTCGAGTGGCATGACATCAATTGGGTGGTTGCAGAGATAGATGATCATAAAGTCGTCAAGCTGGGTTTATGTTTGCCTAAGACGACTTTAGAAGAGGATATAAGCGGCGCTTAATTATGGACTTCTTGCAGTAAGATAACCGCTTGAGTTCGGTTTTTTACGTCCAGTTTTCGGAAGATGGCTGTCATGTGCGCCTTGATGGTCGCTTCCGAAACATTCAATTCATAAGCAATTTGCTTGTTCAGCAGGCCGTCAGAAAGCATCCCTAATACCTTGTATTGCTGAGGCGTTAGGGTGGAAATCTTTTCCGCAAGGTCGCTACAGGCAGCATTGTTGGTAATCAGCCCTTCAGGGAAGAACGGGTCGCCATTCAGCACTTGATTGAGTGCACTCACCAATTCACGCATATCACTCGACTTGGGAATGAAGCCAAACGCACCGTGGCTCTTCACTTGAGTCACTACGCTGGCATCTTCACTGGCAGAAATCACCACAATCGGCAGATCTGGGTATTCAGCACGAAGTTGAATGAGACCAGACATACCATTTGCTCCCGGCATTTTCAGGTCGAGAAGTAGCAGGTCGGGTTCATCCTCTTTCTTAAGCAGAGTCAGCAAGGCGTCGAGAGAATCAGCCTCAAGCAGGTTCGCACCGCTGATCGCCATATGAACTGACTGAAACAGGGCGTTGCGGAAGAGAGGGTGGTCATCAGCAATGATGATGGTATAGGTCGAGTCCATGACGTTCATACTTTTAACAATTTAGTTAATATTTATTATCATCCTGATTGAGTATGTGGACAATATCTATGCATTAAAAGTCTGAACCATATCGACTTTTATCCCTGTTCTTGGAAAGTGTTTCCTATAATCACAAAAAAGCCGCACTACCATCTCGTTATGAGGAGCGGTGCGGCTTTCGTCAGAGCTTGTATTTAGACGAATGTCGTCGTTATAGCTGGTGGTCTTGCATGTGTTTTAAGAATACATCGGCAGGCATAAAACCAGTGACGCGAGCATTTGGAACATGGTTACCCTCGCCATCCCAGAACTCAATCGTTGGTAAGCCAAGTACCTGTAATTGTTTAAGCAGTTCAATGTCTTGAGGCATGTTTCTTGTTACGTCAGCCTGTAGCAGTACGAAGTCAGAAAGCTTGTTCTCAACATCAGCTTGATGGAAGGTGTACTTCTCGAACTCTTTACACGCTACACACCAATCGGCGTAGAAATCGAGCATCACAGGTTTACCCTGTTTCTTCGCTTCGATGAGTTGGATTTCGAGCTCTTCAACGGTATTGATGCGTGCAAATTGGATATGCTGTTGTTCTACCGTTACGCTCTTCTCGGCAAACCAATAGTTCAATGCAGGCTGTGCGGAAGCGAACAAGCCAAGCATCGCTATGATACCGACCGCACTCTGCTTCCAACCGCCGAATGGCAGTGCATTCTTGCTGTGGTACAGCCAACCAAAGGCGATGAAGCCAAGACCTGACCAAAGTACCGTTGCCCATAGTTCAGGGATAATACGCTCTAGCAGGAAGATTGGCGCTGCCAGCAAGATAAAGCCGAATACGATCTTCACTTTATCCATCCAGCTGCCAGCTTTCGGTAGTAGCTTGTTACCAAACACGGCAACTAAAATCAGTGGAATGCCCATACCCATAGCTAACGCATACAGAGCAATTGCGCCGGTAAACAGGTCACCACTTTGAGCGACATACAACAGCGCACCGGATAGCGGGGCTGTAGTACAAGGCGAACACACCAAGCCAGAGATCGCACCCATCGCGAACACGCCCAAGGTATTGCCACCTTGCTGCTTGTTACTCTGGTTGTTGAGCCACGTTTGGATGCTGCTCGGCAGTTGCAGGTTATAAACGCCAAACATCGACATAGCTAACGCCACGAACAGAACGCTCAATGCAATTAACACGTAAGGATGTTGCATCGCCGCTTGGAACTGCATACCCGCAGAGGCAACCACTAAACCTAATAGGGTGTAGGTCAGTGCCATACCTTGCACGTAGATGAACGACAACATCAGCGCACGACCTTGGCTGAGCTTGCCGCCACCTAATACGATACCCGTTAGAATCGGGTACATCGGCAAAACGCACGGTGTAAAGGCTAAGCCAACTCCGAGCGCTAGGAATAATAACGGTGTCCACCAACTGTCACCGAGCTTATCGGCTAGGCTTGCTTCTTTTGAAACGGGTGCACTTGATTGTGGAGTGGTGTTACTTGCAACGTCTGCTTTTGGAGAAGCCTGTTGCGTTGATACATCGGTCTCATTGTTTGCAGCCGATGAGTCTTGCGACACGGTGTTTGCTTGAGAGTCGCTTGAATCTGTAGCTGTAAAAGGCTCAATGTCGATGATTCGAGTCTCTGGTGGATAGCAGAAACCCGCATCCGCACAGCCTTGATATTTAACGATCAGCTGTGAACCATCTTGGTAACCTTGTAGAGGGACTTGCACGAATAACGGCTGGGTATAAATGCTCACCTCACCAAAGAATTCATCTTGGTGTGGTTTACCATCTTCTAATTCAACGTTACCGATCGCGAGATTTTGCCCAGTGAAAGAGAGGCTATGTTGGTAGAGGTAGTAGCCTTCTTTTACCTGCCAGTCGAGAAGCACTTTGCCATCTTGCTGGTAGTAATTGAAAGGGAAAGCTTGGTCTACAGGGACAAAACCGTTGTTATTGCCTCCGAAGCTTGGCTCGGCGTTGTCATTTCCAAAAAGCGCCCACGCAGGCTGGGTGAATAGGGAAATACAAACAAAAAGTAATGTGGCAAGTCGTCGCATACTATTTAGTCATCAAAATGGAGTTGAAGGTATCTTAACTCAATCAGACCGTAATAGTTTGTGATTAGTTTCATCGACCAGAAAATATCCGCTAGGGCGGGTGAGCAACCTTCATAGGCAGTCGAGAGAGAGTCAGCAGCGCAACTGCAGTGAACAGACCTTGCCAATAAGACATTTAGGCAACGCCCAAGCGTGCTTTGACCACTTGTTCGCAAGCATCAATGTTGGTTGTGTCTTTCGGGATAATTAACACGGTGTCGTTGCCGCCAACAGTGCCGATAATTTCGGTATGTGGGTCGATATCAACCAATCGTGCGACTAACTGTGCACAACCAGGGTGGGTTTTTACTATTACCATCGCTTGGTTATGAGTAATTAACTCAATTTGTGATGAGATGGATGCATCGACACGAACCGGTGCGCTTTCAACGGTGATGCAGTACACCTTTTTGCCACAGGCGTTCTGGATTTTTACCACGCCAAGTTGTGACAAAATACGAGATACGGTCGATTGGCTAATACCGGTATAACCGATCTCAACCAGTTTCTCGCGCAGTTGATTTTGGGTCGAGAAGCTTTGTTGTTGTAGTAAGCGTTTGCACGCTGCAGTCAATGTTTTATCTTCAGCTGAATACAAGCAACCGTGCTCAGTGATTTCGTTCATGAACAACTCCTTAAGGTCAACGTGTGGATATCGCTTGTCCATAGCGCCGAACGCACTCCCAAAGCCGTAGAGTACGATTATTAATAGGGCTTACCGATGAATCCCGAAGTAAAGAAGGGAGGGTATGCGAGATGTATGATCATCTATGCATTGAGTCTACCACTAAAGGATAGTTATCTTTTTGAAGGCGATCACCAAATAATATTCTGGTTTATTGCTTTTATTTTGGGTTTTTATTCTTTGGTGAGTGGATATTTATTCCGACTTGGGAATAAATATCCATGTTAGTTAAGTGGCTTTTGTTGCGAAGGTAATACCGCTAAGGGTTAGCGAATTTCATTCATGATCTCGCGAGAGAATACTTTTTCACAATAGTGACATTTTAGCTGCACTTTTTCCTGTTTTAGCTGCACTTTAAAGTGACTTTCGACAGGTTCACCGTGTGAAATACAGTTGCTATTTGGGCAAGAGAACACACTGTGGATTTGTTCTGGCAGTACAAGCGTTAGCTTGTTCACGACCTTGTACTCTTCAATCTGATTCACCGTTGCCTGCGGAGCATAAAGAGCCAATTGGTTGGCTTGTTCCTTGGTCAGGAAGATGTTCTCAATCTTGATTAGGTCTTTATGGCCAAGTGCCGATGATGGCAGATTTAACCCCATAGTGATGCGCTGTTCTGTCTTGTGCAGCTTAAACAGTTTAAGGATTTTGATACCAAGGTGAGCAGGGATGTGGTCAATCACGCTGCCGTTACGGATCGCTTCTACTTGTAGCTGAGTTTGTTTAACCATGACTGTTTCTCCTGCTTATAAAGTGTCGTTAAGAACTAGAGCTAATAGGGCTTCGCGAGCGTATACACCGTTTTCAGCTTGTTCGAAGTAGTAAGCGTGTGGCGTTTTATCAACGTCGGTGGTGATTTCGTCGACGCGTGGCAGCGGGTGAAGTACCTTCATATTTTGACGAGCGTCTTTCAATGTATCTGCGGTGAGGATGTAAGCCGATTTCATGTGTGCGTATTCCGACGCATCAAAGCGCTCTTTCTGTACGCGAGTCATGTACAGAACATCCAGTTCCGGCACCACTTCTTCAATGCTGCTGTGAGTGCTGTATTGGATACCCATCTCTTCTAACTCTTCACAGATGTAATCTGGCATCTCTAACACTTCTGGTGCGATAAAGAAGAAACGCACGTTATTGAACTTTGATAGTGCTTGCGTCAATGAGTGGACAGTACGGCCATATTTTAGGTCGCCGACGAATGCCACATTGAGGTTATCAAGCGTGCCTTGCGTTTCGTAAATCGAGAACAGATCCAGCAAGGTTTGAGTCGGGTGTTGGTTGGCACCGTCGCCGCCGTTTACCACCGGAACACCGTTAGAAAATTCAGAGGCTAAACGTGCTGCCCCTTCTTGTGGGTGACGCATCACAAAGGCATCGACGTAAGATGAGATAACCTGCACTGAATCGGCAAGTGTTTCGCCTTTCTTCGCCAGTGAGGTATTGCCGCCGTTATCAAAGCCGATGACCGTGCCACCAAGGCGCTGAACTGCGGTTTCAAATGAAAGGCGAGTTCGAGTTGAAGGCTCAAAGAAGCAGCTCGCAACGACTTTATTTTTCAGCAACTCTGGGTTTGGCTCAGCCTTGAGTCTTGCTGCTGTGTCGACGATAAGCTCCAGTTCATTACGAGTGAGCTCAGGTATGGAGATGATGTGCTTGTTAAATAACGAATGCGCCATAACGGGTCTTCCTTCTATGCATACAGTCAAATTGCGGACAAAAAAAAGCCCCCTAAAAATAGGAGGCTTCGAAACGATCAATAGAGCAAAATAAAAATGACACCACCGCCACTCTTTGGCGTGTAGTTTGACAATCATGTGCGACAGAATTGCAGTTCATTTTTTGCTCTCTTAAGACAAATTGCGGAGGATTATACTCAGATAAAAACGCCATGCAATACTTTCTGTAAAGTATTCATTTAATGGATTTTTATGCGAAATAGCCTCTACATTTTGCTTTGATTTAAGCCCTTGTTGAAACAGAAAATCTCAGGTTTTTTGGGGCGATAATGCCTTCAAGCTCATGAAAAAAAATGCGGGCTTTATCCAAGGGCTAAATCCCAAGTACGCCACCCGCATTTCCCTGTCATTGCACTTCACTTGTCCATCTCTTGCGAACAAGTGAGTGCTTAACTTCTTAGTTGCTTCGATTCTTAGCTGTTTAGGTAATTAACTGCCTAGTGTTGCAACCATTACTGCTTTGATGGTGTGCATGCGGTTTTCAGCTTCATCGAACACGATAGAGTATTCAGACTCAACTACTTCATCTGTTACTTCCACGCCGTCTTTTAGTTGTGGATATTCAGCAGCAAGCTGTTTGCCAACAGTGGTGTCTTCGCCGTGGAAAGCCGGTAGGCAGTGCATGAATTTCACATGTGGGTTACCCGTTGCTTTCAGCATTTCCATGTTCACTTGGTAAGGCATCATTAGGTTGATACGCTCAGCCCATGCTTCTTTCGCTTCGCCCATCGATACCCAAACATCGGTGTACAGGAAGTCACAACCTTGCACGCCTTCTTGAACATCTTCAGTCAGTGTAATTTTGCCGCCTGTGTGCTCTGCGATTTCACGACATTGAGCCAATAGCTCTTCTTGTGGCCAGAACTGTTTTGGAGCAACAAGGCGAATGTCCATGCCCATTTTCGCTGCGCCAACCATCAGAGAGTTACCCATGTTGTTGCGAGCATCACCTAGGTAAGCAAAGCTGATTTCATGCAGTTGTTTGCCACGGCCGTATTCGGTCATGGTTAGGAAGTCTGCAAGGATTTGAGTTGGGTGGAACTCGTCAGTCAGACCATTCCATACTGGCACGCCAGCGTATGCGCCTAGCTCTTCAACGATCTCTTGACCGAAGCCGCGGTATTCGATGCCATCGTACATACGACCAAGAACGCGAGCCGTGTCTTTCATTGATTCTTTGTGGCCAATTTGAGAGCCAGATGGGCCTAAGTAAGAGACGCGAGCACCTTGGTCGAATGCCGCGACTTCGAATGCACAACGAGTACGAGTCGAGGTTTTCTCAAAGATAAGCGCAATGTTTTTGCCAGTCAGTTTTGGCTGTTCGTAACCGTTGTACTTCGCTTTTTTAAGCTCCATAGAAAGATCTAACAAGTGTTGAATTTCGCGTGGAGTGAAATCTAGTAGTTTTAGGAAGTTACGATTGCGTAGGTTAAAAGCCATGATGTATTCCTTTTTAGATTTAGGCGCTTCCTTGTTACAGGGAAAGAAAATCCAAGAAAGCGCGATTCAATATTTAGTTAAATTTGTTCGGTTCTGTTTGTTACGTTTAATTCTGTGTTTACAAGCTCATAGAGGCTCGTTAGTGCGTTAACCTTTAGTGATATTGGTACCCGCTTGGCCTTGCAGGATTTGCAAGCCATCTTCGAGTGCACCGATACCCACAACCTTGCCGCCTTGCTCAATGAATTCGCACGATGCTTCAATTTTTGGCCCCATAGAGCCCGCATCGAATTCGAACATCGCTAATTCACTTGGCGTGGTACTGCGCAATGCGTGTTGAGTCGGTTTGCCCCAATCAAGGTATACAGCGTCCGCATCGGTCAGAATCAGTAGCGCATCAGCATCCAATTGTTTAGCTAGGAAAGCCGCTGACATGTCTTTGTCGATAACCGCTTCTACACCAACTAATTTACCATTCTCTTTTTTCACTGGGATGCCACCGCCGCCAGTACAAATTACTAGGTGACCTGCATCGATAAGCTGTGTGATCGCTTCGTGCTCAACAATGCCAGTAGGGCGTGGGCTTGGTACTACGCGGCGGAAATGTTGGCCGTCAGGTTTGACGATCCAGTGGAATTTCTCTGCTAGTTCACGCGCTTCCGCTTCTTCGTAAATTGGGCCAATCGGCTTAGTTGGATCCGCAAACGCAGGATCATTTGGATCAACCGTCATTTGGGTCAACATGCACGAGATGTTGCGGTTAGGCAGGTAGTTCTTGAACTCTTGCATCAACATGTAGCCGATCATGCCTTGAGTCTCACTGCCCAACACATCCAGCGGGTATGGGTTTACTTTTTTGTATTCCAAACCTTGCAGAGCAAGCAATCCAACTTGCGGACCATTACCGTGTACTAACACCACGTTGTACACTTTTGCGATTTCAGAGATGGTTTTCACCGCCGTTTCAATATTGCGGCGTTGAACATCGGCTTCTAACGGCTCACCGCGACGAAGTAGGGCGTTACCACCGAGTGCGACAACAACAGTTTGCTTAGTCATAATTGTGTTCTCTCATTTTGGCCAAGCTGAGATGATTTCAGATTGTTCAACTTGGCCGTTTCGTCTTAGTGATTAGATACCATCACGCTCAATTGGGCAGCTCATGCAGCGTGCGCCACCGCGACCGCGGCCAAGCTCATCTCCAGGAATCGGAAGAACTGTGATGCCTGCTTTGTCGTATTTTTCGTTGGTGTAGGTGTTGCCTTCGTAGCCAATCACGACACCAGGTTTAACGGTTAGAACGTTGTTTGCATCGTTCCACTGTTCACGTTCTGCATGGAAGTTGTCACCACCGGTTGTGATGAGGTTTAGTTTGTCTACCCCCAGTGCTTTTTCGATAGCCGTTACGAAGTAGCCTTCTTCTTTCACTTTTACTGCGCCAGACTCATCGCCAGTTAGGTTCCAGCACTGTACGTCTTTACTCACCACTTCTGGGTAAACAGAGAAGGTATCTTCGTTCATGTGCGTCATAACGGTGTCTAAGTGCATGCAAGAACGGTGTTTTGGTAGCTGCATTGCGATAACTTGTTTCGCCTGACCGTGTTTGAATAGGCTTGATGCTAAGTGCTCAACACCTTGTGCTGTTGTACGCTCAGACATGCCGATAAGCACTGTGCCGCGACCGATTACAAGAACGTCGCCGCCTTCAATGGTTGAGTTGTCGTAGCTGATGTTCTCTTCATCGCCAAAGTACTTAATGAAGTCTTGGCCTGCGAATGTTGGGTGCCAGCGGTAAATAGCGCGAACGTGGTTGGTTTCACGTTGACGAGCTGGTTTCGCCATTGGGTTGATAGATACACCACCGTAGACCCAGCAAGAGGTGTCGCGAGTAAATAGGTGGTTTGGTAGAGGCTCGATAATGAAGTCAGTTGGCGCGTGCATGCCTTGCATCATTGAAGATGATTTCATTGGCATTTCAGCGTAAGACAGACCACCCGTTAGGATTTTCGCTAGCTCTAGGTTTGGTAAGTCACCCAAGTAGCAGCGCACATCGTTAGCAAAAGTTTTGCCTAAGCGATAATCAGAAACTTGATGACTCAAAAGCCAATCTTTCGCTTCTGGCACGGCTAGCGTGTCTGCTAGTAGGTCAGTAAGAAGAAGAACCTCAACACCTTGATCACGTAGCGTTTGAGTAAATGCGTCATGCTCTTTACCTGCACGCTCAACAGCCAGTACGTCATCAAACAGCAAATCGTGACAGTTAGAGGGTGTTAAGTGAGTCAGTGCACGTCTTGGGCGGTGAACTAGAACGCGGCGTAATTGACCTATTTCAGAACCTACATAGAACTTACTCATGATCGTCTCTCTCTTATATATTTGAATTACTTTTATCGCTAAGAGTAATTATTTATTTTCAGTTGAGAAGAATGAATTATTTATTCATATCTCTTGTCTGGAATTAATATTACGCCTGCTAGTCAGGTATTCTTAGAGATCTATCACAAATCGTTTTTTATCCCGCAGCCCTTTAAAATTAAGGGTTTTAACAAACTTTATGCACTTTTGACTATTGGTTACCCCTTCTAAATAGTTAACTCTTTGGGAACATTATTCATGCTTTTTTCACTCGTATTACTAGAATGGAAATTCTAGGGGTTTATATGCAAATTAAATTTATTGATAAGAATGAGCTTAAGGTGGAAGTATGCAATGTTAGTATTTATATATTTAATTTTGAATGTGAAATTAATTATTTCTTAACAATTTAAATGCGAATTAAGCTATTGCGGTCACACTTTATAATCGAGTGTTTTAATCCGATTTTCTATGAAAATAGCCAATACTCATACTTTGGTTATTACAGCGTAAATTACTTTAAATATAATTAACGCTAATAAGTGACTAAGTATTTCTCTAAATATAGTAACGATGAATATTTGCTTTTTAATTAACCTTAGCGTCGATATTTAAAGGTTAGATTTGCTTTCTAGCCAGTGTCTCTGCTCGTTTAGGTTTTGCTGCTTTGATAGGTAGGTGGGGTGATAGAGAGGCTTTTAATGATGCGTGTGCAGCTTGTGAGGGTGTTTCGATGGAAGGGGCTTGTTGGTGAACGATAGTGACAAAAAAAGCCGCTAGAAAGCGGCTTTGAGTGAGAAAGTGAGGTGTATTGGTTTTAGATAAGTGCACCAATACTCAGAACAATGATGCAGAACACCATCAAGATACCGATTAATGGCATTACCCATTTAACCCAGCGCACGTAAGGGACACGAGCAATTGCCAAGCCACCCATTACGACCGCAGAGGTTGGTGTGATTAAGTTCACCAAGCCAGAAGCTGATTGGTAAGCGGTGATAACAAGGTCACGACCTACGCCAGCAAAGTCGGCCAATGGTGCCATGATTGGCATGGTGAGTACCGCTAAACCAGAGGTTGATGGCACTAAGAATGACAAGAGAATCTCTAAAAAGAACATCACGTTAATAAAGATAACCGAAGACAACCCGGTGACCATTTGCTCTGCAGAGAAGAGAATAGTGTCGGTGATCATACCGCGGTCCATCACCACCACAATACCACGTGCGATACCTATGATAAGCGCTACGCCCAGTAGGTCACGAGCACCATCAATGAAGCTTGAAGTAAACTCTTCTTCGCTCATACGAGACACAATACCAACGATGATGGTCGCTGCTAAGAACATTGCAGAGATCTCTGCCATCCACCACCCAGCAACGGATACACCGTAAATCATTACCGCGAATGAGCCGCCAAAAATGGTCAGAATCAGTTTACGAGTTGTGGTGAATTCCAGTTTTTCGCCACTTGCGTTGCCAAGGAAGTGCGCTTTGTTCTCTTCGTATTTGTCGTACACAATCGATTTGCTTGGATCGGCTTGAACCATTCTTGCGTAACGCATCACGTAAGCAACACAGATACCCCAACCAACAATCAACATACCAACACGCAGCACAATACCGTCGGTAAATGGAATGCCAGAGGCGTTAGCAGCGATAACCGTTGCGAATGGGTTAATGGTTGAGCCTAACACCCCAATACCCGCGCCAAGCAGTACCGTTGCAGCCGCTACTAGAGGGTCGAAGCGAGCTGCCATCATCACTGGTACTAGTAAGGTATAGAATGGCAGTGATTCTTCCGCCATGCCGTAGACAGTACCGCCCGCGGCAAACAGTGCCATCAGTATTGGTATCATCAACTCTTCTCGCCCTTCTAAGCGGGCGGTAACGCGTTCGATACCGGCATCAATCGCGCCAGTTTTGGTTACTAGTCCTAAGAAGCCACCAATGATTAAGATGAATAGCGAAACGTCGATTGCCGCAGCTTCATAGCTATTGTGGTCGTAGAAGCCATCAATAGGCGCTAGCAGTACGTCAATCACGCCTTGAGGGTTACCCTCTACCGCTTGATAAGTGCCTGTTACGGGTACTTCTCGGCCGAGTTCTTCATTCATTGCTCGGTCGTATTGTCCCGCAGGAACAATCCAGGTAAGCAAAGCAACGAACGCAATTAGAATAAATAAAATGGTATAAGCAGAAGGGAATTTAAAATTGGCAAAGAAGCCGCCCTTTTTTGTCTCGCTTGGTATCGTTTGAGTTGTCATGGCTATCTCCTTACATCATCTTAAATAGAAGTGATGTGAATTAGCGACTAATGATTTATAGATTGTAAATACATTGACTCTTATAAAAGTACCCAACGATAAAAGTTGCTGACTTTAAATTAAGGTTATTTTTATATTTACCAATCCAAATGAATTTAGATTTATTTTAGCTGCGGTTATTTTATTCCTTACTTAGCTATTTAAGTTTGGTGCTGTTCACAAAAATAATCGCCAATGAATGGGCTGGAAAATGGCAAAAAAACGGCAAGGTTTTTTGGTTAGTTAGCTTGGATTAATATTCGATGTAGATTAACGGGATGCGAGGGGAGATTGATTTGGTAGGTGTTGTTTCTAGTTGGTTTGAATAACCTTGGAATTTTATTCAAACTTTATTTTTGGGCGGGTTTTAAAGTTTATAATGGTTATTTGACGTGTATCAAATATCACATTGAGTAGAAAACAAAAAAGGAAGCCGAAGCTTCCTTTTAAATGTTCAATCATCAGCGAATGTTAGATAAACAGACCGCCGAATGCGAAGCCTAGTGCTACCGCAGTACTGATTGTTACCACACCTGGAATGAAGAATGGGTGGTTGAATACGTAGTTACCGATACGCGTTGAGCCTGTGTCATCCATCTCAACTGCCGCTAGTAGTGTTGGGTAAGTTGGAAGTACGAACAGCGCACTTACCGCAGCGAAAGAAGCAACCGCTGTGAGTGGTGCTACGCCAATCGCTAGAGCTGCAGGCATAAGTGCAACGGTTGTTGCGCCTTGAGAGTAAAGCAGCATAGAAGCGAAGAACAGAACAAGCGCCAGCATCCATGGGTAGTCAGCCAGTAGAGCGCCTGCTACGTCTTTGATCTCAGCAACGTGTGCGTTTACAAACGTTGAACCTAACCAAGCCACACCAAGTACACATACACACGCCGTCATACCAGAGCGGAATGTTGGTGCTGAAGAAATCTTAGCTGCATCAATCTTAGTGAACATAACGATTGCTGCCGCTGCTGCTAGCATTACAGACATGATCGCTTCGTTACGACCTAGCGCAGGGTTTTCAATCAGGCCAACAGAGCTAGAGATAGCCGCTGCGTAACAAACCACGAAACCAATCGCAGCTAGGAAGATGTAAGTCGCTTTCTTCGCTGTTGGAAGGATCTCGCGCTTCTCTTCTGTTGCCAGTTTGATTAGACCTTTCTCTAGACGCTCTTGGTAAACAGGATCGTCTTTCAGCTCACTACCCATGTAGTTAGCGACAACCGCGCCAACCATACAAGCGATGAAGGTGGTTGGGATACAAACCATCAGTAGCGTTAGGTAATCAACCCCGAACGGTGCAAGCATTGCTGCGAAAGCCACAACCGCTGCCGAGATTGGCGAAGCTGTGATTGCAATCTGAGATGCTACAACTGCGATAGACAGTGGACGAGAAGGACGCACGCCTTGGCCTTTCGCTACTTCTGCGATAACAGGAAGTGTTGAGAATGCTGTGTGACCAGTACCCGCCATTAGTGTCATTACAAAGGTCACGATTGGCGCATAAAAGGTGATGCGTTCAGGGTGCTTACGCAAAAAGTTTTCTGCAATTTGCACCAACCAGTCCATACCGCCAGCAACCTGCATTGCAGCAATTGCGGTGATAACAGACATGATGATCAAGATTACGTCGATCGGGATGAAAGATTGGCTTGTTGGAACGCCAAGAATAAGTGAAAGGGCAATAACACCAGCACCACCGGCAAAACCGATACCGATACCGCCAATTCTGGCCCCCAAAAAGATAAAGAGCAGGACGATAAATAGTTCTACTGCAATCATAAGTAACACCTCATTTAGATTTTATTATGTGAACATTCGCCGCCGGAATGTTCACATAATAGTTCTATGGTTTAGGTTCAATTAAGCAAAAGTGCAACATACAGAAATCCACAAAATAAACAGGGTTAACCGTATTGGAGCCTAAAAAAGGGCTCCCTTTGGAGCCCTTTCTCGCTAACTTTATTCGTAGCGCTTCGCTTTATACTGAGGATGCATCAAATTTTCAACAGAGAAAATGTCATCAAGTTCTTCTTCGGTCAATAAACCGCGCTCTAGAACCACATCACGCACGCTCTTACCTGTTTCTGCACAGATCTTACCAACAATGTCACCTTCGTGGTGGCCAATGTATGGGTTTAGGTAAGTAACGATACCGATAGAGTTAAATACGTGAGATTCGCACACTTCTTTGTTTACAGTAATGCCGTCTACACACTTGTCGCGTAGGTTCACACAAGCGTTTGTTAGGATGTCTAGAGACTCAAACATGCTTTGTGCAATAACGGGTTCCATTACGTTCAGCTGAAGTTGACCACCTTCTGCAGCGAAAGAAACCGTGTTGTCGTTACCTAGAACTTTGAAGCAAACTTGGTTTACTACTTCAGGAACAACTGGATTTACTTTAGCAGGCATGATTGAAGAACCCGCTTGCAGTTCAGGTAGGTTTAGCTCGTTCAAGCCAGTACGTGGACCTGAAGAAAGCAGACGCAAATCGTTACAAATTTTAGACAGTTTAACGGCTAGACGCTTAAGTGCGCCGTGCGTCATTACATATGCACCACAGTCAGACGTTGCTTCGATTAGGTCTTCAGCAGGAACACACTCTAGACCAGTTACTTCAGCTAGGTGTTTAACTGCAAGGCCTTGGTAACCCGGTGCTGCGTTCAGACCAGTACCGATTGCCGTTGCGCCTAGGTTAACTTCAAGCAGTAGCTTTGATGTGTATTCTAGGTTTTTGATTTCTTCGTTGATGGTTACTGCCCAAGCGTGGAACTCTTGGCCAACCGTCATTGGAACTGCATCTTGAAGTTGAGTACGACCCATCTTCAAAATTGTGTTGAATTCTTGGCTCTTAAGCTCGAATGCACCTTTTAGGTATTCAATTGCGTCGATCAGTTTTAGTACGCTGTTGTATACAGAGATACGGAAGCCAGTTGGGTAAGCACAGTTTGTAGATTGGCTGCGGTTTACATGGTCGTTCGGGTTGATGAACTCATATTGGCCTTTTTCTTTGCCCATAAGCTCAAGTGCCACGTTCGCAACTACTTCGTTCGCGTTCATGTTTACAGAAGTACCAGCACCACCTTGGAAAACGTCTGATGGGAACTGATCCATGCACTTACCCGTGTCTAGAATTAGGTCACAAGCTTGGATGATGTATTTAGCCACTTCGCTAGGAATTACACCTAACTCTTTGTTTGCTAAAGCCGCAGCTTTCTTTGTCATCACCATACCGCGAACGAATTCAGGTACATCTGAGATCGTTACATTTGAGATGTTGAAGTTTTCAACTGCGCGTAGAGTGTGGATGCCGTAGTAAGCATCAGCCGGAACATGACGTTGACCTAAAAGATCTTCTTCGAGACGAGTAGCTTGAGGAGCATCAACTTGTGCTTCTGATAGAGTAGCCATAACAGGATCCTTAGAGAATTATTCTGATTATATAGTTAGTTATTAGCCTATTCTGTGTGCAAATACTCCGTTCGCTAGAATATTGGGCTGATAAATCCGTCCTGACTTATGTGGCACATGATACTGTACCTAGCGCATAAAAATAGTAAGTTGATCACCTTTTTCGCTTTTGTTTCGTCAATATTTTGCAAAGTTATTCTTGGTCAATAAACACGCTTATTTACAGGATAAATTTGAGATTGATAGAGCTTTCAGCGTAAACTGGAAGTAACAAAGGAGGGCGTGTGTTTCCTATCTTATTATTACTATTTATCTTCGTACCCATCATTGAGATTGGGCTATTTATTCAAGTTGGTGGCTTTTTAGGATTGTGGCCAACTATTGCGTTAGTGTTGATTACTGCATTTGTTGGTGCCTCACTGGTTCGTAGCCAAGGCATCCAGACACTGATGTCTGTACAAGGTCGTTTGCAACAAGGCGAAATGCCAGCACAGCAGATTCTTGAAGGCGTGATGCTTGCGGTTGCAGGTGTATTGCTACTGACTCCGGGCTTTATGACGGATGCACTTGGTATGTTGGTATTGCTGCCAGCACCAAGAGCGATGATTGCTAAGAAAATGATGGAAAAAATGGTGGTTAAGAATATGTCTGGCGGCTTCCATGCTGGTGGGCAAGCGGGCTTTGGTCAGGGGCCATTTGGACAAGATCCGTTTAATCGTGACCCATTTGATCAGTCAAAAGATGGCAACACCTTTGAAGGTGAGTTTGAGAAGAAAGACGACGACAACGATCGTAACCGCTTAAACTAATCCCGTCGTTTTAACTTTCTTTTATATAGAAAGACAAACGACCAGAAACAGAAAAGGCTCTTACCTTTATCCTTCGCAAGAAAGAGATAACGGTAAGAGCCTTTTTTATTGCGTGTCGCCTTTTACTTACTATTGCGAGCAGCAACAGGTAAAAGGCCGTGTGAGCGGTTATTGACTGAGTTTCGGTATTATACCGCGCCTTCGAAGCCCATTTGTCGCCACGCTTCAAATGCGATGATAGCAACCGCGTTAGACAGGTTTAGGCTGCGTGCGTCTGGCATCATTGGAATACGAATACGTTGCTCCATTGGCATGCTTTCAATGAACTCAGCAGGCAGGCCGCGTGTCTCTGGGCCAAACATCAACACATCACCTTGTTGGAATTTCGCATCCACGTGGTGACCTGTCGTTTTAGTGGTGCAAGCAAAGATACGGAAGTCACCCTCGCGTTCATTTTCTAGATACTCAAGAAAGGCTTCTAGGTTCTTGTGACGCTTAACACGCGCTAGGTCGTGGTAATCCAAGCCAGCACGACGAACTTTCTTCTCTTCAAAATCAAAGCCAAGCGGCTCAATCAGGTGCAGGTTCGCGCCGCAGTTAGCACATAGGCGGATGATGTTACCCGTATTGGGTGCAATTTCAGGTTCGTATAGAGCGATATCAAACATGTTGGTTCACAAGAATAATCAAAGATAGCCAGAGTATACGGTGGCAAGCTGAGTGAGTACAGTTCACCACCATTCGCTTACGCTTTATTCGCGAGTGCTTGTGCGTAGTTTTCAGCAACCGCATTCCAATTCACCACATTCCACCATGCATTGATGTAATCAGGGCGACGGTTTTGGTAGCTGATGTAGTAAGCGTGTTCCCAAACATCCAGCGCAAGAATTGGCTCACCGTTACTGGCGATGGTATCCATCCATGGGTTGTCTTGGTTTGAGGTTGAGATGATCTTCAGTTGTCCTTCTTCTACCACCAACCACGCAAAGCCTGAACCGAAGGTATTGATTGCTGCTTGAGCGAACTGATCTTGGAACGTCTCGAAATCTCCGAATGTGCTCTTGATAGCATCACCAAGCTCGCCAGTCGGTTCACCACCGCCGTCTTGAGACATGCAGTTCCAATACAAGATATGGTTGTAGTAGCCGCCACCATTATTGCGAACGGCAGGGCTGTGCTGTGAGATGTTAGCGAAGATCTCAGTCAGAGATTGCTGTTCTAGTTCACTGCCAGACACCGCCGCAACAAACTTATCGTAGTAGGTTCTGTGGTGCTTGCTGTAATGCACTTCCATCGTTTTAGCATCAATGTAAGGTTCTAGGGCATCGTAAGAGTAGGGTAGTTCAGGGAAAGTGTGCGACATGGTAAATCCTCCATAATTAGAGGATTTACCATAATGATAATAACAATCATTATCAACTGTGATCTTTGTAAGGGTATTACACCGGTAAGATAGGCAGGGTGATTTCGAGTTGTAATCCACCTAACTGGCTGCGGGTTGCTGTGATGGTTCCGCTGTGTTGGCGAATCGCACTTTCAGTAATGGTTAACCCAAGTCCAGTGCCACCGGTATTGCGATCACGGGCAGTAGAAACGCGATAGAAAGGTCTGAAGATAGAATCTAATTCATCATCAGGCACACCATCGCCATTATCGTTCACGCAAATCGTCAGCTGGTCTTGCACCACGTGGAACTGCACATCGACTTGGTCTTTGCCGTAGTAGATGGCGTTACGCGTAATGTTGTCTAGCGCACTCATCAACAGCTTAGGATTACCCGAAATAGAACGCTCAGGGATCTCAGAGAACGTCAGTTGTTTGCCCATCTGTTCGGCTTCAAACTGTGCGTCTTTCAAGATCTCTTCCCATAGGCTTGAGATAGGCTGAACCTCACGAGTAATGTGGCTGTCGACTTGCATGCGCGATAGCGTCAGTAGCTCGCTGATCATCTGTTCCAGACGTTGTGCTTCAGTATCGATACGCTCAAGTTCTTGGCTCTCACCCTGCTTACGAATTGCCAGCGCATTCGCCATACGCAGGCGAGTCAGTGGTGAGCGCAGCTCGTGTGAAATATCAGAGAGTAGGCGTTGCTGACCGGAGATCATCTGGTTTACCGCTTCGACCATCTGGTTAAAGCTCTCACCCGCTTGTCTGAATTCAGATGTGCCTTTTTCAAGTGTTGGATCAACCTCAAACTGACCTTTCGCGACACGTTGCGCAGCGCGCTCAAGCCTACGAGCAGGTTGGCTCAGTGCCCAAGCTAACCAAAGCAATAGCGGGGTACTCGCCAACATCACAGCAAGTAATAGCTGCAGAGGCCTATCAAACAGGCGCAGTAAGAATGGCGGTGGTTGATTCCACTTCACTCCGGCATACATCAGTAGTTCTTCGCCAGCGAGAGTAATCGGTACTGGCCCTGCAACCATGTAGTGCCCATAGAGTTTTTGCTTCGGCATCTCAGGGTTATCAATCGAGGTAACAAAGTTACGAATCGCTTTAAGCTTGTAGTCTGAATGCCTTTTCGAGGTGAGAACCGCACCCTCAAGATCGGTTAAATAGATGCGGGCACGAGAATCCTTGCGGCTGCGTGGCGCCTCAAGTTGGAAGACAATTTTGCCGAGATTCGGTTCTCTGGCGTAGCGTTTTTCAGCGGCTTTGGCGATACGCTCTAATTTACCGAGGTGATCAGCAGGCACGTCGCGCGCGACTCGCGGATCTAAATGAGGAAGTGACAGTACCGACAAAAGCACCAGTAACATGGTGAACCAAAAGATAGCAAAGATACGTCCATATAAGCTGGTGATTTTAGGGATACGCATTAATCCTCCTCTACCAATAAGTAGCCACGACCACGTAAGGTCTTGATACGAGATTTGCCGTCGCTGCGCTCTGGGATCTTTTTACGCAGATTGGAGATGTGCATATCGATCGCACGGTCAAACGCCGCTAGCCTTTTGCCTAATACATCGAGACTCAATGCTTCTTTGGTGATCACTTGCCCCGGGTTTTGGATAAGGTGGCTCAACAAAGCGAACTCTGTGGTGGTGAGATCGATAATCTCGCCATTACAGTAAGCTTCTTGCTTGCCAGGGAAGACTTCAATGTCTTGGTATTGAATTCTATCACTGGCTGCTTTCGGTGCCGCGGTGGTTTGCGTTCGACGCAAGATGGCACGAATACGTGCAAGTAGCTCTCGGTCACTGAAAGGTTTAGGTAAATAGTCATCTGCGCCAAGCTCTAGGCCAATCACACGATCAATCTCTTCACCTTTTGCGGTCAGCATCAGTACGGGTGTTTCCCAATTTTCTCTTAGCTTCTTGAGAGTTTCCATGCCATTCAGGCGCGGCATCATCACATCCAAAAGAATCAAATCAATCTCATCATTGACCGCCTCGAGCCCCGCGTAGCCGTCATTGGCTTCGGAAACAGTGAAGCCCTCAAAGCTCAGAATGTCTTTAAGTAAGCTGGTTAACTCGGTGTCGTCATCAATAAGAAGAATGTTCGCCATAGGGAAGCCTTAATCATTTAGTTAGGTTAATAATACTGCTAATTATTGGTCAGCTTTCACTCTTTACGATTATTTACGCTTTCTAAACGTCACTTTACGAGGGAAAGACTAATCTATATTCAAGCGCTGAGAAACAGACGCAACACATGACTTATTATACCGAATTGAGGCAACAATTATGAAAATGACTAAGAAACTTGTACTAGCAGCTGCGGCACTTCCACTAATGTTAGGTACAGCAAGCGCGTACGCATTTGGCGGCGGCGATAAAGGCGACCACAAAGGCATGCACGGTAAATGTGGTGGCTTCGATAAGAAAGTGATGCGTCAACTAGACCTAACTGACGCACAAAAAACAGAATTGAAAGAGATGCGCGAAGCGAATCGTGCAGAGATGAAAGAAAAACACGCTGGCAATAAAACCGATAAAATGGCGAAAATGAAAGCGCACCAAGAGAAAGTTCAAGCATTGGTACTGGCTGACAACTTCGATGAAGCAGCTGCGAACGACCTAGCAAGCGAAATGGTTGAGAAGCAAACTGAGCGTCGCGTGGCAATGCTGAAGAAGCAACACGAAATGATGAGCGTACTAACGGCTGAGCAAAAGACTCAACTGAAAGAAATCCAACAAGAGCGCATGACTAAGTGTGCTGACAAAATGGAAAAACGCATGAACAAAGACAAGTAATTCGAGCTTAATAAAGCAGCTTTGAATGAAAGTGTTTAGAAAGAAGCGGCCGTGTGCCGCTTTTTTTGATCCCTAAAAATGAATGTCTTACACCCTAGCTGTCATATTCAATTGGTTGTTTGCAGGTTATACTTTGTGCTATCAGTCACTTTATAGCCAAGTTATGAAACAAGAATACGCACGTTTAGTTACGCTCGCTGCTTGGGCAGCCACCACCATCGCCACTATTTTATTGATAGTGAAAGTCGCAGCATGGTGGGTGACAGGTTCTGTGAGTCTGTTGGCTTCCGTGGTCGATTCAATGTTGGATATCGCAGCGTCTGTCGTTAACCTCATCGTGGTTCGCTACTCTCTGCAGCCTGCCGACAAAGAGCACACCTTTGGTCATGGTAAGGCCGAATCTCTTGCCGCATTGGCGCAGGCGATGTTTATCTCAGGCTCGGCTTGTTTCCTCATTCTTAACGGTATTGAACGCTTCTTCAGACCTCATGAACTCAACTCTCCAGAGATTGGTATCTACGTCAGCTTATTCGCGATAGTCATGACCTTCGGCTTGGTTCGATTCCAAAAACATGTGGTGAAGAAAACCGGTAGCCAAGCGATTGCCGCTGACTCACTGCACTATCAATCTGACCTTTATATGAATGCCGCGATCATGCTAGCCCTAGCATTGAGCTGGTTTGGCATTGGCCAAGCGGACTCTGTATTTGCGGTGGGTATCGGTATCTACATTCTTTACAGCGCTTATCAAATGGCGATGGAAGCGATTCAATCTCTGCTTGATCATAAGCTACCGGATGAAGAGCTAAAACAGATAAAAGAGACATCGTTGAGCGTCGAAGGCGTGTTGGGTGTACATCAATTACGAACGCGTCGTTCGGGGCCAATTCGCTTCATTCAATTGCACTTAGAACTTGAAGATGAGATGCCACTTATTGAAGCGCATCGCATTTCTGACGAAGTTGAGGCCAAGCTTATCTCCGTATTCCCTGATGCTGATGTATTAATTCACCAGGATCCGTATTCGGTCGTATTTGGACCAGAGAAGCAGCAGAAATTCCACTCGTGGTGATACGGGCTAAAATTGAGTGGCAAATGGTAAGTGGGCGGCTTTTGAACTAGAGTGAGTAAAAATTACTAGTTCTTTGGTGATTCAAAAACCACCTTAGTAACAATTAATGTTGATTCTGATGTGAATCAACAAAGTTATTGAGTAAAACTGTAATACTCTTACAGAAGTAGAAATGTTACATAATTTTACGCGATTTAAGTGCTATTCCTGTTGAGGAAATGTAACATAACGCACAAATATAGATTTAAAATCTTGTTGATATACAATCAGCAAGAACAAGAATTGAATAATAGATTCCCAAAAATCGAGGGTGAGCATGATTAAGAAGATCGGTGTTTTGACCAGTGGTGGTGACGCTCCAGGTATGAACGCAGCAGTTCGCGGCGTTGTTCGTACTGCGTTATCAGTTGGCATTGAAGTTTACGGTATTTACGATGGCTACCAAGGCCTTGTTGAAGACCGTATCGAAAAGCTTGACCGTTCAAGCGTATCTGACGTAATCAACCGTGGTGGTACCTTCTTAGGTTCTGCACGTTTCCCTGAATTCAAAGACGTTGCTGTTCGTGAGAAAGGCATCGAGAACCTTAAGAAACACGGCATCGAAGCACTTGTTGTTATCGGTGGTGACGGTTCTTACATGGGTGCTAAGAAGCTAACTGAGATGGGTTACCCATGTATCGGTCTTCCAGGCACAATCGATAACGATATCGCGGGTACTGACTACACAATCGGTTACCTAACTGCGCTTAACACAGTTATCGATTCAATCGACCGTTTACGTGACACGTCTTCTTCTCACCAACGTATTTCTATTGTTGAAATCATGGGCCGTCACTGTGGTGACCTTACGCTTATGTCAGCAATCGCGGGTGGTTGTGAGTACATCATTACTCCAGAGACTGGCCTAGATAAAGACCAGCTTATCGGCAACATCCAAGATGGAATTGCTAAAGGTAAGAAGCACGCAATCATCGCTCTAACTGAGCTTATGATGGACGCAAACGAGCTTGCTAAAGAGATCGAAACAGCAACAGGTCGTGAGACTCGTGCAACGGTTCTTGGTCACATTCAACGTGGTGGTCGTCCTACTGCATTTGACCGTGTACTGGCTTCTCGCATGGGTAACTACGCTGTTCACCTGCTTCAAGAAGGTCACGGTGGTCGTTGTGTTGGTATCGAGAAAGAAGAACTTGTTCACCACGACATCATCGACTGTATCGAGAACATGCAGAACCCAGACCGTTCTGAGCTGTTCCGCGTTGCAGAAGAGTTGTTCTAGCCGCGCTTAGCGTTCGCTTAAAGAATTTAAAAACCGCTGATTTATCAGCGGTTTTTTTGTATCTGTCATTCTTTTGATTCATTGTAAAATCCCCTCTTAGCCTCCCCTTAGGTCAGGTTCACAGATCCCTTTAGCTTCATTTGGAAAGGGGAGGAACAGTTCCTTAGTTGTTGGAACATATACCGCCTACAACAAATCCTATCTATCAGGGTAAGCTTTCCAATTCGCGATTCATGGAACATTTTATGGTTTCAGTTAGCCAAGAAATCTCAGTGAACAAAGAAAGTTCTCCCCCTTTATCCTAGATCGGTAGGGTAATCGAGAATGTTAAGATAAGGGGGAGTTAGAGGGGGATGTGTATATAGAATCTTATTTGGGGATTGAATTCATGATCTTCACCAAAACTTCCTCAAGGTTCTGATTAACCTCATTATTGGTAAAGCGAAGCACCTTGATTCCAAGCTTGTTTAAGTCTCGTGTGCGCTGATGATCGTAAGCCTGTGCTTGTTCTGAAAAGTGACTATTACCATCTAACTCAATGGCCAGTTTTAGTTCGCAGCAGAAGAAATCCACGATGTATTTTCCAATGCTATGTTGTCTTCTAAATTTTACGCCAAGCTGCTTTCTTCTTATATAAAACCATAGTTTACGTTCTGGTTGAGGCATGTTGTTTCGGAGTGTTTTTCGAAATGTATTGAGCTGAGGTCGTGTATAAATCGTCATAACGCAGTCCAATGAATAGAAGTGTTATTAAGTTACGAAGAGCTGGTGACAAAAGAGAGGCAGGAGAGGGTGGTGTTCGAGCGAGATCAAAAAAGGCCAACCTAAGTTGACCTTTCATTCAATTTAAACGGTGAAGTTTAAATTAAGCTTTTGCTTCAGCTGCTGCTTTAGCGATAGCTGCGAAGCTTTTCGCGTCAAGAGCTGCGCCGCCAACTAGAGCACCGTCGATGTCTGGTTGTGCAAAGTAAGCTGCTGCGTTGTCTGGCTTAACAGAACCGCCGTATTGGATAACAACTTTCTTAGCAACTTCTTCAGATTTCTCTGCGATGTGTGCACGGATTTGAGCGTGGATGCGTTGTGCATCTTCAGCTGTAGCTGCTTTACCAGTACCGATAGCCCAGATTGGTTCGTAAGCGATGATAGCGCCTTCAAGAGCTTCAACACCTTGAGTGTTGATAACAGCGTCAAGTTGACGAGCACATACTGCAACAGTTTCGCCTGCTTCGTTTTGTGCTTCAGATTCACCGATACAAAGAACTGGAGTTAGGCCGTTCTCTTTTAGGAATGCGAATTTCTTAGCTACGAACTCGTCTGATTCGTTGTGGTATTCACGACGCTCAGAGTGACCGATGATGATGTGAGATGCGCCGAACTCTTTAAGCATTGCTGGAGACATGTCGCCAGTGAATGCACCGCTGTTGTTTAGGTCAGAGTTTTGAGCACCTAGGATGATCGCGCTGCCCGCTTCAGTAAGCGTACGCTCTGCTAGATCAACGAAAAGTGCTGGTGGAGCAACTGCTACGTCTACGCCTGTTACGCCTTCAAGTTCAGCGTTAAGACCGTTTAGTAGATCAACAACCATTTCTTTGCTGCCGTTTAGTTTCCAGTTACCCATAACTACAGGATGACGCATAGGAATATCTCCAAAGTATTTAAATAAATCGAATGTAAAAAAGTAAACTTTATTACGAAATAATATAACAGATTAATATCAACAGATCATGACTGTGGTCATGACTTTCTTGGATCTTACTCAATGGTCAGAGTAGATTTTGAGCATATATCAGTGATCCGGCAGACAGAATAATAGCTAACTTCTCGGATTTTTCATCGTTAGTTGGTATTAAGGGACAAACGATTGCGTTAACAATAGGAAGTAATAATGCCGAATCTAGTTCTAGAGTACTCAAATTCAGTGGACGAGCGAGTGAATATCCAAGGTTTACTAGAAGATCTTCATAAAGTTGCATTAAACTGTGGCTTGTTTGATGTGCCTTCTGTGAAGTCGCGTTCGCTGCGTTGTCATAACTGGCTAGTCGGTGATGAAGAAGACAGTGTGGATTTTATTCACATCAGCTTCGAGTTACTTTCAGGACGTACCGAAGAACAGAAAAGAGAACTGTCGCGTTCGTTAATGCAAACCTTACAAGAACAGGCGAGCCATATCCGCAGCCTAACGGTGAACATAAGAGATATGGACAAAAGCTGCTTCCAGAAAGTGATTAACTGATTTTTTAATAAAAGTGATTAACGAGCAATTTGCTGCTAACTTTTTTGGTAGCGTATTAATTTTTTGAGTATTTTTAGATGTCGATGAAAGATTTACTGCTCTCTTTCAAAGGGAGAATTGGTCGTAAGACTTACTGGATGTGGAACATTTTCTACTACATCGCGATTACTGGTTTTGCTTCTGGTATCTCGGTTTTGTTCCCTGCGTACTCTTACATTCTACTACCAATCTTCCTCCTGATGCTGGTTATCCCAGATCTTGCGGTAACCGCCAAGCGTTGGCACGACCGTAACAAATCGAACTACTGGTTACTGCTGAATGTACCGCTGGTGTTAGGTCGTTTGGCTTCACCAATGGCTGCGACGACAACAGAGTCGGTATCACCAGTTCATATGGTGGCAACCGTTGCTGCATTAGTGTGTGGTTTATGGATTCTGATTGAATGTGGCTTGATGAAAGGTACTGAAGGTCGCAATGATTACGGCGAAGATCCGGTGTAATCGCAGAATGATGAATGAACAAAAGGGAGCATTGCGCTCCCTTTTTTGTTTTATAACAGTCTGATTGTCATATGTGTCTGCTGTTAACTTATATTCGCTTTAATACATTTTTGGCTCTGTATTGGGTCTAAAAGGCACCACATTTTCTGGCAGAGTTTCTTCAAAACCGCAGCGGCCTTCGAGAGCGTCTTGGAACTTACAGACCTGACAGCGCAACTCCTGCATAAGTACGACATTGGCATGGTGCGGATTCTTACAACGGCTAACCACTAAGTCGATGTGACTTTGCTGAGCGCGGAGTCTGTCTTGCATGTTTTCAGAAGCCGAACAAATCATCTGTTCGCACATCTCGTGTTTGAATTGATTGAATGCTTTAGGATCGCTTTTCGCGAGTTGGACAAGTTCATCAAAGGGTGGCAGTTTTTGATCAGGTTGTGGATGTGCCATCATTCCTTCCTTAGCATTAAGCATGTTTCATATGCTTTAAGCTTAAGAAAGAATTCTGTACAAATTTTGTTCTATTGACGTTTTCTCAATATTGAGACGAGATCAGTGGCTTAGCGCGAAGCTTTAGCGTTTGGTATTACGATGAAGGCGTGGGTGTTAACGTGTAAGTGCAACGTCGCTCGCCAGCAATAATGTGTTCAGTGCGGCTTACGTGGCATTCGTCTTTGAGCAGTTCTGTGAAAACATTGAGCTCTGACTGGCATAGGCTAGGGCAACGAGTCGCTGCTTTGCAGATAGGGCAGTGGTTTTCGATCAAGATGTAATGATCATCATGCTCTTGAAGCTCTGCCATGTACCCCTCTTCTTCACGAAGTTGAGTGAGCTTTTCCAGCTTACTGGTCAGGTCATTACAGCCAGATAGGGCAGATTGATATTGCTTGAGAGTGTGCTGTTCACGTTCTGCTGCGACCTTAGCAAGTCCTTCTTTACCAAACAGGTTCTCGACCGCATCAATGACTTGAATCGTCAGTTCACCGTGTCGGTCTGAAAACTGACCGTGGCCATGTTGAGTAAGGGACCAGTGACGAGTCGGGCGCCCCACTTTTACTTTCACATCATGAAACGCAAGAATACCGTCATCTTCCAGGCTTTGCAGATGCTGCCTTGCACCCATTGTCGTCATGCCAAATTCTTCTGACAGTTGTTTCGCAGTTACTGCGCCTTGACGCTTAATGGTCTGTAAGATTTTGTCGCTTGTTTTCATACTATCCCTACCTCATGAACCTTACTATTATGAGGCAAGGTGTTTATAAAGCAAACCATTTACTATATTGACTGTAATTTGCGCTCTGGGCAGAAAGCAGGGGGTGATTGTCATAGGCCAATAAAACAAAAGGCCGATATCTAGTATCAGCCTTTGTCTGTTCTGTTTAACCTAATTTAGGTTTACAGGATGTGACCCACTACTTCAGGATCTTTACGCTCTAGGTAGTGGATTGATTTGATGCGGCGAATCGTGCGGCAGCGGCCACGGATAAGCAGCGTTTCTGTTGTCGCGATATTGCCTTGACGAGAAATGCCTTCTAGCAAGTCACCCTTAGTGATGCCTGTTGCTGAGAATACAACGTTGTCGCTGCGAGCCATGTCTTCCATCTTCAACACTATACCAGCTGTTACGCCCATTTCGGCACAACGCTCTAGTTCAAGTTCACCGTGTTTGCGGTTCTCTTCTGTGTCGCCTTTGACTTCGTGACGAGGAAGCAGACGACCGTGCATATCACCGTCAAGTGCGCGAATAACAGCAGCAGAAACCACACCTTCAGGTGCGCCGCCGATGCAGTACATTACGTCTACTTCGCTGTCTGGCATACAGGTTAGGATAGAAGCCGCAACATCACCATCTGGCACTGCGAATACACGAACGCCCATAGCTTGCATGTCGGCGATAACTTGATCGTGACGTGGCTTAGCCAGTGTCGTTACAACCAGTGTATCCAGTGTTTTGCCCAGAGCCTTAGCAATGTTTTCTAGGTTTTCTTTCAGTGGCAGTTCTAGGTCGATAACGCCTTTAGCGCCCGGGCCTACAACTAGCTTTTCCATGTACATATCAGGTGCTTTAAGGAAGCTGCCTTTTTCGCCTGCAGCCAATACTGCCAATGCATTTGATTGGCCCATTGCTGTCATGCGTGTCCCTTCAATTGGGTCAACGGCGATATCGACAGCATCGCCGCCCACACCTACGTTTTCGCCGATGTATAGCATAGGTGCATCATCGATTTCACCTTCGCCAATAACAATCTCACCGCTGATTTCGGTTTTGTTAAGTAGGCTACGCATTACTTCTACAGCAGCGCCATCTGCAGCGTTTTTGTCGCCACGGCCAAGCCACTTGTAACCAGCTAGTGCTGCACCTTCTGTGACACGAGAGAATGACATTGCTAAATCGCGTTTCATGCGGACTCCAAAATTTTCAAAGGGGGAATAGAAATTTCGCGGCGGATTTTACCATATCCAAAAGGAAACGTTTGCCTTTTTGTTTTTTCGGGATTGCTCTCGATCAATTTGCAGTGGAAAACCGCTAATATTCATCAAAATAATTGGTTTGCTGTTGTGGCAGTAATCATTCACGTCAATATTCGGTAAAAAGCGCTGTTTTTTTCATCGAATGGCGCAAAATATCGAATATATTGAGTGTTTATCCTTGCTCTGCTGAGTAGAATGGGGAAATAAGTGGAGTGAACCTTCACCATCAAATGGATAACTTAAAGGTAGGCCAGAATGTCTTTTGAAGTACTAGAGCAGCTAGAAGCAAAAATTCAAACAGCAGTAGATACAATTGCACTTCTTCAAATGGAAGTGGAAGAGCTTAAAGAAGAGAAACAAGCACTAGCAACTGAAGCTGGTGAGCTTAAAGCAAGCCGTCACGAGCTAGAGCAAAAAACTCAGCAGATGCAAGAAGAGCATTCAGCATGGCAAGATCGCATCCGTAACCTTCTTGGTAAAATGGATGAAGTAGAGTAATCGACTCTTCAGATTTAAAAAACGCCCGCTACTCAGTAGCGGGCGTTTTTGTTTGTTCTTAATTTTGGAAAGATTAGCTTGGCGTTAACAGGGTTTACTCAACCTCTTCTTCAACATCCAAATCAAGCTCAACATCCAAAGGCTCAGCCGAAAGAATAATGCCGGTGTTATCGGCGTAGAGATAATCTTCCGGTAAGAAGGTCACGCTGCCAAAGTTCACTGGTACGTCTATCTCACCGACACCTTCTTGGCTTGCACCAACCGGAATAGAAGCTAGGGCTTGGATGCCTAGGTTCATGTCTTCAAGTTCATCGACTTCGCGAACGCAGCCGTACACCACAATCCCTTCCCACTCATTGTCTTCGGCAAGTAAGGCCATCTCAGCGTCGATCAGCGCTTTACGCAGTGAGCCGCCGCCATCGATTAACAACACACGTCCTAGACCATCTTGCTCTAATACCGAGCGAATCAAGGCGTTGTCTTCAAAGCACTTTAATGTCGTGATCTGTCCTGCGAAGGATGCACGTCCACCGAAGTTGCTGAACATTGGCTCCACGACATCAACTTGATCCAAATATATGTCGCACAGTGCTGAAGTGTTGTATTCCATTAGTATACCTTTTGAACAATGAGCTTACTTTGAGTATATCGGTGCTTGATCCCTTTGCAATGATTAGTCTCAATTAACTCAATAGAGTTTGAGCTACGACAACCCCTGCAAACAATAGGTTAGTGACCAATGAGCATTTCACAATTACAGGCATCATTGGCGCGATCTGTGCTGGTTTCTCTGTTTCCCAAACTGCCTTGCCATGCTTGTAAACAATCACAATACTCAGTAAAAACGGCAGGCTGATCCAGACTGGCTTTTCTTGAATCAGTAGGTAAATAGCAAAAGAGACAAGGGCTAAACCAAGCAGCGCAAAGTGGTAGTGTTTGGCTTTACGCTGGCCAAGGCGAACTGCCATGGTGCGTTTGCCACATTCACTGTCGTTTTCGATGTCACGCATGTTGTTGATATTAAGTACCGCAACCGCCATCAAACCACAGCCCAATGCAGGAAGGAATAGGCTTGGTTCAACATGACCTGTGTGTAGGAAGTAAGTCCCCGATACGCCTAACAAACCAAAGAAGATAAATACCGACAAGTCGCCAAGGCCAATGTAACCATAAGGCTTATTACCCACGGTGTAAGCAATGGCTGCCACAATCGCTAATACGCCTAATGCGATGAAAGATAAGATACTTTCAATTGAGGTCAGCGCATGAAAAATCAGAATCAGTCCAGCAATCATGGTAAACACGATGTTGAGGATGATGGCTTGCTTCATGGTTTTAGCGGTGACCGCGCCAGACTGCATCGCACGTGTTGGACCCAGACGGTTTTCGTTGTCTGTGCCTTTTATTGCATCACCGTAGTCATTGGCTAGGTTCGACAGAATTTGTAATAGGGTGGCGGTTAAAAAAGCCAGTAGTGCTATCGATAAAGAAAACTGATCGCTGGCGAACGCTAAACTACTTCCTGTAAGAATAGAGACGAGTGCGAGAGGCAGAGTTTTCGGTCGTGCGGCATCAAGCCAAATCAGTAGAGATTGTTTCATCGTAGGTCTATTTCGTTGTAAGTCTTCGTTTCATACTGTGATTTGAGTATACGCCCATTTTTCGGGTAATAAAAAGCCCACTCGAAAGTGGGACTTGAATTCGCTTATTAGCTGCTATTTCTTTGAGTTAGAGCAATAAGTTGGAGTTTCGTGTGCTACAGGATGAAGCGGCTTAGGTCTTCGTCTTCAACGAACTCACCAAGCTTCGCTGTTACGTAAGCTTCATCAATCACTAGCTTGCTGCCAGCCTTGTCTGTTGCGTCGAATGAAATCTCATCCATCAGGCGTTCCATCACAGTGTGTAGACGACGTGCACCGATGTTTTCAGTGGTTTCGTTCACACGCCATGCAGCGTCAGCAATCTGGTTGATGCCATCTTCAGTGAACTCAATGCTCACATCTTCTGTTTTCATCAGGGCAATGTATTGCTCTGTTAGAGATGCTTTTGGTTCAGTCAGGATACGTTTGAAGTCATTCGCTGAAAGCGCTTCAAGTTCTACACGAATTGGCAGACGACCTTGTAGCTCAGGGATCAGGTCAGATGGCTTAGCCACTTGGAATGCGCCTGATGTGATAAACAAGATGTGGTCCGTTTTCACCATGCCGTGCTTAGTTGATACTGTGCTACCTTCGATAAGAGGCAGTAGGTCACGTTGAACACCTTCGCGAGATACGTCTGGGCCTGAGCTGTCGCCACGCTTACAGATTTTGTCGATCTCATCGATGAATACGATGCCGTTGTTTTCAGCGTTGAAGATCGCGTTCTCTTTTAGCTCTTCTTGGTTCACAAGCTTCGAAGCTTCTTCTTCCGTTAGTGCTTTGAATGCGTCTTTAATTTTCATCTTACGCTTTTTCTTGGTGTCGCCCGCTAGGTTTTGGAACATGCCTTGTAGCTGGTTGGTCATCTCTTCCATGCCAGGAGGTGACATGATTTCAACGCCCATTTGCGGTGCTGCTACATCAACTTCGATCTCTTTATCGTCTAGCTTACCTTCACGCAGTTTTTTGCGGAAAATCTGACGAGTGTTTGAAGAGGTAGCATCTTCGTTTGATTGCTCGTTCTGGCCCCAAGCATCGCGCGCTGGTGGCAGTAGGGCATCAAGAATGCGTTCTTCAGCTTGTTCTTCAGCGCGGTATTGTACTTTTTCCATCGCTTGTTGGTGCGTCATCTTGATCGCAACGTCCGTTAGGTCACGGATGATGGTTTCAACTTCTTTACCCACGTAGCCCACTTCGGTGAACTTAGTCGCTTCTACCTTGATGAAAGGCGCGTTTGCTAGTTTCGCTAGGCGACGAGCAATTTCTGTTTTACCAACACCGGTTGGACCGATCATCAGGATGTTCTTTGGTGATACTTCAACACGCAGGCTTTCTTCAAGCTGCATACGACGCCAGCGGTTACGCAGTGCGATAGCCACTGAACGCTTAGCGTTGTCTTGGCCGATAATGTGGCGATTGAGTTCGTGAACGATTTCGCGAGGAGTCATCTCAGACATGGTTTTTCCTTAATTCTTTAATCACTGTTGAATACAACGTTATGGGTAGAAGCGTTTGTTACTCTGGCTTTGGCAGCTCAACAGTGCTTTCTAGCTCTTCAACAGTGTGGTGATGGTTGGTGAACACACAGATATCGCCAGCAATATTCAGCGACTTCTCTGCGATTTCACGCGCATCTAAATCAGTATTTTCTAGTAACGCGATAGCAGCGGCTTGTGCATAGTTACCACCCGAACCGATAGCAATCAGGTCGTTCTCTGGTTGAACTACGTCACCGTTACCAGTAATGATCAGTGAAGCGGTTTCATCCGCTACTGCAAGCAGTGCTTCTAACTTACGTAGAGCACGGTCGCTACGCCAATCCTTCGCCAGCTCAACGGCAGCTTTGGTTAGGTGGCCTTGGTGCATTTGTAGCTTGCTTTCAAATTTTTCGAATAGCGTGAAAGCATCAGCGGTACCGCCAGCAAAACCTGCCAGTACTTTGTTGTTGTATAGGCGACGTACTTTGCGGGCATTGCCCTTCATTACAGTATTGCCTAGAGATACTTGTCCATCACCCGCGATGACGACTTTATTATTACGACGTACAGATACTATGGTAGTCACGAGTAGGGCCTCTTAATATTCTTATCTTTGGGTATAAAAAGTATATGAGGATGGCACTCGGATAATTCAAGGAAGGGCGAGTGATGTCGCGCAACTTATCGGTGGAAGTTGTAAGGAAATTTGGCGAAAGGGACTAAATAAAAGAAAACCTCCACAATGGGAGGCTTTCGGTGTTTGCTGCGACTCGAGCGGCTACACAACTGCGTTATCACTTATCACTTATCACTTATCACTTATCACTACTCGGTATCTTTCCAAATAGCACAAGGTTCGATTTTTGCGCGCTGTAGCTTGTGGCGATCTCGCTCGGCATCACGTTTCAATTTGTATGGTCCTAGAACCACACGGTACCAGCTACTGCCGTCTTTCTTACGGATTTCACTTGAGATACCTTGGAAGGCAATATCCAGTTTACGTGCTTCTGCCTGTGCTGAGGTTTTGTAAGCGCCACACTGCATGATGTAAGGGATCTTAGAGATCTCTTGCTCTTTGGCTTTGACTTCAATCTCGCGGCTTGGCAGAGTTTCAACGTAGTCCCACTTCTCTTCTGGAGGTGGCGGAATCACTTTCGCTGGTTTTGGCTTAGGCTTCGGTTTGCTCACTACAGGAGCCGGCGCTGGTGGCTCAGGATCATTACTCAACAAGTAAAGTCCGTAACCAAATCCGCCAACAAGGAGGATCGCCAAAAGACCACTGCGCCATGGTTTACGGCGAGGGGCTTGCTTCTTGGTCGGTCTCTTCGTGCCACGACCGCGCTTTACATAATCTCTATTAGCCACAAGACAATTCAGTAGTTGGTAATTCTGCTCTCATGGTAATCCAGATTGCGCGAGGATAATAGTGCAGAAATGGAAGCGGCACATCAAAATGTGCCGCAGATTTATATCGGTATTTCTAAGGCTTACATTCGAGGTGGCGCAGTACTGCCTCGAACCACTAATTTGGCTTCAAGCAGACGCGAACCTGCTTGCACATCATTGCCTTTCAGTAGATCAAGCATCATCAACATCGCTTGGCGTCCAATCTCATAACGAGGTTGAGAAATAGTGGTTAGCGGAGGATCGCAGTACTGAGCGAATTGAATGTCATCGAAGCCAACAATTGATAGGTCTTGCGGAACTCGTAAACCTAACTTTTTCGCTTCTTGAATCGCACCAATGGCCATCGCATCGTTGTGACAGAAGATAGCAGTAGGCTGTTCAGGCAGTGCCAGTAATTGACGAACGGCTTGAGCACCCGCTTCAAAAGTGAAGTCGCCGACTGTGCTGTAGGCTGGGTTCATTGCCACACCTGCACGACGCAGTGCTTGTTGGTAACCTTGTTGGCGGAACTTACACAGGGTTGCTGAGACTGGGCCTGAGATTTGAGCGATACGTTTATGACCTAACTGAGCTAGGTAATTCACGGCTTCAAATGCAGAGGTCAGGTTATCGATGTGTACTGTTGGGAGTTCAAGCTCAGGAGCGAACTCACACGCCATTACCATCGGTGGTAAGTTCTTTTGTTCAGGCTTGCTGACATCAAACGGGTGGTCGGTGCCAAGCAGTAGCATGCCGTCAGCTTGCTTAGTGAAGACAAGGTTAACAAAGGAAGACTCACGCTTCTTTTGCTGACCGCTGTCACCCAATAGAACAAGGTAGTCATTTTCTACTGCGGCATCTTCGATACCACGAATGATCTCGGCGAAATATGGGTCACAGATATCAGGAACGATAGTGATGATGGTTTTTGATTCGTTGCGACGTAAGTTTCTAGCTAATGTGTTGGGTGAGTATCCAGCTTCAAGTACTGCTGTTTCCACTCGCTTACGAGTTGAAACTGAGACTTTCTCAGGGTTCATCAATGCACGTGATACAGTGGCTGTTGAGACGCCTGCTAGCTGGGCAACATCCTTCATTGTCGCCATAAATTAAACCCTCTTTTAAGTTCCTTTGTTGCCTAAGTATCTAAGGCGTGAATAATAAATGTAATCGAATAGATATTGTGAAAGTGTTGCTAACACTTTTTTTATTGCAATATTTTATTCGTTTAATCCGTGTAAAGTTACGGCTAGATTAACAAAAATCACATGACTAGTGTGAAGTTGCTCACGAGAAGTATGAAATATTTGTGAACAAACTTATCATTAGTTTTAACCCGCGTGGGTTTAGCTTAAATCTTGCGGCTCGATATCGAGTGACCAGCGGACTTTTTTCGCCGCGGGTAACATATTGATTGCCGGTTTCGCGCTCATTAATAGCTTCTGCATCAATGAACGAGTTTGGGTTTGCAAGATCAGCTGCCAGCGAGATTTACCAGCTCGTTTGGCTAACGGTGCAGGAGTTGGCCCCAACACCATGCAGTATTGGTCGAACAGTGGATGTGATTCCAATGTATGACGAACCTGACGTAAGAACTCTTCCACCAAGCGCGTGTCATTTGCTTCTGCTCTGAAGAGTGTCATGAACGTATAAGGAGGCAACATCGCTTGTTTACGTTCTGCTAAAGCCGTCTGAGCAAAGTGGTTGTAGTCTTTGTGTAGCAGAGCTTGTAGCAACCCATGTTCAGGGTGGTGTGTTTGTAAAATCACCTCACCGGGTTTGCTTGCACGACCTGCACGACCTGCGACCTGAATAAACAACTGAGCAAGACGTTCAGACGCTCGGAAATCACTGCTATACAAAGAGCCATCGACATCCAGTAACGCCACAAGTGTCACGTCAGGGAAGTGGTGACCCTTAGCCAGCATCTGTGTACCAATCAGGATTTGGTATTCACCTTTACGAATCGATTCTAATGCGCTTTCTAAGCTGCCTTTACGGCGGGTGCTGTCGCGGTCAATACGTATGGTTTTGTATTCAGGAAATAGTTGACCAAGCTGCGCTTCAAGCTGTTCAGTACCCACACCTACCGTCACCAAATTAGCAGAACCACAGCCTTGGCAGTTGTGCACAATATGCTGCTGTGAGCCACAGTGGTGGCAACGCATTTCATTACTGTATTGGTGATAGGTGTAGTAGGCATCACAGCGTTTACATTCAGCAGTCCAACCACAGTCGTGACACATCAATGCCGGAGAGAACCCACGACGGTTGAGGAACAACATCACTTGGTTGCCTGCTTTGAGATGTCGTTGCATCTCGGCAATTAATGATGCCGATAAACCACTTTCCAGATATTCGCCTTTCACATCCAACACTTTATTGGTGGTCGGCAGTGCGACACCCGCACGTGAAGTAAGGGTGAGATAACTGTATTTGCCTATCTGAGCATTATGCAGCGTTTCAAAAGCGGGTGTTGCTGAGCCTAACACAACCGGAATCTGTGCTTTGTGCGCACGCATGATCGCGACATCACGAGCGTGGTAGCGCAGGCTGTCTTGCTGTTTATAAGAGGCATCGTGCTCTTCATCAACAATGATGATGCCCAAGTCTGCAAACGGTGTGAACAGAGCGGAACGGGTACCAATCACAATGCCCGCTATCTTATCGCGTGCTGATAACCACGCATTCAGGCGCTCAGAATCGTTTAAACCAGAGTGAATAACCTCAACAGGCACATTAAAGCGTCGCTTAAAGCGATTAATGGTTTGTGGAGTGAGGCCGATTTCAGGTACCAAGACCAATGCCTGTTTACCCTTATCGAGTATCGGCTTGATCATATTCAGGTAGACCTCTGTCTTACCTGAGCCTGTCACACCTTCTAGTAAGAAGCAGCCGAAATCAGTCTGGCTATTGACGGTCGCGATTGCGATGGCTTGTTCTGCATTAAGCTTGGGTTTGTCTTGGTCGTTCTCAAGATCTTCAGGCCAAGGTTGGCGTTTCGGCTTTTTCTCTACCGATTCAATCCAGCCTTTTTCTTCCAACGTCTTAAGTACTGCACTGCCCACTTCTTCATCAATGAACTCTTGATGAGGAACAGGACCGTGCTCAAGCATGTGCATCACTTTGGCTTGTTTGACAGCGCGACCAAAGCCTTGCATCAGCTGATCTCTGCCTGACGGCGTCAATTGCCACTCGACCAGTGTCGCGAAGTCTGCCGCTTTGCCTTTGCGTAACGCACTCGGTAGGGCATTGGCAAAGGTTTCACCAAGCGGGTATTGATAGAACTGACTGCACCACGTTAACAGTGAGTAGACAGATTCCGGCCAAACCGGTTGGTTATCCAATAGCGCTTTAATTGGCTTGAGCTTGTCTAGCTCGAATTCGGATTCGTTAACCAGAGCCGTAACTATTCCAGTTAAGGTTTGTCGTCCAAAAGGCACAGAGACTCGTCCACCAATAATCGGAAATAGGTGGTTTGGAATCTTGTAATCGAACTGCTTGTCGAGTGGAACAGGCAGTGCCACACGGGCAATCATTGGACGCATAAAGGGACGGCTTTATCTGAGTTGACGAGAGCGAACAGTCTAAAGGATAAGGCGGTTAAATTCGAGGAGCAGTTTGAATGAGAGAGGGCAAGCTAACGCACGAAGGCAGCTATCATCCCCAAATTTCAATTAACACTTCTGCTGAAAAAGGAAATAAAGACACAATTGGTGAAAAATGTATCAAATCAGTTGATCCTGCCTTATAGATTCATTACTATACTGCGCCTTAAAGGTATGGCTTCGTCACTCTTTTGTGCGAATGCGGTGTCTTTATTTCTTTTTTAAACTACGTGTGGTGTGCGGCTTAGAATCGTATAGCGACACGGCCTACTTGAGGTTATCCCATGAAAGCTGGAATCCACCCAGAATACAAAGCAGTTACTGCTACTTGTTCTTGCGGCAACACATTTGAGTTCAACTCAACGCTAGCAAAAGAATCAATCCACCTAGACGTATGTGACAAATGTCACCCGTTCTACACTGGTAAGCAACGTATCGTAGATACTGGCGGCCGTGTTGATCGCTTCAACAAGCGTTTCGGTGCTCTTTCTAGCAAGAAGTAATTCTCGCTATTTAGACATAAAAAGGACACTTCGGTGTCCTTTTTTGTTGCCTGCAATTTGTAAAATCACTGACTTCCATCCAAGTATCCATCTCACTTAACGATAAGTTGCCTCTTTATTCTATTGCAGGGCAATTCCTTGCTTATCATTCACCACTAAAATTCCGCACGAAAGTTCAACAAGCGATAGTAATTTCAACTGCTCACTGGTCTTATTAGTAGTGAAATCTCGTTTTTTAATGAGACAGAGGCTTCAACCACCTAGGAACTTTGAAGTACATCCATTAACATGAACAAGATCCCCCAAATAATAATATCCTAGGAACCTACACCTATGTCTGAAGACAGCAGCCAAGCTCAATCCTCTCAAGAATTATCGCCTCAAGAACAATTCCGTCAGCAAGCTCTTGATTATCATGAGTTCCCGATTCCAGGCAAAATTGCCGTAGAACTGACGAAGCCTGCAAACTCTGCAGAAGACCTAGCACTTGCATACAGCCCAGGCGTGGCTGAGCCTGTTCGCGAGATCGCACAGAACGTTGATAACGTCTATAAGTACACAGGTAAAGGCAACATGGTTGCTGTTATCTCTAACGGTACAGCGATTCTTGGCCTAGGTAACCTTGGTCCTATTGCTTCTAAACCAGTAATGGAAGGCAAAGCGCTACTGTTTAAGCGTTTTGCTGGTTTAGATTCTATCGATATTGAAGTAAAACACCGCACAATCGATGAGTTCGTTGATACAGTTGCGAACATTGCAGATACATTCGGCGGTATTAACCTAGAAGACATCAAAGCACCAGACTGTTTTGAGATTGAACGTCGTCTGATTGAGCGTTGTGATGTACCAGTATTCCACGATGACCAACACGGTACAGCGATTGTAACAGCAGCAGGTATGCTGAACGCGATCGAGCTTCAAGGTAAGAAGCTAGAAGAGTGTAAGATCGTTTGTCTAGGTGCTGGCGCAGCAGCGGTTGCATGTATGGAACTACTGATTAAGTGTGGCGCTCAGCGTGAGAAGATCTACATGCTGGACCGTAAAGGTGTGATCCACACTCGTCGTGACGACCTAAACGAATACAAAGAGCTGTTCGCAAACAACACTGATAAGCGCACGCTTGAAGATGTTATCGAAGGCGCTGATCTATTCTTGGGTGTATCGGGTCCTAACCTGCTTCCAGCTGAAGCACTAACGCTGATGGCTGATAAGCCAGTTGTGTTTGCATGTTCAAACCCAGATCCAGAGATCAAGCCAGAGCTTGCTCACGAAGTTCGTTCTGACCTTATCATGGGTACAGGCCGTAGTGATTACCCTAACCAAGTAAACAACGTACTTTGTTTCCCATTCATTTTCCGTGGTGCACTAGATGTGCGTGCAAGCGAAATTAATGACGAAATGAAGTTGGCGGCGGTTAAAGCGATTCGTGAACTGGCGAAAGAAGAAGTTCCGGCTGAAGTACTGGCAGCGGCGGGTGAAACTGCACTGGAATTTGGTAAAGGCTACATCATTCCTAAGCCAATGGATCCACGTCTACTTCCTCGCGTAGCGAAAGCAGTAGCAGAAGCGGCTGTTGAGTCTGGCGTAGCTCGTATCGAGATGCCTGCTAACTATATGGCTTAATAGCTTTTTATAGCTGCTGCTCTATTGAGCGCAAAAGAATAATAAAACCGACTCATCTGAAGTCGGTTTTTTTATGTCTATCATTCACAGCGCAGTCATAAAAACAATGCACGATGTGATCAATAGGGTTCAGCTAGAGCGAATCAATAATGAAGGCAGTGACTGAGTTGTTTTTATTCTTCGTCAAACGCTTCGAACTCGATACCCATCTCTGTCATCAGTTTTTTCACTTCAGCAGGAATATCGTCTGGGCGGTCTTTACGAAGGTCTTCATCCGTTGGTAGTGGTTGGCCTGTGTACGCATGTAGAAAGGCTTCGCACAGTAGCTCACTGTTTGTTGCATGGCGTAGGTTGTTAATCTGGCGGCGAGTGCGCTCGTCAGTTAGAACCTTTAACACTTTTAGAGGGATAGAAACTGTAATTTTCTTTACTTGTTCGCTTTTCTTTCCATGCTCAGCATATGGGCTTATGTATTCACCATTCCAGTCGGCCATTGCGTACCTTCATCACTTTAGTTGTTAGAATAAATTAATAGTGGTGATTTTAGCGGGATTTACCGCCATAAGCAAAGACATATAGACGTCTAGAAGTGTTGACGTCTCACGTTTATGAAAGTAAAGTGAATAACATATATCTAACACAGCCGCAAAATGCCGACAAGCTGCTGTGATTCTCAGACGCAAAACTTGTAAGGAAGCACCTATGAGCAGCCGGAAGCCAGCAACAATCGCAGTACGTACTGGTATCGAGTCAGACACGCAACACCATGCCGTTGTCCCACCAATTTATCTTTCGACTAACTATGGGTTTCCCGCTTTTGGTGAAGTGCCAAAGTACGATTACACCCGTTCTGGTAACCCCAACCGCGGTTTATTAGAAACGGCACTGTTTGAGCTTGAATCGGGCAAAGGCGCGGTGGTCACTAACTGTGGCACCTCGGCGCTAAACTTATGGGTTTCTGCTTTCTTAGGCGGCGATGATCTTATTATCGCACCACACGACTGCTACGGCGGTACTTACCGTCTGTTTAACACTCGCTCACTCAAAGGTGACTTCAAAGTTCTGTTCGTTGATCAATCGGATCAAACGGCACTGGATGCGGCGATCGCGCTTAAGCCAAAGTTGATCTTAATTGAAACACCATCGAATCCTTTGGTTCGTGTGGTTGATATTGCAGAAACTTGTCGTAAAGCGAAAGAGGTTGGTGCTCTGGTTGCTGTCGACAACACGTTTTTGACACCGGTGTTCCAAAAGCCTTTAGAACTGGGTGCGGATTTTGTTATCCACTCAACCACAAAGTACATCAACGGACACTCGGACGTTATTGGTGGCGTTGTTGTCACCAAAACGGAAGAGCACGCTGAAGAGCTAGCGTGGTGGGGTAACTGTATTGGTGCGACCGGCACACCATTTGATAGCTACATGACTCTACGTGGTATTCGTACGCTAGGTGCGCGTATGCGAGTTCACGAAGAGAGTTCACGTGAAATTCTGGCGTCTCTGCAGCAACAAGATCTCGTCGGCACGATTTACCACCCAAGCCTTCCTGAACATCCGGGTCATGATATCGCGAAGAAGCAGCAGTCTGGCTTTGGCTCAATGCTGAGCTTCGAGTTTGCAGGCTCATTCGAGGCGCTTAAGTACTTTGTTGATAAGTTAGAGCTGTTCTCTTTAGCGGAATCTCTGGGTGGTGTGGAAAGCTTAATCTGCCACCCTGCGTCAATGACTCACCGTGCGATGGGCGAAGAAGCACTGGCAGAGGCGGGCGTTTCTCAACAGTTACTGCGTCTTTCTGTTGGTCTTGAAGATGCAGAAGACTTGATTGATGACCTCAAGCAAGCGTTTGAAAAGACACAAGGCTTTATCGCTGAAGGGGAGGGTTAATAATGGCAACCTTTCGCCAGCTACACAAATTTGGTGGCAGCAGCTTAGCGAATCCTGAGTGTTACCAGCGCGTGGTCAACATTCTTAGAGAATACTCATCAGCCACTGACTTGGTCGTGGTATCGGCAGCGGGTAAAACAACCAACCGCTTGATTGAGTTTGTTGAAGCGCTCGACAAAGATGGTCGTATTGCCCATGAATGTTTGCAAGCACTTCGTCAGTTCCAACTTGAGCTGATTGAAGCACTGCTTGAAGGTGAGTCTGCGGCTCAGCTAACGGCCACCATTCAACAAGAATTTACCGCTTTGGGTGAGCTAACGGCTCCTCTAAGCGAAGCGCAAAAAGCACAAGTGCTAGGACACGGTGAAGTTTGGTCTTCACGTCTATTAGCTGCTTTGTTGTGTCAACATGATTTACAAGCGGTTGCTCAAGATGCACGTGCCTTTTTGCGTGCAGAAGTGGGCGCTCAACCTGAAGTTGACCGCGCACGCTCTTACCCTCTGATTAAAGAAGCTTTGGCGCAGCATGCACATTGCCGCGTGGTGATTACTGGCTTTATGGCTCAAAACACTGAGGGTGAAACGGTTCTACTCGGCCGTAACGGCTCGGATTACTCTGCAACTGTGATTGGAGCATTGGCTGAGGTTGAACGCGTAACGATTTGGAGTGACGTAGCTGGTGTATACAGCGCAGACCCTCGTTTGGTCTCGGATGCGTGTTTATTGCCTCTGCTTCGTCTTGATGAAGCGAGTGAATTAGCTCGTTTAGCGGCTCCAGTGCTTCACAGTCGAACGCTACAGCCTGTGGCTCAAAGTGCTATGGACTTAAGTTTACGCTGCAGCTATCAGCCTGAGGCGGGCTCTACACAGATAGAGCGTGTATTGGCATCGGGTCGTGGCGCAAAAATTATCACATCTTTGGATGAAGTGCTTATCGTGCAGCTGACCTTTGGTCATGGGCATGACTTTGACCGTCTAGAGAGTGAAGTGCTTGAAGGGCTTAAGCGTGCTCAACTCGAGCCGCTTGCTTATGAGCTTGAACCGGATCAGCACTGTTTGCGCCTTGCTTACACAGAAGAGATCGCTGGTGGCGCTTTAGAATATCTACAAGATCACGCGATTGAAGCTGAGATTAAGCTTAAAGAGGGTTTCTCTTTGATTGCTGCCGTGGGTGCTGGCGTGACTAAGAACCCGAACCACTGTTACGGTTTCTACCAACAACTTAAGAGCTCGCCGGTTGAATTCATCTCAGAAGCTAACTCTGGCTTGAGCTTAGTGGCAGTGATTCGCAAGAGTGAAACATCAAGCCTAGTGAAAGGTATTCACTCTCAACTATTCCAAGCGCAGAAGCGTGTTGCGATTGCTTTATGTGGCAAGGGCAATATTGGTTCAAGCTGGTTAAGCCTGTTTGCTGAGCAAAAAGCGGAACTTGAAAAGCGTCGTGGAATGAACTTTGAATTAGTAGCCGTGGTTGATAGCCAAACCTATTGGTTCGATGACCAAGGCATAGATGCGACTTCGGTAGGTAAGCGCTTTGACGACGAAGCGATTGCCAACAATGGTAACGACTGGTTAGAGCGTTTAGGCTCTATTCAAGGTTATGACGAAGCAGTGGTTCTCGATGTGACTGCGAGCCCTGTACTTGCGGCAAAATATCTGCAAATCGCGCAACAAGGCATTCACCTGATTTCGGCGAACAAGGTGGCAGGCTCTGCATCAAGCGAGTACTACCATCAGGTACAAGATGCCTTCGCGAAGATCAGCCGTCATTGGTTGTACAACGCGACTGTCGGTGCCGGCTTACCGATTAACCACACGGTACGTGACTTACGTGAAAGTGGCGATGACATTATTGCGTTGTCTGGCATTTTCTCGGGCACGCTGTCTTGGTTGTTCCAACAGTTTGATGGCACCGTGCCGTTCAGCGAGTTGGTTGACTTAGCATGGCAACAAGGCCTGACTGAACCTGACCCTCGTGCTGACCTAGATGGTTCAGACGTGATGCGTAAGCTGGTGATTCTGGCGCGTGAATCGGGTTTAGACATCGAGCCTGAAAACGTAAAAGTGGAATCATTGGTACCTGAAGAGTTGCAAGATCTGTCGGTAGATGACTTCTTTGATAAGGCTTCTGTGTTAAGCGAAGAGTTGGCTGAGCGTTTAGAGAAAGCGCACTCTCAACAGAAGGTACTGCGTTACGTAGCGCGTTTAGAGAAGAATGGTAAGGCAACCGTAGGCGTTGAAGCCCTATCTAAAGAACACGCCCTAGCAAACTTGCTGCCTTGCGATAACATCTTTGCGATTGAGAGCAAATGGTACAAAGATAATCCATTGGTTATTCGTGGCCCGGGTGCCGGTCGAGAAGTAACGGCAGGTGCAATTCAATCAGACCTAAACAGAATGTCTAGTCTGTTCTGATACTCAGATCAATTGTTTTAGTACGTAAATAGCATACTATTCACTAAGATAAATAAGGCTGAAAGCACGATGTGTTTTTCAGCCTTTTTTCTACATTATTTCTGCTTTGCGAGCCATCTAACTACTTGAGTTTTACTCACGATCTACTTGAGAAAAATTCATAATGGATCTGTTGACATTAAATCGTATTCAATACATTCTACAGACATATAGACGTCTAAACGTCGTTTAAGGATTTGAGATTTTAGTGGTCGCTTTTGCCACAGGGAGAGTAAGATGGGATACACACACGCTAGTCATATCGACGCTTTAAATCAGAATATCGCTGAGCTTTCTGACAACATCAATGTGTCATTTGAGTTTTTTCCACCAAGCAGTGAGAAGATGGAAGAGACCCTGTGGAATTCTGTTCACCGTCTTAAAACACTTCAGCCAAAATTTGTATCAGTAACCTACGGTGCAAACTCGGGTGAACGTGATCGTACCCACTCAATCATTAAAGAAATCAAAAACCAAACAGGTCTAGTCGCAGCGCCACACCTAACGTGTATTGATGCTAGCCGCGAAGAGCTGATTCAAATCGCCGACGATTACTGGGCTAATGGTATCGAGAGCATTGTTGCTCTACGTGGTGATATTCCAGCAGGCGGCGGCGCGCCAGAGATGTACGCATCTGACCTAGTTGAGCTGCTTAAATCTCGTCACGACTTTGATATCTCAGTGGCGGCATTTCCAGAAGTTCACCCTGAAGCAAAAAGCGCTCAATCGGATCTTATTAACCTAAAACGTAAAGTAGATGCCGGTGCTAACCGTGCCATCACTCAGTTCTTCTTTGATGTAGAGAGCTACCTACGCTTTCGTGACCGTTGTGTGGCGGCTGGCGTTGATGTTGAGATTGTACCGGGTATCCTGCCAGTTTCTAACTTCAAGCAAGCATCTCGCTTTGCTGCGATGAACAACGTAAAAGTGCCGGGTTGGATGGCAAAGCAGTTTGAAGGTTTGGATGATGATCCAACGACTCGTCAGCTTGTTGGTGCTAGCCAAGCGATTGACATGGTTCGTACACTGAGCCGCGAAGGTGTGAAAGACTTCCACTTCTACACGCTAAACCGTGCAGAAATGACTTACGCACTTTGCCACACATTAGGTGTTCGTCCGCAAGTCGCTGCGCTTTAAGCAAAGTCTAGAAGTAAAGCCTAAGCGCTTGTGAAAAGCCTCTGGCTGTAAAATTTCAAATCCTATAGATACAAAAAAGGCTTGGACTCTAAGAGTTCAAGCCTTTTGCTTTTCTAGCTTCTAGCTTCTAGCTTCTAGCTTCTAGCTTAACTTAAGCAAGAGCGCCAAGTTCAAGCAGTACTTCTTCAGCCCATACAATCCATGCTTCACGGATAAGTAGGTTACGACGAAGAGTAAGACGCTCAAGGCGTGCTTGCTTGTCTAGTGTTGATGGCGTTGCGTAGTAAGCCGCTTCGATTTCACGGTAGTGAGAAACCAGTTTGCGAGACTCTTCTACTAGCTCAGCAAGTTGTACACGGTAAGCGTCAGAAGGTTGTACAGCACAAGCCATTAGCTTAGCTGAGAACTCGTCACGAACGGTTGGGTGTGCAGTTGGTTGTTCAAACCATTCACCTAGCGCGCCACGGCCAGCATCAGTGATAGAGTAAACTTTACGATCAGGTTTGCCTTCTTGAGGCTCAAGCACGCAAGTTACCTGGTCGTTCTGAGCCATTTTATTTAGCTCGCGGTAAACTTGTTGGTGGCTAGCTTTCCAGAAGTAACCAATGCTTGCGGAGAATTCTTTTGTGATATCGTAACCAGTAGCATCGCGTGTACTTAAAACGGTTAGAATTACGTGTGGTAATGACATGTCTGAAATCCAAATGGTAAACAGTAAACAAATACTTAAACAACAAGTGTGCTTCTAATGGCACGTTATATTGGTTATGTCTAAGTAGCACCAACTCATCGGTTGGTTATGTCACCTTACAAAGCCGTTTATCACCTAGGTTGACCAGTTTATTGGTCAAGATGCTGCAGATTATTTTTTTGGAGTGTTTCCGCAGCGGAGCAGTAGTATATCTAAATAATAAGCATAAAGTAGAATACATGGACAAAATAACCCAAAAAACTGACAAAAAACTCAGTATTGCTTATTTTGTGAAATAAAAAGGTCGCACTAGGCGACCTTTTGTCTATTGTATAGTAGGAATCACTAATTAACCAGTGTTTCGCATGCCTGCTGCAATGCCTGCAATCGTCACCATTAGCGCTTCTTCAAGCTCTGCTGGTGGTGTTTCACACTTACGAGTACGGTAAAGCAGCTCAGCTTGAAGCATGTTTAGTGGCTCAACGTAGATGTTACGTAGGCGGATTGACTCAAGTCCCCAAGGGTCGCTCTGCATTAGGTTCTCGTTGTTCTCAACATTTAGCACGGCTTTGATGTCTTTTTGCAGTTGTTCGCGCAGCAATTCACCTAACGGCAATAGCTCTTCATCAACAAGACGTTGGTCGTAGTACTTAGCGATTTCCATGTTGCACTTCGAGTACACCATTTCCAACATACCCAGACGGGTAGAGAAGAACGGCCACTCACGACACATCTCTTCAAGAAGGGCTTGATGGCCTTGGTCTACTGAGTATTGAATCGCTTCACCAGCGCCTAGCCATGCCGGAAGTACCAAACGGTTTTGGCTCCAAGAGAAGATCCATGGAATCGCACGTAGGCTTTCTACGCCGCCGTTCGGGTTACGTTTAGCAGGGCGAGAACCAAGAGGCAGTTTGCCTAGCTCCAGTTCAGGTGTCGCTTGACGGAAGTAAGGTACGAATTTTTCTTCGCCACGAACCACGTTACGGTAAGCCTCACAAGAGACTTGAGACAGCACTTCCATTAGGTCGCGCCACTCTTGTTTTGGCTCCGGTGGCGGCAGAAGGTTTGCTTCTAGAATCGCACTTGCGTAAAGGTTGAAGCTGTTTACAGCAACGTCTGGTAAGCCAAGCTTAAAGCGGATCATTTCGCCTTGCTCAGTTACACGTAAACCGCCTTTCAAGCTCTTAGGTGGCTGAGAAAGAAGAGCAGCGTGCGCTGGCGCACCACCACGACCAACCGTACCGCCACGACCGTGGAATAGAGTCAGTTCAATGCCTTCTTCATCACAAACCTTAACCAGCTTATCCATTGCATCGTATTGAGCCCAACCTGCAGACATTACGCCGGCATCTTTCGCTGAGTCAGAGTATCCGATCATCACCATCTGGTGGTTCTGGATAAAGCCACGGTACAAGTCGATGCTCATCAGCTGTTTCATTACCGCTTCTGAGTTGTTCAAGTCGTCTAGCGTTTCGAACAGTGGACATACGTCCATGCGGTATGGGCAGCCACATTCTTGCAGTAGCAAGTGAACAGCCAGTACATCTGATGCTGTACGAGCCATAGAAATTACGTAAGCACCGAAGGCTTCACGAGGTTGGGCTGCAATGACCTTACAGGTGTCTAAAACCTCTTTAACCTGTTCAGATGGCTCCCAATCGCGAGGAAGTAATGGACGCTTAGAGCTTAATTCATTGGTTAAGAAAGCAATCTTGTCTTGCTCGCTCCATTGGTCGTAATCGCCAATGCCTAGGTAGCGAGTCAGTTCAGACAGTACATCTGAGTGACGAGTACTTTCTTGACGAACATCGAGACGCACTAGGTGCACACCGAACGCTTTTAGGCGGCGTAGGGTATCAAGCAGAGAACCGTCTGCGATTACGCCCATGCCACATTCGTGCAGCGATTGGTAACACGCGTAAAGCGGAGTCCAAAGTTGGTCGATGTTCTGTAGTGTTTCTTTCTTCGGAACCTCAGTGTCATGCAGTTTTGCATCCAGCACTTCTAGCGTGTTGTTCAGCAGAGTGCGTAGGTTCTTCAGGATTGCACGGTAAGCTTCGTGCTCATCGCCTGCTAGATCACGAACCGCATCATTACACTTAGTCATCGACAGTTCGGTAATTAGTTCGTTTACGTCGCCTAGGTAAAGATCAGCAGCTTTCCAGCGAGATAGGCGCAACACTTCTTTAGTGATGGTGTGCGTTACGAATGGGTTACCATCGCGGTCACCGCCCATCCAAGATGAGAAGTGTACTGGGCGAGCATCGATCGGCAGGCCTTCACCAAGATAACCTTTAAGTCGGCCATCCATTTCACGTAGGAAGTCAGGCACGGCTTCCCATAGAGAGTTTTCTACAACCGCAAAGCCCCACTTAGCTTCATCAAGTGGTGTTGGGCGTTGCTGACGAATCACATCAGAGTGCCAACCTTGAGCGATAAGTTGCTCTAGGCGACGTTCGGTTTTCACGCGCTCTTTGTGTGATAGGTCGCTTAATTCTAATTTAGACAGACACTCGTTGATCTTAACTAGCTTGTTGATCATGGTGCGACGAGTGATTTCTGTTGGGTGTGCAGTCAGAACGAGTTCAATGTTCAGGTCGCGAACGGCTTGAGCCGCGTCTAGCTTGCTGATGTCATTCTGGTTTAATTTGGAAAATAGAGATTGCAGCACGTCTGGTTCGCAAACATGCTCCTCACAGTGGCGAGATATGGTGTGGTACTGCTCTGCCATGTTGGTGAGGTTGAGAAATTGGTTAAATGCACGAGCAACAGGAGTGAGTTGTTCGTTCGGCAGGTTTTTGATTTCTTCAACTAGGCTGTCACGGTCAGCCTTGTTGCCTGCGCGGGCGGATTTGGAAAGTTTACGGATAGTTTCCACTTTCTCTAAGATAACGTCACCATGTGCATCTTGGATTGTGTTACCTAGCAAGCGTCCCAGCATGCTTACGTTACTCTTGAGAGCGGCGTATTTCTCGTTCATTGTCATCCTGCCTCGTAAAAAAATTACATCCATTGTTCCTTGTTAAGTACACAATCTAGCGAAAACTGCTGTATCTAGTCAAATAAAGCATTCTAAGTTTGCAATTATTAGTTTTCGAAATGCGGGAGAAGTAAATTTTCCAAGACTTCGGAATAAAGTGAAATTTAATTACAAGATCAGGCTTTGGCAGAGATAACAGAATAAAAGCCACCTTTATGGGCGGCTTTTATAAAAAAATATCGAAAGGGTAGCAATAACTAGAAACAATATTTACGGATGGATTTACTCAGAACATCAATCGTTGGATCGATAAAATCGAAGCTTAAGAACTCATCCGGTTGGTGAGCTTGGTCGATTGAGCCAGGCCCCAAAACTAAGGTTGGGCAAAGCTCTTGAAGGAAAGGTGCTTCAGTACAGTAGTTCACGGTTTGCGATTCAGTTTCGCAAACGGATTCCATGCCACCGATAAATGGATGGTCGTGTTGGCACTCGTAACCCGGGATAGGTTCGTGCAGTGGCGTAATTTCAATTCTGCCCGGCCATTTTGCTTCAACTTCTTTGAGTGCGCTGCGCAGCATGTTATCCAAGCCATCTAAGCTGATACCCGGTAAAGGACGCACATCGTAGTGCAGTTCACAGCAACCACAAATACGGTTAGCGCTGTCGCCACCGTGAATATGACCAAGGTTTAGAGTAGGGCTTGGAATTGCAAACCCCGGGTGATGGTACTCTTTGACTAACTTGTCACGCAGTTGCATTAACGCAAACAACACTTCATGCATGATTTCGATGGCGTTGACGCCTAACGCTGGATCAGAAGAGTGACCTGATTTACCGGTTACTCGCACCGCATTTGCCACGTGACCTTTGTGTCCGCGAATTGGCACTAGGCTTGTCGGCTCACCAATGATGCAGTAGTCCGGTTTAAATGGTGCATTCTCCGTAAAATGACGTGCGCCTAGCATGGTGGTCTCTTCATCGCAGGTTGCCAATACGTAAAGTGGCTTCGCCTGTTTGCTCCAATCCATCTTCTTTACCGCTTCATAAACAAAAGCGAAGAAGCCTTTCATGTCGGCTGTGCCCAACCCGTAGAAGCGATTATTGTGTTCTGTCAGTGCGTGAGGGTCGAAGTTCCAACGCCCTTCATCAAATGGCACGGTGTCGCTGTGTCCTGCTAATAGCAAGCCACCTTCACCAGACCCCATCTTTGCGACCATATTATGTTTGCCGGGCTCGACTTCCACGACCTCTACGCTAAAGCCCAAGTCTTTAAACCATTGAGCCATTTTTTCGATCACTTTTTCGTTGCCATGATCCCAACTTGGATCAGTAGAACTAATAGAGTCGGTGGAAATTAGGCCTTTGTAGACCTCAAGAAAACTCGGTAATTGCATAATATCTTCACTTCTACTATTGACAGGAAAACTATAAGTCGGTAAAACACATATTAAATCATATTTAATGCATAAGAAATCAAATAAAGCTAAAAATTAAGTATGAATAGTCAAATTTTGAAATGTAACTTACCTCAGAAATGGATGTGTTGAGATGTTGAAAACCACGATCATTGGCGCAAGCGGCTACACAGGAGCAGAACTGGCTCTAATGATAAACAGACACCCTGAGCTCACGCTATCAGGTTTATATGTCTCAGCCAATAGTGTAGACGCAGGTAAACCTATTGCGGCATTGCACGGTAAGTTAGCTGGCTTGATTGATATGCCAGTACAACCATTAACGAATCCAGAAGAAGTGGCTAAACAGTCTGATGTGATTTTTTTAGCCACTGCACACGAAGTAAGCCACGACCTAGCGCCAATCTTTCTAGAGAACGATTGCCAAGTATTCGACCTATCGGGTGCCTTCAGAGTGAAAGGCGAGAACTTCTACCAAGAGTTCTATGGTTTTGAACACCAACATGAACAATGGCTAGATAAAGCCGCTTACGGTTTAGCGGAATGGAATGAGCAAGCGATTAAAGAAGCTCAACTTGTCGCAGTCGCGGGTTGTTACCCAACCGCATCACAATTGGCGATTAAGCCTTTGGTTGGAGCGAAGTTACTGGATGAGAACCAATGGCCTGTGATTAACGCGACCAGCGGTGTTACTGGAGCAGGTCGTAAGGCGACTATGGTTAACAGCTTCTGCGAAGTGAGTCTGCAAGCTTATGGCGTATTCAATCACCGTCATCAACCTGAAATGGCTGCACACCTAGGATGTGATGTGATTTTCACTCCGCACCTCGGCAACTTTAAGCGCGGTATTTTAGCGACCATCACCATGAAATTGGCTGAAGGCGTGACAGAACAACAGATACAAGATGCCTTTGAGCAAGCTTACCAAGGTAAACCTGCGGTGAGATTACTCGAAGAGACATTGCCAAGAATTCAAGACGTAGAACATACACCTTTCTGTGATTTAGGTTGGAAGGTTCAAGGTCAACACATCATCGTTGTTTCAGCGATTGATAACTTATTAAAGGGTGCATCTAGCCAAGCGATGCAGTGTTTAAATTTACGTTATGGTTTTGCGCCATTAACTGCGTTAGTGTAAGGAAATCTAGATATGAGCCTTAATAATCAACCATTAATCATAAAGTTAGGTGGCGCTGCGCTATCTTGTGGTGAAACACTTAGCAAGTTATTTGGTGCTATCTCTGCTTACCAACAACAAGCACAACGACCAATCGTGATTGTTCACGGTGGTGGTTACCTTGTTGATGATTTGATGAATAAGTTGAACCTCGAAACTGTCAAGAAAGAAGGGCTACGTGTTACTCCTTATGATCAGATTCCAGTTATTGCCGGTGCACTAGCGGGTACGGCGAATAAGTTACTTCAAGGTCAGGCGATTAAAGACGGTATCAATGCCGTTGGTTTGAGCTTAGCTGATGGTGGTTTATGCAAAGTGAGCGAACTGAACCCTGAGCTAGGTGCGGTAGGAAAAGCGGAGCCGGGCGACTCAACCGTCCTGCAAGCGATTCTTAATGCTGGCGCACTGCCAATCATCAGTTCAATTGGTCTGACTGAACAAGGTCAACTGATGAACGTCAATGCCGACCAAGCTGCTGTTGCCGTTGCTGGCGCACTTGATGCTGAGCTGGTACTGCTTTCTGATGTAAGTGGTGTGCTGGATGGCAAAGGCCACCTCATCCCAAGCCTTAACCAACAACAAGCCGATGACCTTATTGCAGGCAAAGTGATTACCGACGGCATGATCGTTAAGGTTCAAGCCGCACTAGAAGCCGCTAACGACCTCGGAAGACCAATCGAAGTCGCTACTTGGCGATACCCAGAAAAGCTAACACAACTGTTTTCAGGTAAAAGCATAGGAACACAGTTTTTACCTCAGTAGTTCTCACCACGAGTCACTACTTAAAGAATTTAGACAAACTAAATAAACATATAATTATGAAGTCATTTCCAACGCTGACCGCCATGTGCAGTATGGAAACTAGGAGAAAGAAAATGAGCAAAGTTAACGTAAAGAAAGTTGTAGTAGCCTACTCTGGCGGTCTAGACACATCAGTAATCATCCCATGGTTGAAAGAGAACTATGACTGTGAAGTGGTTGCGTTTGTCGCGGATGTTGGTCAAGGCGACGAAGAGTTGATTGGTATCGAAGAGAAAGCAAAAGCTTCTGGTGCTTCTGAGTGTTACATCGCTGATCTTAAAGAAGAGATGGTGGCAGATTACATTTACCCAACACTAAAAACAGGCGCTTACTACGAAGGCAAATACCTACTAGGTACTTCTATGGCTCGTCCAATCATCGCGAAAGCGCAGGTTGAAGTTGCACGTAAAGTCGGTGCAGACGCACTGTGTCACGGTTGTACAGGTAAAGGTAATGACCAAGTTCGTTTTGAAGGTGCATTCGCTGCACTAGCACCAGACCTACACGTAATTGCACCTTGGCGTGAGTGGGATCTAGTAAGCCGTGAAGAGTGTCTAGATTACCTAGCAGAGCGTAACATTCCTTGTACCGCTTCTCTTACTAAGATTTACTCGCGTGATGCAAACGCATGGCACATCTCTACAGAAGGTGGCGTTCTAGAAGATACATGGAATGCGCCAAACGAAGATTGCTGGGCTTGGACTGTAGACCCAGAGCAAGCGCCAAACGAATCTGAAACAGTGACGCTTAAAGTTGAAAAAGGTGAAGTGGTTGCGGTTGATGGTGAAACAATGACGCCATACAACGCACTGGTTTACCTAAATGAGAAGGGCGCTAAGCACGGTGTTGGTCGTATCGATATCGTAGAAAACCGTCTTGTTGGCATGAAGTCTCGTGGTTGTTACGAAACTCCGGGTGGCACCATCATGATGGAAGCACTGCGTGCAGTAGAGCAGTTGGTTCTTGATAAAGCAGCATTCGAATTCCGTGAAGAGCTAGGTGTTAAAGCTTCTCACCTTGTATACGATGGTCGTTGGTTCACTCCGCTATGTAAATCAATCCTTGCAGCGACAGAAGAGCTAGCACAAGACGTGAATGGTGAAGTGGTTATCAAGCTTTACAAAGGCCATGCAACGGTAACTCAGAAGCGTTCTGACAACAGCCTATACTCAGAAGAGTTTGCAACCTTTGGTGAAGATGAAGTTTACGACCAAAGCCACGCTGAAGGCTTCATTCGTCTTTATTCGCTATCAAGCCGTATCCGTGCTCTGAATAGCCAAAAGTAATCCTAACAATGAGTTAGTGAGCTAGCCTTTGATGAAAAATTAAAGGTCAGTAAACAGACATTATTATGCAAAGCCCATTCACTATTGATTAGTGAGTGGGCTTTTTAGTTTCTATTCGCCTAATAAATCAGCTTCGGTTTTTACTATCGAATGGCATATAATTCGCGCTCCACGCTAAAAATAATCAATGGATTCAACTCCTGGTGAATAAATATGTGAAAATAATGAATTAATACTTTATTTTCATTTTGAATTGCCGTAAGTTTAAACCATCAGAAAAATACTGAATCTTAATCAGAATTATCATTTGCAAATACAGTGAGCACTGTGCAATTAGGAGATACACAATGGCATTATGGGGCGGTAGATTTACCCAAGCAGCAGACACCCGGTTCAAAGATTTTAACGATTCTCTTCGTTTTGATTACCGATTGGCTGAGCAAGACATTGTGGGCTCAATTGCCTGGTCTAAAGCTCTACTGTCGGTCAACGTATTAACAGAAGAAGAGCAACAGAAGCTTGAGTTAGCGCTGAATGAGCTAAAACTTGAGGTGATGGAAGATCCTGAACAGATTCTACGTTCTGATGCAGAAGATATTCACAGCTGGGTTGAGCAACAACTTATCGGCAAAGTCGGTGACTTGGGTAAAAAGCTTCACACTGGCCGTTCTCGTAATGACCAAGTGGCGACCGACCTGAAACTATGGTGTCGTCAGCAAGGTAACCAACTGCTACTGGCATTGGATCGCCTGCAAAGCCAAATGGTGAATGTTGCTTCTCAGCATCAAGAAACCGTGCTTCCTGGCTACACTCACTTACAACGTGCTCAGCCGGTAACTTTTGCTCACTGGTGCTTGGCTTACGTTGAAATGCTTGAGCGTGATTATTCTCGTTTGAATGATGCGATTAAGCGTTTAGATACATGTCCGCTGGGTTCTGGTGCCCTTGCAGGAACAGCTTATCCGATGGACCGTGAAGAGTTAGCTCACAACTTAGGTTTCCGTCGTGCAACACGTAACTCTCTAGATTCAGTATCTGACCGTGACCATGTGATGGAGCTGATGTCGATCGCTTCTATCTCTATGCTTCACCTTTCGCGTCTTGCAGAAGATATGATTTTCTACAACTCTGGTGAATCAAACTTCATCGAGTTAGCGGATACAGTGACGTCAGGTTCATCTCTGATGCCACAAAAGAAAAACCCGGATGCGTTAGAACTTATCCGTGGCAAAACTGGCCGTGTATATGGTTCATTAGCAGCAATGATGATGACAGTAAAAGCTCTGCCTTTGGCGTACAACAAAGACATGCAAGAAGATAAAGAAGGTCTGTTCGACGCTTTAGACACTTGGAATGACTGTATGGAAATGGCTGCACTTTGTTTTGACGGCATTAAAGTGAACGGCGAGCGTACACTTGAAGCAGCGAAGCAAGGTTACGCAAACTCTACAGAGCTGGCCGATTACTTAGTGGCGAAAGGCATTCCTTTCCGTGAAGCTCACCATATTGTAGGTGTAACAGTAGTAGCGGCGATTGCGAAAGGCTGCGCATTAGAAGAATTAACCATCGCAGAGATGAAAGAGTTCTCTGAGGTGATTGAAGAGGATGTGTATGACATCCTGACCATTGAATCGTGTCTTGAAAAACGTAGCGCGCTAGGTGGTGTATCACCACAACAAGTGGCTTACGCGGTTGACCAAGCTGAGAAGCGTTTGGCGCAGCGTGACACCTCAATCGTTAAGGTTCGTCCTGCTCGTTTGACTGACATCGAAGCATTGGAAGGCATGGTGGCTTACTGGGCGAATATGGGTGAAAACCTACCTCGTTCTCGTAATGAACTGGTGCGTGATATTGGCTCGTTTGCGGTCGCAGAGCATCATGGTGAGGTGACAGGTTGTGCATCGCTCTATGTGTATGACTCTGGCTTAGCGGAAATACGTTCATTGGGCGTTGAAGCTGGTTGGCAAGGTCAAGGGCAGGGAACCGCGATTGTTCAGCACTTGGTTGAGAAAGCACGCCAAATGGCCATCAAGAAGGTGTTTGTACTGACTCGTACGCCTGAGTTCTTTATGAAGCATGACTTCTTACCAACATCGAAATCTCTGCTACCTGAGAAGGTACTGAAAGATTGCGACCAGTGTCCTCGTCAACATGCGTGCGATGAAGTGGCTTTGGAAGTGAACTTGGTCGAGCAGATTATCGCTAAGGTGAATGTTGCATAAGGCATTGATTTTATAGTCCCTAAAAAAAAGATCAAAAATCTGATCTTTTTTGGGAACAAATTAAGAAAAGCCCGGTCTATTAAAGTACCACTGCTTTTTCTTAGAATTTTCTAAGAAAGCCCTAGAATCGATTGGTTCTGGGGCTTTTTTCTATCTGCTGTTTGGCAAATTATACTCGTTCGATTGTTGTGACCAATTATCCGAGTATTGAAGCTAGCATCTAACCATTATTGCCTATCCAACAAACACCTCAGCTAACGCTTTTTGTTCCTCAAAGGCAGCACCAAAAATTTCATTATCCAATGCAGCGACAATAAACCACTGAATGCGAAAGCCGCCATCATCAAGGCGATGGCATTGATGGTTTTCGGGTCTTCTCTGAAAAATAACCACCATACTCCCCAGCTCAAGAACGACAGCACCGTGAGCTGATTCATACAACGTTGGCAGCGACCGAGTTTGTTGAAGATTTTTTCATTTTTATTGCAATGAAGACATGTCATCTTGGGCTTGATTCGCGTTATGCTTGTTGCCCTGATAATACCACGTCACAAGATATTGGATCACGGTGACATAGAGAGAGAAGATCGATGATTGAGCGCCAAGAAACCAAGCAACGTATGAGCCGTATTGTTAAACACAACGGTACTATCTACCTATGTGGCCAAGTTTGTGCTGATGCAACTAAAGGCATCACTGAACAAACACAGACAATGCTAGATAAAGTAGAAGCGCTACTTGAGCAAGCAGGCAGCGACAAAGAGCACATGCTGTCAGCAACGATTTACTTGAAAGACATGAAAGACTTCCAAGAAATGAACGCAGTTTGGGATGCATGGGTACCAGAAGGTCACGCACCAGCTCGCGCATGTGTTACTGGCGATATGGCTCGTGAAGCGCTACTTGTTGAGATCTCTGTGATTGCAGCTGAGAAGTAATTCTCTCGTATTTAGCGATAAGTAACGACTTCAAGAGATTCCAGATACCTCGTCCTTCGGTTCTGGAATGACGGATTAAGTTTTGGTTTAACTGGTGTCACTTTGGGTGGGTTCAGCTTAGATGTGTTTTGATAAGTACCGTTACACTGGTTAGTTTCGGGTTTACGGTGTAGGCAAATTATCGTCATTCCCGAAAGCGACGAAGGAGCGTAATCGGGAATCTCTGTTATTTACTCGTTGCCAAAAAGCAAAAAGGAAAGCCATTGGCTTTCCTTTTTAGTATCTAATCTATGTGTTCTGTCTCAATCAACAGAGATTAACAACCAGGACCACAATCTAGACAGTGTTTCACCATCTCTGGGCCAAGGTGCAGTTTCGCATTGAGGTCACGTAGGGCAGTTCGTACACCCTCTTCAATTACTGGGTGGTAGAACGGCATGTCTAGCATTTCAGAAACTGTCATTTTGTTCTGGTGTGCCCATGCTAACAAGTGCGCCAAATGTTCTGCGTTTGGTCCCATCATCTCAGCACCAAGGAAGAGGCCTGTACCTTGCTCACCGTATACGTGCAAAATACCTTTGTTGCGTAACATCACTCGTGAGCGACCTTGGTTCTCGAAAGACACTTCACCCGTTGCGAAACAGCCACATGTGCCTAAACGTGTGGTGATCTCTTTGTAGGTTTCGCCAACCATCGCTATTTGCGGGTCAGAGAATACCGCTGAGATTTTAGAGCGGCGTAGGCCTGCACGAATCTCAGGGAAGCGACCTGCGTTATCACCTGCAATGCGTGCTTGGTCTGCTGCTTCATGTAACAGAGGCAGTTGGTTGCTAGCATCGCCCGCAATAAAGATTGATGGTAACGATGTTTGCAGTGTGTAGTAGTCTGCAACTGGCACACCGCGATCATCAAGCTCTAGAGAGGTATTCTCTAAACCAAGTTTATCCGTGTTAGGACGACGACCTGTAGCTGCTAATACGTACTCAACGACGTTAGTTTCTAGTTCACCTTGTTTATTGATGAACTGGATTTCGACGCGAGCCTCACCCGATTCAGTGGTAATACGTTTCATGCTCTCGATTTTCACGTCGGCATCTAGGTAGAACTCTTCATTGAAGGCTTTATCTGCGTAAGCCATGATCTCTGGGTCGGTTACTGGGCCAACTTGACCACCCAAACCGAACAGTTTGGTCTTCACCCCCAAGCGGTGTAGTGACTGACCAAGCTCAAGACCAATAACGCCAGGGCCAAATACAGCAACTGATTCTGGTAAATCATCCCAGCTGAACACGTCATCGTTAATGATTAGGCGGTCGCCAAGTTCATTCCAAACGGCAGGGTATGCAGGGCGCGAACCTGTCGCGATAACAATACGCTTAGCCGTGACAACCGTGTGGTCATCAATTTGTAGCGTGTTATCGTCTAAGAATTTTGCGTAACCAGAGATCTTGTCTTGCTCTGGGATTTCATCAACGCCTTCTAAAACAAAACCAACAAAACGGTCACGTTCAAACTTAACTCGATCCATCACTTCACGGCCGTTAATCACGATATCGCCTTGTGGGTGAACGCCAAAAGCTGGAGCTTTCTCGATTTGGTGTACGCTTTCTGCAGCTGCAATAAGCAGCTTAGATGGCATACAACCAACGCGAGCACAGGTTGTACCGTAAGGGCCGCCTTCAATCATCACGACACTGTCAGTGTGTGCTTTTGCAGCGCGGTAAGAACCTAGACCTGCCGTACCGCCCCCGATAACTGCTACATCTACATTGACTTGTTTCATAATAATTTTCTCGCAATGGCTGAATTTAGTTTGAACGAACCCCTCCAACTCTGGTGATTTTTTTGAGAGCCAGGATAACGGGTTTGTTTTGTGATTCTGTTTTATTAGGTTTAGCTTGTGGTTCTTAGGTTAGCGAGTCACAAGCTATATTCTTTTTCCAAAGCTCACTTGAGAGTGGTTTGGAATAGCTAACCCACAGAGGGTGGGTTAGCTGATATTGCTAGTTCACTTAACTTAACCTAGGAAAGCTTCTAGTTCTTCGCTGCCACCGATGTGTTTGCCACCGATGAATACTTGAGGAACTGTTGTGCGACCAGAGATTGCACGCAGACTTACTGTTGTTGCGTCTTTACCTAGAACTACTTCTTCGTAGTTTAGACCTTTGTCGATTAGGTTCTGTTTTGCTTTCATACAGAAAGGACAGCCTGGTTTAGTGAATACTGTGATTGACTCTTGCTCTTTGTGCTCAGGAGCAAGGTAGTTAAGCATAGTATCTGCATCAGAAACCTTGAACGGGTCGCCTGGTACGTCTTCTTCGATGAACATTTTCTCTACCACGCCGTTTTTAACCAGCATGCTGTAGCGCCATGAACGTTTGCCGAAGCCGATGTCGTTTTTCTCAACTAGCATACCCATGCCGTCTGTGAAATCACCATTACCATCAGGGATGAATGTGATGTTTTCCGCTTCTTGGTCTGCTTTCCATGCGTTCATTACGAACGTGTCGTTTACAGAAACACAAAGGATGTCATCAACGCCGTTTTCTTTGAACACTGAGTGTAGTTCGTTGTAACGAGGTAGGTGGCTTGAAGAACATGTTGGAGTAAATGCGCCTGGTAGGCTGAATACGATAACTGTCTTGTCTTTGAAAAGCTCTTCTGTCGTTACGTTAACCCATGCATCGCCTTGGCGAGTTGGGAATGTTACTTGAGGGATTGATTGACCTTCTTTAGATGCAAACATATTGATTTCCTTAAATGATATTTTAATTTTGTTCTATTAGAGCTTAACGTTTTTCGTTGCTCTGTTTCGTTTTGTTGAGCCCATTATTAGATAAATTCTTTGATAGCTCTAATCGTTTGATGTTATGGTTTTGATAGGTAAATTCTATCAAGAGCATTTTTCTTTTAAATGTTGCTATGAAAACCCTTGTTCTTATTAAACCTGAGGTAAGAGACTGATCATGAACATTCGTGACTTTGAATACTTGGTGGCGCTCGCAGAGCACAAACACTTCCGAAAAGCGGCAGAAGCGTGCTTTGTCAGTCAGCCAACACTAAGCGGTCAAATACGCAAACTAGAAGATGAAATCGGACTTCAGTTAACCGAGCGTAGTCCAAGGAAGGTCATATTTACAGAATCAGGGTTACAACTTGTTGAACAAGCCAAGCGTATTCTCAACGAAGTGAAGACTTTTAAGGATATGGCGAGTGGACACGGTGAAGCGATGACCGGACCAATGCATATTGGTTTCATTCCAACGGTAGGTCCTTATATCCTGCCTAAGATTGTTCCTCACCTGAAAGAGAGCTTTCCTGAGTTAGAGCTATACCTGCATGAGGCGCAAACTCATCAATTAGTGAGTCAATTGGAAGATGGCAAGCTTGACTGCTTGGTACTGGCTGCGGTTGATGAAACGGCGGTATTCAAAGAGATTGATGTGTATGACGAGCCATTAAGTGTTGCGGTTCCATGTGACCATGAATGGGCTCAGCAGGACACGGTAGATATGCTTCAACTCAATGGACAGACAGTTTTAGCACTTGGTGACGGTCACTGTTTAAGAGACCAAGCCCTAGGGTTCTGTTTTGCTGCGGGAGCAAAAGATGATGAGCGTTTTAAAGCGACCAGCTTAGAGACGCTGCGTAACATGGTCGCGGCAGGCGCGGGGATTACCTTGCTGCCTCAATTATCAGTACCAAAAGAAAAGCAGAAAGATGGTGTGTGCTACGTGCCTGCGGTCAACCCAACGCCTTCACGTCGTATCGTGGTTGCGTATCGTCCGGGCTCTCCATTGAAAGGGCGCTTTGAGCAACTGGCGGAGACGATTCGTACTCAGTTGGAAAAGGTCGTTTAGCTTAACCTCCGTATAGCAGAGACAAAAAAAGGGTTGATATGAATTCAAATCAACCCTTTTTATTTGCTTATGTTGCTAGGTTCAAAGAACTGCTTAGAACAGTTCTTCTACCGTTTCACCTGAAGAGGTGGAGTAGATATCATCATTGAAACGCTCAGTGATGTACTCAGTTGGCTCAGTGCCTTTCTCGAAGTACTCAAACATTGATGAGCTATCGTACTTGTTGGTCAGTAAGCCGGTATCACGGTCAATACGAACGCGAACGATGTTTTCTGGAATCTCTTTGCGTTGTGCTGGAACGCCTGCCAATGCCGTGCCCATGAAGTCTACCCATGCTGGTTCTGCTGTCTTAGCACCGGCTTCCGCACCAGTAATCTGGTTCTTACCAAGGTTAGAGTTCGCTTTAGTGCGACCTAGGTTGCGGTTGTGGTTATCAAAGCCAACCCATACCGTTGCAACCATGCCAGGGCCGTAACCGCTGTACCAAGTATCTTTCGAGTCGTTGGTAGTACCTGTTTTGCCACCAATGTCACGACGCTTCAATGGTTGAGCACGCCAGCCTGTACCATTCCAACCCGTACCTTGGCTCCAGTCACCGCCACCCCAGATGTTGCTGTACATCATTTCACGAACAAGGAAAGCGTTCTGCTCAGAGATAACTTGAGGAGCGTATTGAACTTTCGCATCTACGTCTTGCTCGGCAAACTCATCCGCCATTGGATCGGCAGTAATAGTCTGTTTGCAATCTTCTTTACACACGACTTTAGGTGTCGCTTCAAACTCAGTCTCACCAAATGGAGTCTCAACGCGGCTGATGTAGAAAGGTTCAACGTAGTAACCGCCGTTAGCGAATACTGAGTAACCTTGCGCTACTTTCATAGGTGTTAAGCTACCAGCACCAAGCGCAATAGTCTCAGAACGAGGTACTTCATCAATATCAAAGCCGAAACGAGTTAGGTAGTTACGAGTATCATCCAAACCAACTTCACGCAGTACACGTACCGCCATTACGTTTTTCGATTGAGCTAAGCCAATACGTAAACGAGTTGGGCCAACGTAGGTTGGTGGCGAGTTCTTTGGTCGCCATGCCGTACCTTGGCTCTTATCCCATTGGTTAATCGGTGCATCGTTGATCAATGAAGCCAGTGTTAAGCCTTTCTCAATCGCTGCTGAATAGATAAATGGTTTGATACCAGAACCAACCTGACGAATAGATTGCGTCGCGCGGTTGAACTTGTTGTGTACGAAGTTAAAGCCACCCACCATCGACAATACTGCGCCGTTGTTCGGGTTCATTGCCACAAATGCAGTGTTTGCATTGGGCACTTGGCTTAGACGCCAAACAACAGGTGTTTCCGATTCTGCTGTCGCTGACTCTTCTGTCGGCTCTTCAGAGACTTCGTCACCTGTTACGGCTTCATGACGAACCCAAACTTGCTCACCAACAGCAAGAATCTCTTTTGCTTGCGAAGGAGCGGGGCCTTGTCGGTCGTCTGTTAGGAACTTACGAGCCCAGTTCATGCCTTGCCATTCGATAGTACCCTCGCCTTGGTTTTTAACCCAAACCTGAGCGCTTTTCGAATCAACTGAAGTCACAACCGCAGGGACTAGGTCACCATAGGTTGGTTGAGATTTAAGCTGTTTAACGATCTTTTCATGATCCCAAGCTGATTGCTCGGTTTGCCATAAGACTTTTTCAGCACCACGGTAGCCGTGACGCTCATCGTAGCCAAGCAGGTTCTTAATCGCGGCTTGGTTCGCTGCTTTCTGTAGTTTTGAATCAACGGTCGTGTAGACCTTCATGCCTGATGTATAAGCGGCTTCGCCATAGCGTTCCACCATCCAAGCACGTGCAACTTCTGCAACATACGGAGCACTGAGTTCAATCTCTGCACCGTGGTACTTCGAGATAAGCTCTTCACTGCGAGCTTCATCAAACTCTGCTTGAGTGATGTATTGCTCGTCCAACATACGACGTAATACAACGTTACGACGGTTGGTCGCACGTTCAACAGAATAGATAGGGTTCATTGTCGATGGTGCTTTTGGCATACCCGCAAGTGTAGCTAGTTCACTTAGTGTTAGATCCGGAAGATCCTTACCGAAGTAAACACGCGCTGCTGCGCCGAAACCATATGAGCGGTGGCCAAGGAAGATCTTGTTTACGTACAGCTCCATGATCTCTTCTTTGCTAAGCAGTTGCTCAATGTGGATCGCAATGAAGATCTCTTTAATCTTACGCATGATCTTTTTCTCATTAGATAAGAAGAAGTTACGCGCAAGCTGCTGAGTAATGGTACTCGCCCCTTGTTTTGCAGAACCCGACATAGCAACCACGATCGCTGCACGAGTAATACCGATTGGGTCAATACCTGGGTGTTCGTAGAAACGGCTATCTTCGGTCGCAATCAAAGCCTCAACTAAGTGGCGAGGAATCTCGTCATAAGTGACTGGATTACGACGCTTTTCACCAAATTGAGAGATCAACTTACCGTCTTGACTGAAGACTTGCATCGGCGTTTGGAGTTCTACGTCGCGCAAAGTGGCAACATCAGGCAACTCTGGTTTTACGTAATAATAAAACCCGAAAATTGTACTGACTCCAAGAATCATGCAAATCAATGTAAATATGAATAATCGCTTTATGAACTTCACCGGATAATCCCTGATTAGTTAAGGCTGATAAGCAGCAAACCCTTGTACTCTAGGCTAAAAACTTAGCTTTCGTTTATTAACGCTTATTTAACTAATAATCACAACCCCTAGATAATCAACGAAATGCTTGGCACTTCAGGAGCTAGGTCACATGGGTTCATCATTAATTACAGGTATAGATATAAATCATCACAGCATCAAAGCCGTGGTACTAAAACCCGTGGGGGAGTTGTATGCCCTAGTGGGATACAAAGAGCTGCCGATTTCGGACGACATTTTTACAGCTAACCATACTTTGGAGTATCAGAAAACTGTTAAGAAACTCAAAGAACTTAGGAAAGGACTGCCTTTTGGCTGTCGCAACGTCGCCATTTCGGTACCTGATAACACAGTGATCAGCAAAGTACTGCAAATAGAGAGTGAGTTAGAAGACAGAGAAAAAGAGTTTTCGATCTATCAAACCTTCGCTCACCAGTCTCCCTTTCCTATCGAGGAGCTGAGTTTAGATTTTGTAAAGCTGGAAGACAAACGATTTGGTAAAGGATCGACAAGCAGTTATCAGGTGTATGCCACTCGCAAGGAAGTGGTCGATAGCCGAGCAGATGCACTAACGAAAGTGGGTTTTAAACCTGTGGTCGTCGATACGCAGGCGCATGGGCTGCTTAATATTTGGCAATTGGCTTCGCGCTTGTATCCCGATAAGAAGAACTGGTTGCTGGTGGATGTTGGAATCGACCAAACCTCGCTAGGGGTTATCCCGCAGAGTTCAGCACCTTTCTATAAAGATATCGCCTTTGGTACGCAAGATCTTCGAAGCTCGGATAACCCGAGTGATATAGAAGGCGTGTTCGGCACGGCTGAAGATACCCACCGATTTATTGTCAATTTGATCGAAAAGCTCAAGCGTCAGTTGCAGCTCTATTCTTCAGTTAATGCACTTCAGCCTATTTCAGGGATCTGGCTAATGGGCGAGGGAGCCAGTATTCCGATGGTCACTGAAGAGCTAGAGCACCATTTTCAGCTGAGCTGTGAGTCGCTCAACCCTTTGTCTCTGTTTGAGAACAAGGTGGCGAAGCGACGTCGACTGCCGATGGACTGGCAACACTTTGGCATTGCCGCAGGTATGGCGATGAGTGGACTTAAGTGGCAGGGAGAGAAG